>JAZNIJ010000078.1:0-23073 GCA_045577455.1 Eubacteriales bacterium
GGTGTTTACTTTTTCTTTGTGTTGTGGTATTATTTAAGCGATCCATTTTGTTTCCTTTCGGTTGTTGGGTTTGGTCGCTTAACATTATACCATAGGTTTCATTATGGATCAATTTTTTTGGCCATTTTATTTTACAACTTACCGTGAGGGCATTTAAAAAATATTAGGTATTTATGAAAAACGAATAACCAGCAGTTGTGAAATTTTTTCCAAAGTGATATAAATTTACTGTGGTTTGCTTGAATTCTGCGGTGTGTTTTTGACTTCTTATTGTTATTTTTTCTTACTTCTTTACTTGCCCTTTATTATGCAATACTTGTCGACTTTTTAACGTGTATCCAAATAAAACGAACTTGAAAGCGACATGAAAATTAAAAAGTGGGTACATTTGACTGAAAGCAAACCGACCTTACAATCGTCAGTTTTAGATTGACTTTTGGGGTCGGTTCATCTTTTGTACCCACTTAGTTATTTAATTTAAAAGTGCAATGAATCAAATTTTTCTCAATTAACTCTTGAAGCAAGAAATAAAGTATGGTATAATTGAAAATGAATAGTTATAACCTTTTATATTGGGATTATCCCCATACTATTATTAAAACATCTCACGAGTGAAACTGAGCTGTTATATAATCGTTTTTGCTATTTATATTTTTCACTCGGTGCAAAGATTGCAACAATTACAAGTGAAACAGGGACAAGTGTTATTGATGCTACGAATTTGCCCTCTGCTAAAGCTATAAACTCGGGTATTTTCGCAATTATTAAGCTCACAACAATTTCCGCAGTTTGAATTGTCGCAAGTATTACCACAGTTAGAATTATTGCAACCATTATTACAAGTTGTGCAACCATTACCGCAAGTTGAGTTATTGCAACCGCTTCCGCAGTTTGAATTACTGCAAGTATTACCACAGCTTGAATTGCTGCAGTTCGTGCAACCGCAACTGTTACCACAGCTTGAACCGCTTCTACCATTTGCGTATGTTGTGCCATTGCAACAGCATCCACAGGATGAGTTACCGCAACCGCAACTGTTACCACAGCTTGAACCGTTTCTACTGTTTGCATATGTTATGCCATTGCAACCGCATCCACAGGATGAATTAGCGCAACCGCAACTGTTACCACAGTTTGAACCGTTTCTACTGTTTGCATATGTTATGCCATTGCAACCGCATCCACAGGATGAGCTACTGCAACCGCAACTGTTACCACAGTTTGAACCGTTTCTACTATTTGCGTATGTTGTGCCATTGCAACCGCATCCACAGGATGAGTTACCGCAACCGCAACTGTTACCACAGCTTGAACCGTTTCTACCATTTGCGTATGTTGTGCTGTTGCAACCACATCCACAGGATGAATTATCGCAACCGCAACTGTTACCACAGCTTGAACCGTTTCTACGGTTTAAACCGCTGAAACAGTTTCTACAGGTTTGATTGCTGAAATTGTTTCCAAAAAGTAAGTTGCTGAAACAATTTCCACTTTCTGAATTACCACAACTGCTCTGACCGTTACAGTTTCCGCAAGGATTGTTTGAATTTATTCCAAGTGAAGAATTATTGCAAGTGTTTAAAGCTTGGTTATTTGACTGATTATTATATCTACGCTTTCTCAAGAAAATCACCTCTTTCCATACTATTAAATGCAAAAGAATATACAGGAGTTACAAAAATGTTTTTACCTCTTACAAAAGAAGAATTTGACGCATCGGGAATGGTGCAAGCTGACTTTATATTTGTTACGGGAGATGCCTATGTTGACCACCCCTCTTTTGGTACAGCCATACTGTCGAGAGTGCTTGAAGCGGAGGGATATTCCGTTGCCATAATTGCACAACCCGATTACAAGAGCGTTACTGACTTCAAACGCTTTGGCCGTCCGCGCCTTGGATTTTTAGTAAACAGTGGCAATATCGATTCTATGGTTGCTCATTATACCGCATCCAAAAAGCCAAGAAATGACGATTACTATTCTCCCGGTGGTGTTAAGGGTAAACGCCCCGACAGAGCAGTTATTGTATACTGCAACAGAATCAGGGAAGCATATGGAGATGTTCCCATTGTGATTGGTGGAATAGAAGCGTCAACAAGGCGTTTTGCTCACTATGACTATTGGACAGACAAGGTAAGAAGGAGCATCCTTATTGACTCAACCGCAGATATACTTGCTTTTGGAATGGGTGAGAATATACTCAAACGAATTGCGTTCCTTCTTGATAAGGGTGTGCCTGTGAAGAGAATTCGTGATGTGAGAGGCACTTGCATATTGGCTGAAAAGGATTATATCCCAAAATACGATTATGTTTCCACATACCATTATAACACCCTAAAAACCGATAAGTTAGCGTATGCAAGGGCGTTCAGAACACAGTATGAAAATCAAGACCATATAACAGGTAAAGCAATAATTGAGGAATATGACAACTGTATTTTGGTACAGAATCCCCCAATGCCACCGCTAACAAGGAAAGAGCTTGATGCGGTGTATTCACTTCCGTTTATGAGGGATTATCATCCGTCATACGAAAAAGATGGGGGAGTGCCTGCAATAAAAGAGGTTAAGTTTTCCATAGCCCATAACAGGGGTTGTTTTGGTGGCTGTAATTTTTGTGCTATAACCTTTAATCAGGGCAGAGCAGTTACATCACGAAGCGTTGAATCCGTTGTGAGAGAAGCCGAGATAATTGCATCAATGCCCGACTTTAAAGGGTATATCCACGATGTTGGAGGCCCTACCGCAAACTTCCGCGCACCTTCTTGCGAAAAGCAGAAGAAAAACGGAATGTGCATCCGTAAGCGTTGCCTTTTCCCAACGCCCTGTAAAAATCTTAACGCTGACCATAGTGAATACATAGAGCTTCTCAATAGAGTGAAGGAAGTTAAAGGCGTTAAAAAGGTGTTTGTTCGTTCAGGGGTGCGCTATGACTATGCACTTTGCACCAATGATAAATTTTTAAAGCAATTGATTTCCGAGCATACAAGCGGACAGCTTAAGGTTGCACCCGAACATTGTTCGGACAATGTGCTGAAATATATGGGAAAACCCTCTTTTGATGTGTATAAACGGTTTTCCGAGAAGTTTTATAAGCTGTCTCAAAATGCAGGTAAGGAACAGTATTTAGTTCCTTATCTTATGTCATCCCATCCCGGAAGCAGAATCGAAGATGCAATTGAGCTTGCAATTTATCTTAAAAAGAACAAAATAAACCCCGAGCAGGTTCAGGATTTTTATCCCACCCCCGGCACCGCTTCAACCTGTATGTTCTATACAGAGCTTGACCCATTCACCGAAGAAGCGGTTTATGTTCCCAAAACATACGAAGAAAAGAAAATGCAACGGGCACTTCTTCAGTTTTCCAAAAAAGAAAACTTTGAAACAGTAAAAAAAGCCCTGCATATTGCAGGACGTGAAGACCTTATAGGAAGCGGTGAAGATTGCCTTATTTGGTATAGACCCATTGCTAAAAAAAGGTATGAAGGTGCAAAAAAATCTGATTCTATAGAGAAAAAGAGCCAAATAGTAAAGAGTGTAAAATCGGGTAAAACCGCAAACAGAAAAAACTCTGAAAATGCTTTCAGCACTGATAAATCGGGAAAAGCTACAAACAAAAAAAGCTCTGTAAACGCTTTCAGTACAGATAAATCGGGTAAAACCGCAAACAGAAAAAACTCCGACAACTCTTTCAGCCCCGATAAATCGGGCAGAAATACAAGAAAACCAAAGAAAGATTTGAACAAGCCAAAAAGAAAATAAGTAATAGTGTTTTAAAATAATTTGAAACAGGGGGAAACTATGGTAAAGCAACTGATTCACGATGCGTTTTTTCTTTCAATAAAATCCGAAGAAGCAACAAGTGAAGATTTAAAAATCGCAAATGATTTGCTTGATACATTGATGGAGCATAGGGAAAGCTGTGTCGGTATGGCTGCAAATATGATAGGGGAGCGTAAGCGTATTATTGCGTTTCTTGACGAAAGCGGTAAAAATCCCACTTACACCCTTATGTTTAACCCCGAAATTATTAAACAGGATGGAAAGTATAACACCGAGGAAGGATGCGTTTCCCTTCTCGGTGGACCTCGCCCCTGCGTAAGATATAAAACTATAAAGGTAAAGTATCAGGATGAAGCGTTAAAGCCACGAATAAAAACATATACGGGCTGGACCGCCCAGATTATCCAACACGAAATTGATCATTGCAACGGCGTGCTGATTTGAAACGGGTTGTATTATATGGTTATGGCATCAAGTTTCCCTTAAATCGTTTTGAAAACATTCGGGCTATAAATAGCCCGTAATTTGTTTTGATCTTTATGCTGACAGCATAATACTTTTTGAAAATAAAGTGATATAATAGAAAACGCTCGGTGTTGTTGGAAAAATTACTCTTACTAAAAACACCTAACAAAAAGGAGATTTATGAAACTAATACATTTATCTGATTTACATCTTGGAAAACGGCTTAATGATTATTCGTTGATTGAGGACCAGGAATACATACTGCTTAAAATAATCAACATAATAGACGAAGTTAAACCCGACGGAGTTATTCTTGCAGGGGACATATACGACAAATCCGTACCACCTGCAGAAGCGGTTGAGCTTTTTGATTCATTTTTAACAAAGCTCTCGTATAGAGATGTACAGGTTTATGTTATCAGTGGAAACCACGATTCACCTGAGAGAATTGCTTTTGGTTCTCGTCTTATGGACAAAAGCGGAATACATTTATCAAAAGTGTATGACGGCAATGTAGAGCCATATAAACTGACAGACGAAAACGGAGATGCATTTATATATTTACTTCCGTTTATAAAACCCGTTCATGTTCGCAGATACTTTGATGATGAAGTTGCATCATACACCGATGCAATGAGAGTTGCAATTTCCCATATGAACATAGACAAAAATGCACGAAATATTTTGGTAACTCACCAATTTGTAACAGGTGCAACCCGTTCTGAGTCGGAAGAAATGTCCGTTGGTGGAACAGATAATGTTGATGTTTCTGTTTTTGATGATTTCGATTATGTTGCTTTAGGGCATATTCACAGCCCACAAAACTGCTCGTCAAATCGTGTGCGCTATTGCGGAACACCCCTTAAATACTCTTTTTCCGAGTCGAAGGACCAAAAGTCTGTAACCGTTGTTGAGCTTGGAAAAAAAGGAGAGCTTTCCGTTGAGACGATACCCCTTATTCCAAAGCGTGACATGGTTGAATTAAAGGGGAAATACGATGAACTTTGTCTTAAGAGCTTTTACGAAAACACAACATACCGAGACGATTATGTTCACATAACCCTAACAGATGAGGAAGATGTTGTTGATGCAATAGGAAAGCTGAGAACAATATACTGTAACCTTATGAAGTTGGATTACGATAACACCCGCACAAGAAGCTCTTTTTCTGTTGAAGGTGTATCTGATGTTGATAATAAGTCGCCCTATGAGTTATTCTCAGAGCTGTACGAGCTTCAGAACGGAAAACCAATGAACGATAAGCAATCGCAATATATAACAGAGCTGATTGAAAAAATATGGGGGAATGAACAATGAGACCGATAAAGTTAGTTATGTCCGCATTCGGGCCATATGCAAAAACTGTAACTCTTGATTTGGATTCTCTTGGTGAAAAAGGGCTGTACCTTATTACAGGTGATACAGGTGCAGGAAAAACCACAATTTTTGATGCAATCACTTTTGCCTTATACGGTTCTGCAAGTGGTGCTAACAGAGATGCTTCCATGCTTCGTTCAAAATATGCTTCTCCCGAAACCCCAACTCAGGTTGAGCTTACTTTTATATATGGCGGTAAGGAATATTACATCAAACGCAACCCTGAATATGAACGCCCCAAAACAAGGGGAGAGGGAACGACAACGGAAACAGCAAATGCACATCTCCATATGCCCGATGGCAGAGATATCACAAAGGTTAAAGATGTGAACTCAGAAATAGAAAAGATTATGGGTATTGATAAAGAGCAATTTACCCAGATTGCAATGATTGCTCAGGGGGATTTCAGAAAGTTACTTTTTGAATCCACAGAAGAAAGGAAGAAAATCTTTCAGAAAATTTTCCGCACGCATCGTTATTGCACGTTGCAAGACTATCTTAAAAGTAAAACTTCAGAGCTTGGTAGAGAATATGATGGGGTTAAAGCGAGCATAAAACAGTATATAGATGGAATAGTTTGCGATGAAAACGATGTTTTATCAATAACGGTTAAAAAAGCAAAAAATAGTGAGCTTACAATTGAAGAAACTATTTCTCTCCTTGCAGAGCTTCTGAAAAATGACAAAAGCAAGGAAGAAGAATTAACTGCCGATTTGAAAAAAGTTTCCGCTTCTCTTGAAGAGACGGAAAAATCACTTGCAGAATATAACCTTAGAAAAAAAGCACAAGATGCTCTTGAAACAGAAAAAAACAATCTTAATGTTGCAAATATAACCCTTGAGGTGTTGAAAAATAATCTTACTCTTGCCGAGGAGAAAAAGCCACAAATTGAGGTGCTGAGAAAAAAAGTTGCTTCTATTGAAGCAAGTTTGAACGAATATACAGAGCTTGATAGCTTAACCAAAGAAAATAATTCTCTTGTTTCATTACTTGCAACGCTTCAAAATCAGGAAACACAGCTTAAGTCAAAGCAAGTTTCTCTCAAAGCTGAGCTTGATGCTCTTACAGAGGAAAGAAAATCAATAGAAACATCAGGCAAAGAAAAAGCTGAGCTTGAAATGCAAAAAAAGGATTCCGAAACAAAGAAAGCAACTCTTGAAGCAATAGAAGACGGTGTTTCCGGTTTGCAAAAAAGTGAAGCTCTTTATGAAAAGGAACAAAAAGAGTATCTTGCTGAAATGAAAACAGCAGAAGAAAAGGGCGAAAGATATCAGCTTCTTTTCAAACAGTATCTTGATGAGCAGGCGGGGATAATTGCCGAAACTTTGGAAGATGGCAAGCAATGCCCTGTTTGCGGTTCGGTAAGTCATCCCCAAAAGGCGCAAAAATCTGAAAATGCACCAACTAAAGCAGAGCTTGATAAAAGTAAAAGGGAGTATGAAACTGCCTTAGCTTCTGCAAGTCAGGCAAGCGAAAAGGCAAATAAAACAAAGGGGCAAATAGACGAAAAAAGAGTTGCTGTAACAAATCTTATTAAGGAATATTTTGGAAACATTTCTGTTGAAGAAGCAATGGAGCAAGTGAAAACAGCCAAAGCTAATCTTGATGCATCAATTGCAATGTTGAAATACAATATAAAAGAGCTTGAAGGTAAAATTTCTCGTCTCAGTCAGATAGATTCGTTGCTTCCAACTAAAACAGAAGAATATTCATCTTTGGATGAAAAGCAAAAAAATGTTTCAAACAGCATTGCAGAAAACAAGGCGAAGGTTGATTCTCTTACAGACCGTATAAACTCTCTTAAAGAAAAACTGACTTTTGAAAGCAAGAAAAAAGCAGAGGAAGCAAAACAAGTCATAGAAGCAGAGCAGAAGTCAATTGAAACTGCAATCGAAAAAGCAAGAAATAAAGTTAATGAACAAGAAACGAAAATTGCAGGCATTGTTTCTGCCATAAATGAAAACGAAAAAATGCTTTCTGAAACAAAAGAGATTGATATTGAGACGGTAAAAGCAAAGAAAATCCAGCTTGATTCAAGTCAAAATGAAATAATTGCGGCGCAAAAAATCATAAGTGCAAGAAAATTTGCAAACGAAAGAGCTGAAAATGAAATAAAAGCAAAATCTGTATCTATTGGAAAAATAGAGGAGGAGCTTGTTTGGGTTGAAGCACTTTCAAACACCGCAAACGGAAAAACAAGCGGAAAAGACAAAATAATGCTTGAAACCTATGTTCAAACAGCATATTTTGACCGTATCATAAGGAGAGCAAACATTCGCTTAATGGTTATGACAGGTGGTCAATACGAGCTTAAACGCCGTGGAAAAGCAGATAACAGTCGTTCTCAAAGCGGTCTTGACCTTGATGTTATCGACCATTATAACGGAACAGAGAGAAGCGTTAAGAGCTTATCAGGTGGTGAATCATTCAAAGCATCTCTTTCCCTTGCTCTTGGGCTTTCCGATGAAATACAATCTTCTTCGGGCGGAATAAAGTTGGATACAATGTTTGTTGACGAGGGCTTTGGGTCTTTAGATTCTGATTCCTTGCAACAGGCAATGGATGCCTTAATGGGGCTTACTGAGGGCAACCGACTTGTTGGTATTATTTCCCATGTTCCCGAGCTTAAAGAAAGAATAGATAAGCAAATTGTTGTTAAAAAAGAGGTTGCGGGGGGAAGCAGGGTTGCTATCTCTATATAGCAGTTTTGGTTTTGTTTCTTTAAAATGCAAGACGAAAAATGAATCAAAAATAAGATTGACAATATTCAATAAATATGATATAATCATTGGCAAATAAATGATTTTTATATCATAAAGGGAAGGGGTATATTATGACTTCAGAGCAAATCAGGCAATCTAAAATTTATTCTTATTTCCACGGCAAAAACACCGGATTTCAGCAGTTTCTTGCCGCTATTGGTATTTTTCTGATTCTTCTTTCGGGCGTTTTTGTAACTGCGAGAGTTGAAGAAAGAAATGACCTTAGGGAAGAACTTCAAAGATTAAGCACCGATAAGGATAAAGCTGAAAATATATACTACGATATATATAATAACTACAGAAACGATTTGGATGTAGGTGCATATCAGGAATCGGTTTCTCACGACGCTGAATACGATGAAGAGGCCGATGAATATAATAAAGCTCTTGCTGATTATAATCGAGTTAAGTCGGCTTATGATGAGGTTAATAAAGAGCTTCAAGATTTTTCAAATCCAAAAGATTCAATCTTCGTAAAGTTGTTTAAAATTTTAGGATATCTTACCATATTAGCAGCAGCTGTTTGGGTTATCATTAAGAGAATTACCTTTAACCATGAAGGCGAAGAACTTGTTGATGAAGAGCTTCAAAGAAAAACAGTAGAGGCACATGCAAAAGCTATGGAAAAGCTGAATATTGTTTCCGAACAGATTGACAGAGTTGACCCTGTTATTCTTAATGGTGTTGCAACATTCAACCAAACCGGCGGATTGGTAGATGTTAAATTTAAGGGATTTTTTGGAAAAATTATCCGTTTCATTTATACATACGGCATTTTCTTTCTTACAGCAATTTCCTCATATGCTTTGATATTTATAGGAAATAAGGTTGTTTCATTTCTTCCTTTTATATTGTATTTTATTCTTGTTGCAGGACTTGCGGGATTTGTCGGATATAAGGTGTTTATTAAATATCAAAAGAATTCTTATGTTTCACCAAAGAAAATAGATAAGCTCAACGATTTTGACCCTAAATATATTGAAGTTTTGGGCAGTGATGATAAAGTTAGAGTTTCACTCCCATCAATCATTGTTTATATGTTCAGCGATGAACAGCTTTATGTATATCATCAGTATTTTGATATTGTAACAGGTCATATTTTCTACGAAGGAACAACAGAATATTTCTATGAAGATATCGTTGGCGTTACATCTGACCAAAAGACAAAGAAATTGTTCAAACGCTATGGTTTCCTTAATCTCCGTCGTAGACGCATCAATTATCTTAACGAAGGTATCAATGTTGTTACAAAGGGCAATATACATACTCAGAATTACATTGTTTCAATGGGTAACTCCTTGCTTGATACTCAGTTCAGAGGAATGAGAAACCTTATCAGACAAAAGAAAGAAGAAAAATAATCCATAAAAAATGGGGTTCGGTGTAAAAGCATCGAACCCTTTTGATTTATAGTAAAATCAGATGTTGATATATCTTGTCAGCTTCGACTGACCTATCTTTTTGATTTGCCCGTTTTTCACCATAATGCTAAGTACCGCCTCAACAGTAGAGGGGCTCACATCAGGCAATATATTACAGATCTCCGCTTTTGAAATCGGAACAATGCTATTGAGCACAGTTGCTTCAATCCTTGCTTTTTTAGTTAGCTTCCTTCCGCCTACTACAGCAAAGCGTTTGTCAAGCTCCTTATAACACATATATAGAGTTGACAAAAAGTTTTCTATAAACGGAATATAGGTGTTCTGATTTTCATGCCAACCCTCTGAGGATTTCCGTAGAGCTTCATAATAGAAACCTTTATATTTATTTATCTGCTCTTCGAAGGACACATACTTTCCGGCATCATATCCGTTTTTATAAAGAAGCAGAAGAGTGAGCAGTCTTGACAATCTTCCGTTGCCGTCACGAAATGGATGGATGCATAGAAAATCAAGTATTACGCAGGGGATAAGGAGAAGTTGATTGATGCTTGCATCGTTTCGTGCATCCATGTAGGCAAGCTCAAGCTGTTCCATGGCGTCTTTTACTTCAGATGCAGGTGTGGGCTTGAAACGCACTTTCCTATTTCCGTCTTCATCCTCTTCGATAATATAGTTTTCTCCGCTTTTATACTTGCCGCCGTATTCGTATCCCGCAATCTGCATCATGGTTTCGTGCAGTCTCAAAATATCCAACTCTCGCAAATCAAGGTTGTCGTGATTCATATGAATGGCATTCAGGGCATCGCGGTAACCTGCAATTTCACTCTCGGTATGATTCAAGGGCGCACTGTCTTGATTTACAATAGCGGCAATACGCTCGTCACTTGTAACTATACCTTCAATTGCATTAGAACTTTTTACCGATTGTATCTTTGCTACCGCTTCAAGCTCGGTGAATATCTTTGCGTATTCCTGCTTTCTGACCATTGCCAGTGTTTTTAGTGATGCAATGCTTGATGTCAGATTTAAAAGACTGACAGGTAATAAAGCATTGTTCAAAAAAGAATAATCAAATTTTCTCATAATAAAAACTCCTTTTCTGCACATATTATATACTAAAATATGCAGAAAGTCAATATATACTGCATATAAAACTTGATTATTATATGCAGAAAAGGGCTTATATTTATGTAGTTTATAAAAAAATATTGTTATACCCTTGACTTTTTTGGAAAAATCAATCATTATAATTGTAAATAGTGCTATATTTTTTTTGTGCAGTGTAGTGACAGTGGGCGGTATACATGGTAAAATTTCCTTGGAGGTGCAAGTTATGATGTATTCAAAAGAGCTTATCAATATATCAAACAAATTCTGTGAAAACGACAGTATGTATTCAATAATTTTGCTTTCGGCAAAGAAATTGAATGTTATTCTCAGTGGTTACCGTTGCTTTTTGGACGGTAAATACATAGTCTGTCTCAACAGCTCCGATAAATTATCTGTTCACAGCGGAGATTACGAAGGGAAAAATCTGAGCTTCCGCCCGTATTTTTACAATATAAACCTTAACCATTACATAATAGGCACTGAGTTTTACACAGAAATGCGTGATAAATACGGTTATCCCGACCTCCGTCTTTTCCGTGTGAGAGATAATGATTATTTTGGTATAGTTCCAATTTCTGAAGAAGAATATAAAGCCGCTTCTTTTTATTATGAACAAGCGCAGAAAAATATTGCTTCTCATGCAAATGACGGTATGTGGTCTTGCAGAACAAGGGCAGATGTTATTTCAATTCTCAGAATTGCGGAAGGGGCATATTGGGGTAAGAAAAGCGGACTTGAAAACGAAATTGTAAGATATATTTACGATAATATAGACAAAGAAATCAACCTTGAAATTCTATGCGAAAAATTCGGAACTAACCGTACCTCCCTTTCAAATCTTATAAAAGAAAAAACAGGTATGCCTCCAATGAAATTTATTTTGGAAACACGCCTTACGCAAAGCTGTCCCGTTCTGCTTTTTACGGAAATTTCAATTAACGAAATTGCAGAAATGTACGGCTTTTCCGATGCAAATTATTATATTCGGTCTTTCAAAAAACGATTTGGAAAAACCCCTGTGCAGTATCGTAAGGACGGAGTGAATGAACGAAAACAAGATAAAGAATTATTTGAAATCCACAGGGAAAAATCCGAAATGACAGTAAATGAATTTTGCAATTATTATAAAAAGGGGCTTGGCAAAGCTATTGTTGAACTAAAAAAACAAGAAGATAAAACCCTTTTTAAAGAACCCTTCCTTGAATGTATTTTTGAAGAAAACCACAGAGTTTTGAATTTTTACGAGAAAGAAATTCTTGATATTTTCGGTGACGAAAAATTCACAAAAGAAATTGAAGAAAAGCTCCTTGACAAATTGCGCACAAAGGTTTCGTGTAAACCGATTCCGCTGTTAATTCTTATGGGAAAGCGACACGAGGTTGAAGAAATAATTGAAAATTATTATAAGACTTCATACGAAGCCCTTACCCAATATACAAAAAAGCCGTGGGACGGTGATAAATACCCACCCTGTGCCCGTGAATATATGACTGCGTCGGCTATCTTGGGAAGATACCTAAAGGTGGGTGACAAGAGAATAAAAGAGATTCTTTTTGATATTGCATCTCTATATGAATATATGGATTTTCCCGTTATTCCCACATATCAGAACCCTTTGTTTCAAATTTGGGATGGAGTTGGCAGATACCATTTTTTTATGATACTTGATGAGGTTATAAAAGAGCATAAATACGGCAAAAAAATAGATTTAAGAAATGAAATTGTCAGTATATCGGGGGATGATAAGATACATATTGCGGAAAAAGCCGATATTTCCGACCTTGCAGAGGAAATAATCAAATCCAATTGTTTCAGATACGATTTGTTGAACCTTTGGCTTGAAACAAATGATGAAGAAACTATAGAGAGGGTGGCAAGAGCGGCAATAGAAGAAACGGAGGTAAGAAAAAAAGCAGATCTCCTTTTGTATTTTTCCGAATTATTGGAATTACCGAAAAAATTTCCTCTCGATGTCTCACCTCTTGTGGAATGGTTGGAAAAAGAAAATTATTGTTTCAGCGAGCTTGGGGACGATGTTTCCCGTGATGTTACTCGACATATTTTTGATATTTTGAAATACAACCGTCAGGACATATGCAGAAAAGTCGGGCTTAAAATGTTCTGTGACGAAAGATTCCAAAAAGGGGAGCTGCGTTCCCTTGCGTTGGAAATTCGCTTTGGAATAAACTATGTTCCCAAAGAAGATAAAGACGACTTTTTATCCCTTTTTCATTCTCCAAACGAAAATGACAGAATCATCGCCGTTCAGATTTTGGAGAGGGATATTCGCCTTGGGGTTGAAGGTCTGCCTTTGGAAATGATACCTGTTGCACTTGAAAGCATTTTAGACTGTCAAAGCAGATATTTTTTCTGCGAATTACTTGCAGAGAAAGGTATTTTCCCCGAAGAATTAAAGGAAGAATTTCTTCATGACTATGATATGAGTACAAGAGAATTATTCTTAAAAACTCAAAAGCCCAAAAAACAGCCCTTTAATGTGTTTTTAAAACCGCCCCAAACCCCCGAAAATTAAAAAAATATTGTGTAAATTTCTAAAATGGCGAAAAAAGTTTTTAAACTGTTGCAAAATATGTTTTTTTATGTTATTGTAAAAATACTGCTAAAGTATATTTATCGGGAGAAAAGTTTGTAAATGAATGAAAACAAATATATAAGCGGTGTTTTATTTAATGACCGTTTGGAAAAAAACTCATATTTATGTAAGCTCCCCGTTGTTAAATACTTGGCTGAAAAGGAACATTTGACTTTTTCCTCCGATGTAACTTTCTTTGTAGGTGAAAACGGAACGGGAAAATCAACCTTGCTTGAAGCAATTGCCGTTGCCTTTGGCTTTAACGCCGAAGGCGGTACGAAGAACTTCACTTTTTCAACGAGGGAAACCCATTCTCAGCTTTTCGAGTGTTTAACGCTTCAGAAAAAAGCCCATGCCAAAGACGGATTTTTTCTGAGGGCTGAGAGCTTATACAATGTTGCCTCCAATATAGATGATATGGATTCAAAACCATCTTTTGAGCCACCTGTAATACAAAGCTACGGCGGAGTTTCTTTGCACAATCAATCTCACGGAGAGAGCTTTTTGTCAATTATTCAAAACCGCTTCAGCGGAAACGGACTGTATATTTTCGACGAACCCGAAGCCGCTTTGTCTCCCATGCGTCAGCTTACATTGATGCTTGAGATTGACAGGTTGATAAAAAATAATTCTCAGTTAATCATTGCAACTCATTCTCCAATTCTGATGGCTTTTCCAAATGCTGAAATTTTTGAATTTTCCCATAGCGGAATTAAAAAAGTCAATTACCGTGACACAGAGCATTATAAAATAACAAAACAGTTTTTGGATAATCCCGAAAAAATGCTTCACTATTTGTTGCGTGAAAATAATTGAAATATGGATTTACGATTATTATATGTATGTGGGATGCAAGAACAAAATCGAAAAAAACAGATATACAGATGGGATTTATATAGAGCCGTTTAAATCACCGTATTTGGATTAGGGCATTGGAGTAAAAAATGAATTTTGAATACACAAAAATACCTGAGAAAACAGCTTATAAACTTCGCGAGAGATTTATTGATGTATTCGTAGATACATCAAAAGATTTATACATAAAGTATATTAGGGCTTTAAAAGCAAATGATACTGTAAATGCAGAGGGATTTAAAGTATCCTTTTTGTGGAGCTGTCTGAAGAAAAGCGTTGCCAATAAAGTTGATTTTTATGATGCTATGCGTTTTCTTCATGGGCAAAAAAGCGAAAATGTTTTTGTTATGTGGGATATACGACCTTTAAAAATAATTTATCCCGAAGAATGGTGGGAGAAATCTGTATATACACCGCCGTGTGAAATTGTTTTGAAATCCGATGAGGTGATTTCCGTACCACCAAAGGAGCTTTGTCAGGTGCTGATTCACGATTACAATATTGAAGCTCACCGTATTGGAGATATAAGTGAGTATTTTTTGAGAGAAGATGTATATGTATTTGATGAAAGTTTTACATGGTATATCGCTTTGACCCATGAAGAAGCTGACACAGATAGTAAAAAACGGCTGTGCTTCTCATATGGGATGTAACTACGGTAGAGAAAAATGCAAAAGGGTATTCACCGATGATTCATTGTGTGCAAAAAAACAAGAATAAGGTGCTGATTAACACAACAAATATGACCTTTTCTGAAGTTGAAGAGTAGGTTTTTTCCTATGTTCAAAAGCAAATAAATGATATAAGGGAGATAAATATGAAAAAATTCACAGAGGGTGATTATAAAACTGTCCATAAGTTTTGCATCAGAAACAGTGAAAAGCTGAAAAAAGATAAGGTTTGCGGTTGCTTTTATTGTCTGGCTGTTTTTGCCCCGAGTGATATAACAAGGTGGTTGAAAGAAAAAAGATCCATAAATGCTTCAAATTTGGATAAGGCAAAAGTGAATGTAAAAATCGAATTTGAGTGTGAATATGCCGAAGAAATGACAGCACTTTGCCCTTTTTGCGAAATGGATTCGGTTATCGGAGAGGGTTGTGGATATCCTATAACGAGAGAATTCCTTGAAGAAATGAATGAATTCTGGTTCGGTGGAATAAATAAAACAAATTCCAAATGACCAATAAAAAGAGAAATATTGCAGGTGAGCAACATTTTAAAGTTTGAGTGAGCAATATTTTTGTTTTTCAGTGAGCTTTTTTCTAAAAAGTTTAAAGTATCTTTTTTTTAGAAAATCATTTTGAGGTGTTGTGTGTTTAAAATTGTAACTAATGATAAAGCAAAGAGTTTGAGAAAAAAATTTATTTGTAAATTTGTTAATACCGAAACAGAGTGTTATACCCAAATACGGAATATTGACACAGAAGCCGTTGTAGAAAACCAAACATATTTCTATTTAAGAGACACTTTGACCTATGAAAAAAGGTATGTTGTATCTTATGAAGATGCACTGGGGTGGCTTCGCAAAGAAAAACGAAAAGTATATGTTATGTGGGATATTTCAAGTCGATTTAAAGTCGGCTATGAAAATGAGGACGAAAAACTTTTGATAAAGCATCAATATCAGTGTGATACGGTTTTGGAAATGTCATCGGCAGATGCATCAAAAATGATTGAAGAAGCAAACGACGAATCAAAAAATATAACATATTCTGACCGTATTCTTCCTGAGGATGTTTATGTTTTTGATGAAGATGTATCGTTTTACTTTGCCTTTACCCACAGTTTCTTAAGGTGGGAAGGAAATATGCTGAAAGACAGAATAGTATATTCGTCTATTGATATTATAAATGTTATAAAGGAATAATATGACAAAAAAAGAATTTAAAAGATATATGCAACAAGGGCATGGTCGATGCGCCATCATTCTTCAAAAGTCGGATAATATTGAAAAATACAAAGACGTTGTTTTATGGGGATGCACTCATAGATTGTCATTTGATACACAATGCGAAGGCACAAGAGCGTCTTATGTTTATGAATTGACAACCTGTTTCAATGACGAGGAATATTTTTTAAATCCCATCATTGAGGAGCTTGAAAAAAATACTTTCAGAGATTGTTGGAAATTTCATCATTTAGTTGAGCTTTTACAACGCTTTGCGGAAAACGGAAATAAAAGCGCCCTATCTGCTTTGAAAGCAAAATATGCTTATCTGCATTCTCGCCTAATAAATAAACACTCGTTTAAAAGATACGATTTTGAACGCGATTATTTTGAAGCTGTTTGTTTTTCGCTGAAAGCATTGGGCGGAATTGATGACATACTTAAAATCGCTTGTGATATGGGGGAATTGTTTGAAAAAAATCCCCATTATTTTGGAAGTAGCTTTGATTGGTTCTTTTCTCAAATGAGCAACGGTATCGGCAAAAGGAAGCTGAACTCAATATTAAAGCGAGACGCAAAAAAATCAAAGTATATAAAAGTATTTTATGAAGAATATACGAAAGCATTAAATGCACTCGAAAGCTTTATAAGACCGATAAAAGAGCCACTTAGTGCCTTTGATTTGAAAAAAGAAATAGACGAAGCCGGAACATTGTTGCAGAGCGAAAAAGTTAGATTTAAACGTTTGGCAGAAGATTCTGAAAAGGAAAAGTTAGCAAAAATAATTATTGGCGAACCAAACGAGGATAAAAAAATTGAAATGCTTTCGGTTTTTGCTTTTTCGAAACCGCCGTTTTCGTATATTCCCCATAATATTATTATAGAATATGCAAATTCAAAAAACGAAGCGTTGAAAAACATGGCTCTTGACATTTTAACAAATTGCCAAAGTATAGAAGCAAGGGACTATGCACTTGAGCTTTTCGGAAAAGGAGAGCATACAGTTGACGCAATTAAAATTCTGCTTGTAAATTATAAAGATACCGATAAAGAATTTTTGCTTTCTCATCTGAAAAATATAAAGGTTGATTATTCTAACGAAACGTTTTGGCACAATATCGGCTCGAAAATCTTAGAAGCGGATGATGTGGGTGTAAATTTGCCAAAAGAATTTTTCCTTTATATTTACAACACAACTCTTTGTTCTTGCTGTCGTGAATATGCAATAAGAGCTTTGGCAAAACGCAGAGGTTTAACAAGGGATATTATAGAGGAATGTCGCTTTGACAGTAATGATGATATATCGGCATATGTTAATCGTATTTCAAAGTAAGAATCAAAGGGTTAATAAAATTATGTAACCGATTTTGACCGTATTCTTCTTTAAAATGTTTATGCTTTTGATGAAGATGCTTCGTTTTACTTTGCCTTTACCCACAGTTTCTTAAGGTGGGAAGGAAATATGCTGAAAGACAGAATAGTATATTCGTCTATTGATATTACATAAAAAAACAAAAAGTCCTGACTTTCGGTTTTGCCGTTTGTCAGGACTAAAATTTTTGTATCAGCAGAAAAGACAGAAATACGGGTTTCTGCAAAGGCAATACAGAAAAGCACAGCGACAGCATAGCTTTCCAAGCCCCAAAACTCTTGTGTTGTAACCCTGTGAGTTGTTGGTATATGTGTGTCCGTATTGCTTGAAGTTTTGTAAAAGTATCTTATATGTTTGGTTGTCTGGGTCTTCTCGGTATGCTTTTTCAATAAAGTCAATTGCCTGAACCATATTGCCAAGTCCATAATGACAAAGTGAATTAAGGTAAAACCACCTTGCGTTTCTTTTGTCATCGGATACAGTTTGAAGGATTCTCAAAGCATCGTTGTATCTTCCGCTGTTAATAAGGTCAACAGCAGATGAAACTTCGGGTGAATCAGACGGTTCATGCTTTGGATTTGCGTTAAAGGTTTGCCTGCCGCCAAATATATCTTCAAAATCAATGTCACCGTAATATGTGTACCATCCCCCGGGGCCTTGTTGCCACTGTCCTTGACCTTGTCCGTAACCTTGATAACGCCTTTGCTGTTCCTGTCTTGAGCGGTGTTTTTCGGGATTCATAAGCATATCGTAAGCTTCGTTTATCTCGTTCATCTTTTTTGCCGCTTCAGGGTCGTTGGGATGAAGGTCGGGGTGGTATTCTTTTGCTTTTTTTCTGTATGCTTTTTTTATTTCATCCTGAGATGCTCCGGGAGGAACTCCAAGCACCTTGTGAGGATCAGTTACCATTTGGTTTTTCCTTTCTTTGGGCAATTGTACCCTTTATGTTGTGGAATATGTTTTAAGGCATTTTAAAGCTGAAACTATTCGCTTTCCTTGTTATCTTTGGGATTTTTTTGTTTTTCAATCCCTTGATTATATTTTATCCATATCCCAGTGTAAATTATGCTTTTTAGTATGCCGATATCTTTTTCAAGGGGAAGTGCTTCAAAGCTGGCAGATGCTTCACCGAGAAGTATGGTCAGAAATGGTCGCATTTCTTCGGGCTGTTTGTTAAGAATCAATAGGGGATTGTAACAACCGTTTTTTATGTCATCTTGCAGGTCAATGGATGCATCTGCAAGGTAGATATATCGACCAAGACCATATCCTATGCGGTATAAATCGTAATTCCAATAATCATCCGAGGTAATGAAAATCTCTGCAAGAAGCCGTCCGAAAGCGTTTGCACCACCATCTGGGTTGGAGGTGTCTTTGTTTTCAAAATGATTTATCTGTTCAAGCTCCTTTTCCATTGCCAAACATTGCCGTGGATATCGGGCTTTAATTTCGTTGTAAAATGGTTTCAGCTTGTTGGCAAGGCGTAGCTTTGATTTCTTTTTGTCGTCTTGCCAATCGTCAATTGCTTTGAAATAGGCGAGGGCAACGGTCATATCTGCCGCATAATCAGTGTATGCGGTCGTTGTGCGGAGCTTCTTTTTTGCAGGATGCACAGGGCAACGCTTCAGCTCATTTTTTTCTTCAGCATCGTATAGGGAAGAAAGAAGAATAATAACAAAAGTCAGATCATATGAAAGAAGCATCCTTGCATAAACTCCAAACTTTTCTCTCAACTTGTCGCAAAGTCCGCAGTAAATACTTTCGTATCTCTGCCGTTCTTCGTCAGTCAGTGCGTCGGCATTTGCAATTATGTGTCCAAACATTTTTTCTCCTATGTGCGTAAAAACGCTTTTGTAAATAATCGTGTGAAGTATCTTTATTTGTTGCATTTAGATGTTTGAAGTATCTTTGTTGCATTTAGATGTTTATACTTCACCATCGTTTGCAGTGGATGATCAATGGTTTGATGTATCTTGTGTAAAGGTTGATTTATATTGATTACCTGCATTATACCATATAGTTTTAGCACTGTCAAGAGCAGAGTGCTAATTTGTCAAAAATGTATGGAAATCATCAAATACATCAAAGGTAAATAAATGTATCAAAATAAATGCAATGTTTTAATCTTTCGCTTTTATTGTAAACCCTTTATATCAACTCATTGATAACTTTTTCATCAATTTATCGCTGTTTTTTTATACCTCAGATTAGCTGTTTGTAAGTGCGGTGTAAATCAAGAAAACATTTTTGTTTTGCGAAATATTCATCGAAAGATTTACGAAAGATGGCAATTTTATTATTGACAACCACCGCAAAATGTGTTATAATCCCGTATGTTAAGAAAAAACAACAGTAAAAACTTGTGAAGCACCGCAGTATTTTTGTGTTATTGCAACAGGACATAACGGGGCTGACTCGAAAGGTAGACGAGCTTATCTCTCTGCACCTTGCAAAAGCTCTTGTTTTCTCGCAATATCTCGCAAATGCTTCATTTTTCTTGAATTTTGGATGAATGCATTTCATTATCGGCCTTGCAAAAGCCGTGCAAAATTCAAACTTAACTTAATACGGAGAGATATCGAAGTGGTCATAACGGGGCTGACTCGAAATCAGTTTGCGCTCACGCGCACGAGGGTTCGAATCCCTCTCTCTCCGCCAAAAGGCTGAGGCTCAGTTCTCAGCCTTTTTCAATAATTATACTAAAAAGAATTGGAGAGTATAATATGAACAGTGATCAAATCATCGTATTACTTCAAGCTATTACTATTGTCGTTTCTATTGTGTCACTCGTAGTAAGTATAGTCAATTCCACGAAAGAAAACCAAAAACAACGAATGGTGGAGATAACAATAAAGCATAGATTATCTGATATGGATAATTTAAAAAAAGCCTATTCAAATTTATTGACTTACTTGTCTCCAACAATCATAAAAAACTCCAGCAAAACCGAATATGTATACAATTTATGGCATTCGTATAATGAAACTGCTATTTATTTGAAAATCAATTATCAGCAGGACAAAGAAGTGTTAAATCTGATGAAAACAACATGCGAATTGGCCACCGTTTATGCGGAAACTGGAAACAATGAACTGGAAGACGTAATAATTAAATCTTCCAAGTTACTTTATGACCATTTTTCACTATACACATACGCAAACTGGGTATGCATCAAAGAGCAAGCATATGGAACAGAATTAAAGAGTGTAGACTATAAAAAAATATATGACAAGTACTACAACGATTTTATAGAGGAGATTTGAACTTGCTTGACACTGCAAAATCAATTGAAGAACATTGTGGTATATATACTGCTGATTATATCGCCAATCAAATTGCTCAAACCAATATCGTACCTCTAAAATCAAAAAAAAGAGTTTTGATTGGTAGAAAGTGTTTGTTAAAAGTAAATATGAGTGTCGGTCTTTCAGAAGTTTCAGATGAAATAACCGAACTAAAAAAAATCGAGCACGCTTGCTCTCTACGGTATCGACCCGATTCAATAATGGATTTGTCAATAGTAAACAATAAAACTCCATTATGGAAAAGATTGACGGAGGATTTCGATGGTGCTATTGGTGTAATTCCATATTATCCAATCTTTGATAGCAGTAAAGGAATCAGTGTAACTTCACTTATAGAAAAAATAATTGAAATGGCAGAAGGCGGGGTATCTTTTATGACGCTTCATCCTACTGCTAATATTTCCACTTATAAAAAAGCCTTAAAATCAAAACGTCTTATTCCCACTACATCCCGTGGTGGTTATATGATAATGAAAGATCAAGTTATTAATTCACGCCAAGATAACATACTTGTAGAAAATTTTTCCGAAATTATGAAAATTTTAAAAAAACATAATGTAAGCCTAAGTATAGGTTCTGTCTTTAGACCAGCTACTATTTGGGATGCATTAGATGATTTTCATAAAGCGGAAATCGAGGCACAAAAAAAGTTTATTAATATTGCGAAACAGCAAGGTGTTCCTGTTATGATGGAGGGTGTTGGACACATTTCAATTGATCAAATTCTCGACTATGCCGAATTAATTCGCCCCCTCAATGTTCCTTTAATGCCATTAGGCCCTCTACCTTCAGACGAGACAATTGGCTTTGATCATATTGCAAATTCAATCGGAGCAATAACAATGGCAAGAACAGGTGTTGTTGGAATGATTAACTCTGTAACAAGAGAAGAGCATACAGGAAAAGTGCCTTCTTTTGAGTCAATTGTAGAAGGTCTGCAAGTTGCACAAACTGTTGCTCATTGCTATAATATAAGTAGATTCAACCAATACAAAGAAATTATGGAAAAAACCGGCTTCATACGCTCCGTAAATCAAACGTGTGTATGTACAGGTGGTTTAATTAATGCCTCTGTCGAGTTGTCCGAAAAAAACATGTGCAGTAGGTGCAAGCATGCATGCCCTCTAAAAAAGAATATTTATTAAAATTATGTGTTTTTGTTTTGAATTAAAAAAATCAATCAAACAAAAATGTATATAGACCGCTCCGATTACTCGAAGCGGTCTTGATTTTTATTCGGTTACCCCAACGCTTTACTCATTGCCGCGCCGGTATCCGCTTTCGTGACGGCATCGAGGTGGCTGTAGATATTTGCCGTGGTGCTCATATAGCTATGTCCGAGCCATTCCTGGATCTGCTTCATAGGCACGCCTTGTGCGAGGAGCACCGAGGCGCAGGAGTGGCGCAGGTCGTGGAAGCGGATCTTCTTCAGATTATGCTTCTTCAGCAGCTGTCCGAAATGTCCGGTGACGAAGTCGGGATCGTACAGCTTGCCGAGTGCATCCACGCAGACGTAGTCGGTGTATTCCTTTGAGTACGCCGAGCGCATCACCTTTTTCATTTGCACCTGCTTCTCGCGGTGCTTCAGCAGTTCACCTCTGACGAAGGGCTCCAGCGTCAGCGTGCGGTAGGAGGATTTTGTTTTTAGTCTGTCCTTGGCGACGATGCCCTCCTCGGTGGAGTGGACGGTGTGGCGGACGGTCAGCGTGTTCTCGGTGAAGTCGATCGCCGACCACTTCAGCCCGATCACCTCACTTCGCCTGAGACCATAGTAAGCGGCAAGGAGGATAGGGATATAGATCTCGTCATCCTTGACCAGCTCGAGCAGCTGCTTCACCTCCTCAGCGTTGTAGTAGGCCGCGATGAACTGCTCCTTCCTCGGTCGATTGGCTTGGTCGACGGGATTGCTTGGTATGATCCTGCGCTTCACCGCATCCTTGAACGCTTTATGGAGCACACCGTGGTAGCGTTGACCGGTGGAGCCCTTCAGCCCTGCGTTGCGAAGGTAGGTGTAGAATTCGTTGATCTCATTACCCGACAGATCCTTGACGGTGAGGTCAAGGGACGTGAAGAACTCGCGGATGCGCCCGTCGATATACCGCTTGTATTGGTGGTAGGTCTCCCGCTCGATATCGTGCTGATGTCCCTCCAGCCATTCGTCAAGGTAGTCAAGCATCTTGG
>JAZNIJ010000079.1:0-3505 GCA_045577455.1 Eubacteriales bacterium
TGATTGGTGCCCTTTCTTAATAAGAAAACATCTTTGGGACCAAGATAATACTTTTGACCATTGTTTTCGAGAACACCGTTTCCGCTGACAACAAACTCGATCGCAGTAATTTGTGAAGAGCTTCTTTCAAAAAAGCAATTGTCACACCAGAAACTTTCTCCCACAGCGGTAATATTAAGAGGATTTTTATCGTTCATGTGAGAATAATATTCGCAAACATTTTCATATCTTTTCAAATTCAAATAAATACTCTCCTGTCAATGTTTAGAATAACGGTGAACAATGTGATAATTCGTAATTTAATTGTATCATTATTTGGTATGAGATACAATAAAAAATCTGTAAAAATAGTGATTAACATAAGCTTTTTGTGGATATTTCAAAAACAAATAGAATGTTTTCGATTATTTTTGTGGATTTTGTAAATGCTGAAGTAATAACTGCTATTTGTGATAATTCACAAATGTTGCTGTGATTTATTATATTGGAACTTCAAATAAAATATGTTAATCTTTATTTGTATACAGAAAACATTAACATTGGAATCTGTTAAGGAGTGATTAATAATGAAAACCTGGCAAAAAGCTACATTTATCATTGTTCTGGTATTATTCATAGCTGCTTCCGTTACCATTTCATTTCTTTCAATGGCACGAGCACCTTTTGAATATGAATATCAGACAGAAATTGCTGATACTCCCGGTAATGAAGGCTGGGTGCTGTTCGGCTTCAATGGTAACAATAACACAAAAGAAGTGTTTATTGACTTTGTCCGTGATGAAGACGGTAACAATCCTGACAAATCAAAGCCTGTTTCTGCAGTTGGTGACTTCACTATGAACACCGACGACTATGTTGAAGTTATTTATATAGGCAAGGATGTTAAATACATAGACGAAACTTCATTTTTCTATTGCAAGGAGCTCAGAGCAATAGAGGTTGATGAAGCTAATGAATATTACACTTCTGCTGAAGGTGTGCTTTACACTAAGGATATGAAGACATTAGTAGCTTATCCTCTAAAGAAAGCTGACACAACCTACACTATACCGAAAGGTGTTGAGAGAGTAGGCTCTTGTGCTTTTTATAAAAACGCAACCTTAACAAAAATCGATTTACCCGAAACCTTAAAGGAAATTGGTGATATGGCATTCTTTAAATGCGAAAACATTTCACTTGTTACTCTTCCTGACGGACTTGAAAAAATCGGCTCTGATGCGTTCAGCTATTGCCATAGTATGGAGCCTGTTATATTTATTCCCGAATCTGTTAAAGAAATTGACAGCTTTGCATTCTATTCCTGCTCAAATCTTAAAGAGTTTTATATGGGTGCAGAAAGCAAAGAGAGTATAACCTTTGGCGATAGCTGGCTTCCAAAAAATATAAAAAAGGCAGTTGTTAATATTGCTCCGGAAGAACAATATGGCATGACACGTGAAGACGCAAATGAAACAATAAACGAGCTGCTCAAGGAAGGAGATGAAAACTGATGGCAAAAGAAAAAGCTAAGAAAAAAGATAATATTTTCAAGGAAATGAAGAAATATTGGAACACTCCTGCTGAGGGAAAGCATGTTCCATATAAAGAATATTTTTCAATTTTTGCCGCAGTTGGTGGCGATTACACCTTAAAATATCTCCAAAGCTTTCTTACCTTTGGTACAGGTTGTTATCTTATTGCACATTATTACGAAATACCTCTTCTTACATTCAGTGCAATTAACGTATTCTTTATTGCATCAACATATTTTTGGAATCTTCTTACAATGGGTGTTGATGCAAACTTAGGATTTCTTCCTAAAAAGATTGAACAAAAATATAATGCGGTGTATCTGATCTTTGCTATGTTAGGCTTATTGATGCTCATATTTGATTTCTCTTTCATTCTTCCTGATGGTGTTGCAAACATTCTTGATACCCGTTGGAAGGGTATAAACAGCTTCAACATTTTCAAAATCTTCGGTGCCCATTTTCTTGCAAACGGTTGGAGCGGATTCAGAAATATTCTTATAAGAAAGAAGCTTCTCAAAAAGCTCGGCAGATACAAAATCTTTGCCTATGCAAATGTTATCCAATGCATTATAGTAGTTATCCTTATATGCGAATTACCGCTTTATAAGCTTCCTCTTACAGATAGAGTATGGACTCTTTATCTTCTTTTCCAGCTTTATACAATATTCAATTACGTAGGCTTTACGCAGTCTGTTGCAGATAACATCAGCCCCAACCCTCAGGAAAGACTTTACGTACGTTCATTCCCTGTTAAAATCAGCCACTTTGTTCAGAATATAGTGAATGTTCTTCTTCCCACGATCGCAGGTGTAATGTTCCTTGACGGCGTTAAGGATATCGGCACATTCAGATATCTTATCCCTGTATTTTTTGTGGTTTCATCTGGTGTTATGTTCATAGGTCTTCGTAAAATCAAAGAACGAATTCCTATGCCACCTCTTGAAAATAGAGAGTATCTTTCATTCTGGCATTGTGTTTCAGGTATTTTCAAAAACAAATATCTTTGGATAATTAAAATTGCAGAGCTCCTTGACTCATTGGGCAATGGTATGCTTGATATGAAAAGAATCCTTCTCATTTATACCTGGCGTGAAACAGGACTTTTCTTCTCTATAGCAGAAATCATTTATAAAATGTCCGGTAATCCGGGTCAATTCCTTGCACCTTGGATAAGAAAACGCTTTCAGTATAAGCAGCTGATTGTATTCAAATATATTGTCTTAGCCATGAGAAACGGAGTATATATTCTGGCAATTCTCTTTCTTGGCAATTCTCATTTCCTATGCGGTCTTGCAATTTACATTGCTATGCTTGTTTCCAATACACTTGAAGCTGCGGTTGGTATTGCACAGGATGACACTAAAATCAGAGTTACGGATTATCAGATGTATATTTCAGGCGAAAGACTGGAGGAATATCAGAAAATCATCAGCTGGTTTACAACACCTATTACAACCCTCGTTTCCCTGATTGTTCCGCTTATGTTCTACCGTGTGGGCTTTACCTCCGATTGGGACGTTCTTTATATGGGTGATGTCAGAGTACAATGTATGCTTATCGGTCTTTGTTTTGACCTTGCGGGATACGTACTGATGACCCTGCCATATCTGTTTATGTGGGATTTCACAGACGAAAAGCATGCTCACATTATGGAAGTTCTCAAACAAAGAGCTGAAGAAGGAAATGCTGCAGCAGAAGGCGATGCATGCAAGTTGCAGGATGCAGCGGTTACTGCAGAGGCTGCGGTTATTTCGCAAAACTAATAACGATATGTTCCGAGGCGATTATATGAAATTTATTAATGTAAAGCAGAATAAAGATGTTTTCGGTGACGGAATTCACGATGACACTAAAGCCTTGCAGGCTTGTATTGACCAGCTGAAGGATGGCGGAACTGTTTATTTCCCCGATGGTACATATCTCATTTCCGCAGCACTTATTTTCTATTCGTATCAGCATCTGAAGCTTTCGGACAATACAGTCATTCTGAGAAG
>JAZNIJ010000080.1:0-8242 GCA_045577455.1 Eubacteriales bacterium
ACCCAGAATCTACAGATTTACAATATATGTCAAGTGCAGTTATTACATCTTTTTTA
This sequence comes from Eubacteriales bacterium, assembly GCA_045577455.1. Classification (GTDB taxonomy): domain Bacteria; phylum Bacillota; class Clostridia; order Oscillospirales; family CAG-382; genus SIG653. Next base: position 57 of record JAZNIJ010000080.1, read on the forward strand.
GGACACAACGCTGCAGAACTGATTCTGAATTTTAATACCATTTTTATTACCACCAAATAAAATATAATTTATTATTATCCTTTATTGAGATGGCATTTATATTTTCATATTAACTCAAATTAAAAATTGAAGAAACAAGTAACGACAAAGAAATTATTTTTAAAGAATAGAAAAATAGGTACTTATATTGAAATTTGATGAAATATATGGTAAAATATAAATAAAGGATAATATCTAATTATCTGTTATTGATTTTACAATTCAGGGGTGATAAGATGGTTGAATATGCAAATCGTATTAATGAATTATCTTTTATTCAAGAAGCTTTAAAAGAAAATACCGAAGCTATTTTTATTATGGCAGGAAAAGCATATGGAATAACTTCATTCTTAAAGGATAAACTCATTTCTGATTTATGCCCCCAAAATACATATTCTTTTTATGTAAATGCAAATAACGGAACAAATTTGTCATCAGCTTTATTAGACTTAATAATTAGAGATTCAGAATTATATGAAATAATGCAAGATTGTTTTAACAAGAACTATGGTGAAAAATCAAATTCTTTACTATCTAGCATAACACAAGACATTCCGTATATTGGTAATTCTATATCGCATTTAGTTGAAAAGAAAACAGCATTACCATTATACACGGGAAATTTTACTTCTGCGATGGAAGAAGTTCTCACTATTTTCTTTAAAGAGATATCCAACAAAAAAATTCTAATAATAGTAGATACAGCACAAAATATATTTGAAGACTCTTATGCAGTTGTAAATGACTTAATAAAATTTAACAATATACAATTTATTTTTGCAATTACTGAGTATAACGATAATTATAGAAAACTCAAAAATTTTATAAATTTAAAAGAATTTACGACCAAAGAAATTACGTTTTGTGCACCTCACGCCTCTTTAATTATTGAAATAGGAAAGGTTTTTAACCGTAAAATTGAATATTCACAGGCAGAAGATATGATTTCATCCATGAGTGGGAATATTCACAAAATTGTTGAAAGTATTACTAATCCGAATTTTGAGCATAATTTTAGTCTATGGTCCAAGGCTATTGTGTCCATATTGTATATTTGTCAATTTCCTCTTTCAAAAGAGGATTTGTTTGGTATATTAAAGTTTTGCCATTTATATTCATCAAATCCAATGGATACTTTTGAAAAATCTATTACCGATTTATTCACAATGGCAATTATATCGAAAACAGATACTTACTATGAGTTGCAGTCAATTAACCATCCCGATGTATATGTATTAGTTAATTCTTATACCGATCAAATCGTATATAAAAGGAATGTCTTAGCATACTATAAAACAAAAAAACAACATAGTAAAAAGTTAGCTGAACTTTTATATAGACTATCTGACGAATTAAAGGATGCTGATTGTAAAAAATATGCTCGTATATTAATAAAACATTCTTTACAAGACGGTTCAAAAATCCCGGAAAATCTTATTGATTCTGCAGATTTTAATGCGGATTCTTTTGAAGATTGCATATTATGTAGCATTATTTATGCAAGAAAACGAGAATATAATAATGCATTAAAATGGCTTGAAAAAATAGACACTGATGCTAATTTGTATATCAAAGCTTTTTGGGGTATTTTACTAAACAGAACTCGTAATCATAACAAAGCAGAAACTGTTTTATATCAAGTGTTAGGCAAGATTGAAAATCTTGATATCAAAGCAATTGGATATTCCTTTTTGATTTCTAACCACATTCACAAAGAGGAACTAAATAAGGCACAGGAACTCTATTTCATAGCAAAAGATTGTTGCAAAGGTTCAAAAAATTTAGGGTACTTAATTAGAAATGCCATATCAGCATTTGAAGATCATTCTCTTGATATGTATAATGAAGCATTAGAACATTTTTTGCTAACCAATGATATGTTCGGTTATTATAGTACTTTGTGCAACAAAGGATATTCTATTTTATCAGCCGAAACAGAGCAAGGCAAAAAAGACTTAATTGAGTCCTACCAAAATTTAAATTTATATGGCGAAAATATTTCTCACATTGTTTGTAATGACTTAGGGATTGCGTATCTATTAAAAAATGACTACGAGAATGCAAAGTATTTTTTTGACAAAGTAATAGCTAATGAGGATAATAGTATGCCGAAAATTTTTGCAAAGATTAATTTAGCTTGTTGTGATGCACTCGCCGGAAACATTCAGTTAGCTATTAAAAGCATTTTTGATTTACAAGAAGAAGTTGAAAATTCTCCTTTAGATAGAATACGGCAGAAATACTACATAAATCGTTTGCTCATAGAATATTTAGCAAATATGCCTGTTGATAAACAAATTATGGAGAAGGCGAAAGAATATCCAGATAGATATAATCCAGAAAAAACTATATCAGCTATTGAATTTTATGAAAAGCATCCGCTTTTAAAAAGCGGAAACCATTTAGAAAATTGGCTTCCGCTATATTCTCCTTGCGGTTTAGTTTATTGGTATATAAACCCGTTAAAAATTTTTCCCGAAAGTACCGCTGATGAGATTATTTCGATATAGACTAGAAAATATTATATTTTCTATTAATTGTGAGTATGTTATATTCTTTGCTTTTGCAGCTTGACTTATGGTTGAATGTTCACCCAAATTGCAACACACATTAAACTCAAGAAAGTACGGTACGCCATGATTGTCAACAATATAATCAAATCGTGTATAATCTAAAGGCTGTATCATCGAAAATAATGCTTTTGAATAAGTATGTATTTTCTTGGTTAATTCAATGTCACTTAATAGCGTCCTGGTTAATCCGGGTTCTATTTTTCTTTTTTGTTCATAGGTGACTATTCCGCCTTTATGCGTCGAGTATTGACCTATGCATGGTAAAAATAACGGATTATTAAAATTATGAAGAACTGGCGAAGTGTGATATACTCCTATTATCTGCTTTTCGAGAATCACATCAATATTATTGTCGTGTAAATAGGTTATTCTTTTGTTTGCTTGCTCCCAAGACTCACAAGAAGATTCTTCTGATATATATTTAGATGCAGCGCCAAAACGAGGTTTAATAAAGTAAGGCGGATCAAAGTCAGGTTTTAATAGCACGTCACCGACATTATATATCCTCCATTCTGGTGTGGGTATGTTTAGATGACTTGCCACCATTTTTGCTAAATGTTTATCTTCTGCAAGCGCACGGATGTTAGGCGTTGCACCTAAATATGGGATTTTCAGATATTCTGCTACTGAAGATACAAATATCTCAGAATTATTAAAAGGCAACCTGTTATATAAAGAAAAGATGTAATCCACATTAAGATTTGGTTTCATTAAAATAGAAACATCACTACTTGAAATAGTATTTGGAAATATATTTAAAATTTCTCTATATATTTTATGATGATATATTGCGTACACCGTATCAGCAATACCTGTGGGAATAACATCGTTTGGATTACTCGGTGCATAATGAGCCAAAAAAAGTATTTTTAAATCTTTTAGTTTTTTCATCTTATCACCCCTGAATTGTAAAATCAATAACAGATAATTAGATATTATCCTTTATTGATATTCAGTTTTTGGCGAGGGTGTTTGCGTTTTAATATTTGTTTTTGTTTTGCAGTAGAAACATGGGTATATATCTCTGTTGTGGTTATTGAGCTATGCCCTAAAATTTGCTGTATATAGCGGATATCTACATCAGACTCAAGAAGCATTGTGGCGAAGGTATGTCTAAACATATGCGGTGTCACATGCACTGTAGATGAAATTTGATTTACATATTTGTTTATCATAAAACGGACGGATTGATCGGAAAGTTGATTTGAAAGTCTGTTTACAAAAAAATATCTTGTATTATCAATTTCGGACTTAAAGCACTTTTTATATTGCTTTAAAGCTGCTAACACATCCGGAGTGCATATTTGAATCATTCTCTCCTTTGAACCCTTTCCAAAGGTTTTTACATAGCCTTCAGAAAGATTAACATCATCCGCTTTTAAATTACAAAGTTCAGACACACGAAGCCCTGTTGCAAACAGCAGCTCCAATACGGCTATATCCCTGATAATACACTTTTCAGAGTATGGTGTTTTACATTCTTCTAAAGATAAATAGGCCTTATTTAAAATTTTTGTAAGTATCTTTTCAGGAATGGTCTTGGGCAATATAACCGGCTCTTTAATTTTAAAATGAATTTTACCGAACGGGTTATCATCAATTAGTTCTTCGTAGGTAAGATATTCGAAAAATGCTTTTAATGAAGCAAATTTTCGTTTAATAGATTTTGGCTTGTATTTTGAATGTAAACTTTCGAGATAATTACATATTAACTCTTTGTTAGAACAATTTTGCTGATTTCTTGTAAAACTTTCAAATTGTTTTAGGTCTATACTGTATGCTTTTACTGTTTTAGGGTTAAGACCTTTTTGCAACTCACAATAAAATAAGTACTTTTTTATTAAACTTTGTATTTGCATAAAATAACTCTCCTTTGTATTTAAATTTAATCAAAATGACGGTATATTCGAGTCCTTTGCCCGAATATACCGTCATTTTTAGTTCAATAATATTTATTTTATATTTCTTTCAGCAGCCTAATTGCTTCATCAAGTGAAATTTCTCCGGACTCACCACGCTCTTTAATATCCATAGCTAATGTCATCTGTTTAAGCCACTCGGAATAATCCAAGCCGTTTGATTTTCTCTTGAATAAACGGTCATAAGTTCTGTCATATTCTTTTTTTAGAGGAGACCTAAATTCATCTGAGTTTTCTTTTTTGTGAGGTCCTACCTTGCTGCATATCCTGCCTTTTGGGTCGTTAGGAGCCACTCTGTTACAATAGTGAGTATCATGACCGGTTGGCAAAAGAAAAAATCGTTTGCAATTATGACATCTTTTAGGCGTGTGCTTAACATTTAATCCTCTGAATAAGTCTGAGTTTAAAAAGCCACCAAGAGACCTGAAAAACACTCTTTCTGCCAGAATATAGTTTTCTTCGTAATCAGGATCAGGACAAGTAATATATTCAATATTTGCCGGCATTTCTGCCTTAAATGTAATTGCTGGATATTTTGGAATAAGAGATTCTAAGTTTTGCTGTAACTCTTTATTATTGAAAAACTGATATACTGCGTGTGCAAAATGTGTAGGTGTTCTTGCGGTAACATTTTCTATATATAAATCAACAAATGCAGTTGCATATATTTTGAAAATTAGTATTTCGTCATTGATTGATAACAAAGTCACTAAAATTCTGTTTAATATATTTCTCCCTTCGCTTTTGGGATAAGTTTCATATATTTCCCTGAGCTCTGCCATATATTTTCTTTTATCAAATTCAATGCGATTGTATAAAGGCAGACTAAGAATAATCTCCAAAGCCCTATTTAGATATGGAGAAAAAGCATCAAAGCTGCATGATGATATGATCATTAAATTTGATTCATATTCCCCATAAAGTTTTTCCAGAAATGCTTTTCTTAAATCTGCCAATACTGTTTTCAAATTATTAAGCTGTTCGTCCGATAATTCCAGAATTTCAGTTGAAATCTGACCAAGCGAGACTTTTTCTTTGCCGATAATAACATAATCTTTATAAAATTGTGCCGTTATATATCCAAAATCAAATGGTTTTTCATCTAAACTTTTTATATTTGCCATATAATCACTTCCACGATACATATTTTATAATTCCACTACTTTTCAAAATGGAGGAAAAATCGGTTGACGCAGTTCTTACAATATGTTAGAATAGCCACACAACAAATTATACACGATATAAATAAAAATGTCAATCGTGGAATTTGAACCTTGAAAACTAAATAGCCGTACCGCAAGGGATACATTTTCGGGGAAGTGCCGCCACGATATGAGCGCACCAAGAAAATGAAATACGACGTTGGTGTCAAGCAAGGCAGGAGGTCAGGAACTGTAGCGGAAGTCGGTGTAAAGAAATTATGCAAAGAGTGTCTTAAGAATGGGAGTAAAAGCAAATGTTGATATGAGGGATATGTAAGAGTTTTATAACAACATATATTGAAAATGCATAGTTGCAAAATAAAAATGGAGGTGAGGTGTATATGCCGAGGAAAGATAATAGTCCTAAGATAAAAGAGGTATTATTTTATTACATAGGAACTGATGAACAGTTTAATCTTTTTCTTAAATCTGTCATCGACGATTATATAGGCCAGGAGCTTCAATGTTACGAGGAAAAACTCGTCAAAAAAGAAAGCAAAGTTTCGTGTAATATTTAGCTGGATATATTAAAGGATTTGTGGTATTGTGTTTGCTTGAGAAAGGAGGGAAAACCAAATGAGTATTACTGAAAAATGGCGAATATGGATTTATTACAGATTATCACGAGATGAAGATAGCGAAATGAATTCACTTAAAAATCAGCGTAACATTCTTATGGACTACATTGAAGAACACGGACACATTTATGTTGGAGAATCATTTGATGATAATGTCAGCGGAATGACCTTTGACCGTGATGGAATTGCAGAAATCTATGAAGCAGCCACCGAACATAAGATGGATGCTGTATTGGTTAAAGACCTGTCAAGACTTGGAAGACATAATACCAAAACTGCAGTATTTATTGACTATCTTACAAAACAGGGCATCAGGGTAATAACAGCGACCGATAACATTGATACATTCAATGATGAAGATGAGATGCGAATCGAACTAAACAAGTTCGTTAATCATTTGTATGCAAGGCAAGGTAGCGGTAGAGTAAAAAAGGGATATAGGCAAAAGCAAAAAGACCATGGCGTTTGTAATATGCCGCCTATCGGTTATTACAAAGATAAAAACACCAATGAGATTGTCATTATGGAAGAGCCTGCAGAGATTGTAAAAGAAATCTATTCTCTGTATCTCGATGGTGGCTATGGATTTAAAGCAATAGCTGAAAAATTGAATAACGAGGGTAAGAAATCTGCTTCATACTATCAATTATTATACAACAAGAAAAAGCAAGGGTATAATAAACCTGCAATTACCCAAAAGCATCTGTGGGATTCAACTGCCGTAAAAAGAGTTTTGATAAATGAGTTCTATACTGGCACATTTTATGACCATAAAGAAGAATGTGATAAAGCACGAGGCATTCGAAGAAAGGTACCGAAAGAGCAGCAATTCAAACACGAAAACTTTGCTCCGGTAATAATCCCTAAGGATACATGGGATAAGGTACAAAAATTGATTGAAGCAAAGAAGCAAAACAATGTCAGAGCAAGTAGTGGAAAACCATATCACAGATATGCGGGACTGCTAAAATGCGGAGATTGTGGTTGCACTTTCGTAGCAAAAATACGAAGATGGAGAGATAAACCTGAACGAGTGGAATATGTATGCAATGGATATCACAGATATAAGGGTTACTGCACATCTCACAGAGTTCAGGAGAGAGATCTGGATGCATTGATATACAAGGAGCTTTTAAGGATTAAATCTCACGCAGAACAAAATTGGAAATCTATTGAAAAGGATGTAAAAGCTATAATGAAAAATAAAGCTAATACGGAGAAAAAGATTTCTGATATGAAGAATAAAATATCTGTCCTTAAAGAAGATATAGAAAATATACTTATGGAGAGAATTACAGATAAGGAAAATCGTGAAGCTTATGACAATATGATAGCTAAACGAAAGAACGAGATTGAAAACCTTACAAAGAAGATTGATTCAATAAAAAATCTTGATGAAACTGTCAAAAAAAGAAAGGCAGAAATTAAAAACAGCATAGATATACTAGACGGAATTATCAAGGATGGAGCCATAAGCAATGCAAATTTAAGATTGTTAATCAGCGAAATTATCATCCTCGAACAAGATAACGAGCTATCCATAGTAGTTGCAATGAAAGCACCGTTTGGAGAATACTATGGAGAACTGTTTGATGAAGAAGGAAATATAGTCCTTGCACACAGCGGTGACTATAAGAGTATCGCATAAAAGAAAATCGGAACAGAGTATGAAATCTGTTCCGATTTTGGTGCGGATAACAGGACTTGAACCTGCATGAAATCGCTTTCACATGGACCTGAACCATGCGCGTCTGCCAATTCCGCCATATCCGCATATTTAGTTTTTACCCCTTAATTTATACACGGGAGAGGTAACCCGAGGAGGAGCAAAACTGCTTAATCCTCACATATAAAACGGATAAATCCGGCTTAACC
>JAZNIJ010000081.1:0-19886 GCA_045577455.1 Eubacteriales bacterium
CGGAAGAGATGAATTGCCTATTGACGTTAAAGCAAAGCTTGACGGCGAATATGTTGAAAAAATGAGCTTTTGGTTTGACGTAAAAATGTTCTTTGGAACAATACTTAGTGTGCTAAAGTCCGATGGCGTTGTTGAAGGCGGCACCGGTGCTATAGAAAATGAAAAAGAAAAAATATAACAAAAGGAAGGAATTTTATTATGAAAATCTTATTACTAAACCCACCATTTTTGAATAAGTATTCAAAAAGCTCAAGAAGCCCAGCGGTTACAAAGAGTGGAACAATCTATTTCCCTCTTTGGCTTGCGTACTCTGCTGCGGTTTTAGACGAAAAGGGCTATGACCTTAAGCTTATCGATGCTCCTGCAAAGTGCATCACAAAGGATGAAACTTTGGAAGAGATTAAAGCTTATGCTCCTGAGCTTATCATTGTTGATACATCAACACCAAGTATCAATAATGACCTTGACTTTGCAAAGAGAATCAAGGATGCTATGCCAGAAGTGAAGATTGCTATGGTAGGAACTCATGCCACAGCTTGCAGCACAGAAATTCTTACAGAAAATGATTATATTGATTTTGTTTGCCGTCATGAGTATGATTACACAGTTCCTGAACTTGCAGAAGCAGTTGCAGGAAAAATGGCTCTTAACGATGTTAAGGGCATCAGCTTCATGGAAAACGGACAGGTTGTAGACACAGAAGACAGACCATACATAGAAAACCTTGATGAAATTCCGTTCGTAAGTGCAGTATATAAGAAGTACCTTGATATAAACGATTATTTCTACGCACATGTAAGCTTCCCTACAGTAAGTATCTTCTCTTCAAGAGGTTGTCCTTCAAAATGCTTCTACTGTCAGTATTCACAGCTTATGTTCGGTAAGTGCTACCGTAAGCGTAGTGCACAGAATCTATATGATGAGTGTGTTTACATCAAGGAAAACTTCCCTGAAGTAAAAGAAATTCTTATTGACGATGATAACTTTGCAGTTGACCAGAAGAACGTAAGGGAATTCTGCGAATTAATGATCAAGAACAACGTTAAACTTAAGTGGGTTGTTCAGGTTCGTGTTACTTTGGAATACGAAACAATGGTTCTTATGAAGAAGGCGGGATGTACTCTTTTGGTTGCAGGTTTTGAAAGCGGTAACCAGCAGGTTCTTGATAATATGCATAAGGGTATTACTCTTGACCAGTCACTAAAATTCAACAAGGCTGCTAAAAAGGCTGGTCTTCGTGTTCATGGCTGCTTCATGGTTGGTAACCCTGGCGAAACAAAAGCAACTATGCAGGAAACTCTTGATTTCTCAAAGAAGCTAAGACTTGATACAGTTCAGTACTTCCCTCTCATTGTATATCCGGGAACTGAAGCTTACAGTTGGGCTAAGGAAAATAATTATATCACAGCTAAGAGCTATGACGAATGGCTGACAGAGGACGGAATGCACAACTGCGTTCTTTCAACAGATGAAATTACAAACAAAGAGCTAGTTGACTTCTGTAACTATGCAAGAAAGAAGTTCTATCTAAGACCAAAATATATGCTTTACAAATTAGGACAGTGCCTGACAAGCAAAGAAGACTTTGTTCGTACACTTAAGGCTTTCGGCACATTCAAAAAATATCTTTTAAAAAGAGGTTAAACTATGACTGGATTTTTGCTTGTACTTTTTGTACTATCAGTTTTTATACCCGTTTATACATACGTTATTTATCCTTTGATTTTGTATATTCTTCCAAAAAAAGAATTTGAAAAATCAGATGAATATATGCCTACCGTTTCTGTATTGGTTGCTGCGTACAATGAGGAAAGCGTAATCGAAGAAAAGATACAGAATCTTATCAAAATGGAATACCCAAAGAATAAGATTGAGTTCCTGATTGCATCTGACGGATCAAGCGACAGAACTGTAGAAATCGCCAGCAAATATGCAGACGATGTTAAGGTTCTTGACCTTCCAAGAGGCGGTAAGGTGAATGCACTTAATTCCATGCTCAAAGAAGCTACAGGCGAAATTCTTGTCTTCTCTGATGCAAATACAATGTATGACGAAAAGGCAATCCTAAAACTTGTAAGAAACTTTAAGGACGAAAGAGTTGGATGTGTAAGCGGTCAGCTTCGTTATAAGATTGATGAAACCTCAGGCGAGGGCGCAAGGTCTGAGAGCTCATACTGGAAATACGAGAACTTCGTAAAGGTAATGGAGTCTAAAATAGGAAAGCTATCTGGTGCAAATGGTGCAATATATGCTGTTCGTGCAACAGAGATTGATTCCATTAGAAAAGGCATCATAAATGATGATTTCTATGTGGCAACACATGTGCTTCAAAATGGTAAAGCTGTTGTTTTAGATACTGAAGCGGTGGCGTTTGAAACACCTAATGATGACTTGGGAAGCCAGTTCAAACGTCATATACGTGACGGAGCAGGACACTATCAGGCGATTTGTGTGTTCTGGAGATTATTGTTTCCAAGGTATGGTAGCTTTGTACATCTTTCACACAGAGTTTGTAAATGGATTGTCCCATTCCTTATGATTGTTGCATTTATTACTAATGCACTACTTGTATCAAATAAGGTGATGGCTGTATTGATGACATTACAGATAGCTCTTTATCTGCTTATGGTAGTTCACTATTTGCTTGCAAAGAAAAATATTCAGTTTGGTGTTATAAGCAAAATGGTATCAATTATATTCTACTTTATTTCGGTAAATATATCACTACTTTTTGGATTTTTCAGACTTGTTTCCGGAAAACAAAAGGCGGTATGGGAAACGCAAAGATAGTTAAGGAGAGTTTTTCGTGAAAAAAATTCTATTTATAACAAGTAGTTCTATTGGCGGTGGTGCGCAAAAACATATACGTGATATGTTTTTGCAATTTGTTGGTAAGGGATATGAAATGCATTTGGTAGCTCCTCGTGGTTGGTTAACCGAGGAGCTTTCCCCCTATAAAGAAAACATTTATGAGCTACTAGTGTCGGTAAAAAATCTTCCAACACTCGTAAAGATCTTTGATAAGATTAAGCCAGATGTCACAAATACATTTATCCTGAGCGGAGGAATCTTTGGATATACTGCATGGCTTAGAAAAAAATACGGAAAGATTTTTATTACAGTTAACAATCCCATAATTTATGATGGAATTTCACCTGTAAATAAAATCATTTATCCGACATTTTATCGTTTTATGGCTAAAAGATGCAACGCATTTTTGGTAAAGTCAGATAATGTAAAGGATGAGGTAAACAACACAACAGGAAAGGGAAATGCTATTTCAATTAAAAATGGCATAGATTTTTCTGTTTTTGATAAGAACATGAAAGGCAGTTTAAAACGAGAGCTTGGTCTTTCGAATAGTGATATCCTTATTACAAACACCGGTGCCTTGGAAGAAAGAAAGGGACAGAAGTACCTTATCGAAGCTATGAAAACAATATGCGAAAAGTATGAAAATGCATATTGTGCCATTGCCGGAGAGGGCAGCATTGAAAAGGAGCTTTCCGAACTTATTTCGGTATTCGGACTTGATAATAAAGTATTCCTTTTAGGGAAAAGAAGAGACGTAAACAACATACTTGCAAGTACGGATGTTTTTGTGCTTTCCTCTTTGCATGAAGGTCTTCCAAACTCACTTATAGAGGCTATGAGTATGCAAAAGCCGTGTGTAGCAACAGATGCCGGGGGTGCATCTGAGCTTATAGACACAGAAATCAGCGGATTTATTATAAACTCAAAATCGGCAGACGAAATACTTGAAAAAGTGCTGTGGTTTTTGAAAAACAAAGAGCAAGCTACAGTAATGGCAGAGAAAGCCTATATAAAGATTAAAGAAAACTATGAGCTTTCTTCTGTTGCAAAAGAATTGTTAAAGATTTACGAAGAGTTATGAGGTAACTGTTAATGAAAAAACATGTTTTAATTGTTATTAACGGTATGAATGTGGGCGGTGCGGAAACATTTATTATGAAAATGTACCGTAAGCTTGATAAAAGCAAATTTCAATTTGATTTTTTAATCAATGCAGAAGAAAGATGCTTCTATGAGGATGAAATAGAGAAATTTGGAGGCACAGTTTTAAGAGGTGTTTCAAAATCGAAAAATGTCCTTAAGTGTTTTTTTACAACTTATAATATTATTAGAGGTAATAAGTATAAAAATGTGCTTTTCGTAGCAGTACATCCCCTTGTTGTGATTGACCTTTTTGCTGCAGTTTTGGCAGGAGCAAAAAACAGAATGGTAAGATCCACAAACTCAAGCGCAAAAGGCGGTGTTTTGGGGAAAATTGTTTCAGCTTTTTGTCGACCTTTTGTACGCCTTTTGACTACAAAAATGTTGGCTCCATCGGATATTGCGGCAGGTTGGCTTTTTGGAAAGAATGCGGCAAAAAGCAAAAAGTTCAGTTTGATTACCAATGGTATAAATACAGATGATTTTATTTTCACGCAAGAAAAGCGCAATAAAGTAAGGCGTGAATTTAATATTGAAGGTAAATTTGTTGTTGGTCACATCGGAAGATTTAATGTACAGAAAAATCATACATACCTTTTGGAGATATTTAAAGAGATAATATACCGAAAGAAAGATAGTGCACTGCTCCTTGTGGGAATAGGCGAGCTGGAAGACGATATAAGAAAAAAAGCCAAGGACCTTGGCATTTTGGATAATATTATTTTTGCAGGACTCAGAAATGATGTTAATGAAATTTTAATGGGGATGGATGTGCTTGTATTTCCGTCACTTTATGAAGGTATGCCGAATGTAGTAATTGAGTCACAGGCTACGGGGTTGCCGTGCATCGTTTCTGATACAATTACTAAGCAGGCGAAATTGACGGACTTGGTATTCTATAAGTCAATTCAGGAACCGCCGTCAAACTGGGCAGAGGCGGCGTGTCAAATTGACTCAAAAAGGCAAGATAGGATTTTGGAAATTATAAAACAAGGATACTCTATAGAAAACACTACAGAATTTATCCAAGGGTTGATTATCTAAAGAGGGTGAAATTTTGGAAAAAACAAGCAATAAATTTGTAAATATTATATTTTTCATATACATGTGTCAAAGACTTAATCCTGACTTTCAAAAGCCAAGAATATTGTATGTTGCTATGCCAGTATTGTTAGTGGCAGCTATAATTATAGACTACTTAACGCATAAAGAAAAAAACTTACACAATAAAAATTACATGGCTTGGATTGCGGTATTTACCAGTTTCTGTCTGCTGTCTTATATATGGACGGAATATCCTTCAGTGTCAATGAAGAATTTTTTGTATAATAATTTGATAACTATGATACCATTGGCAATGTATTTGAGAACGAAAGACAGGATTGAAAGTTTTGTTAAGATTGTTATTGCAGTTGTTATAATAACACTTGTTTACGCTCTTACATTAGGCGGAGTTACCATTGGGGATACAGGTGATGCGGCAAGATTTGCTGGTGAAAGTGAAACCTGGAACGCAAATGGAATCGGCACTATGGCAGCCATTTGTACGCTGTTTTGCACATTCTTTTATGAGAAATATAAACAAAAAAAATATATATGGATAATGTTATTTTGTATAGCAGTTACTTTGGTTTCGGGAAGTCGAAAATCATTGTTGCTTATAGGGATAGGTATCTTAATATATAATGCTCTCCAAAAAGGTGAAAAAAAATATATTCGCCTTTTGATAGCGGGGGTTGCTTGTGTTATAGTTTACTATTTGATAATGAATGTGGAAGTTTTATATTATGCTATTGGTGTAAGAATTGAATCTGCAATAGCAGGTATTATGGGAAACAGAAGAGGTGCCGATAATAGCTTTTTAATAAGGGCCGACCTTATTGAATATGGACTTAAAGTCTTTAGCGAAAATAAACTTAAAGGCGTAGGCGTGGATTCTTTCCGCTATTACTACCTCCTTCATTCGGGAAAAGAATACTATGCGCATAATAACTATATAGAGTTGCTTGCAGATGTGGGAATTTTTGGAACAGTAATATATTATGTATTTCCTTTTAGGGTTTTGATAAAAAGCTGGCTGATGTCCCATAAAAAAATAAGTCTATGGATGAGAATAATACCATCCATTATGGGAGCAGTATTAATTTGTGACTATGCCGGAATTTCATACAATAACAGATTTATTCAAGTGGTTTTTCTGTTGTGTATAGCTATGTATAACTGTGAAAGGTTGGAAAAGGATGAAACAAGTACTGAAAAGATTAGGAGCATACATCAAAAATCCGTATAAAATTTTTAATTTTCTTGCAAATAAAAATTTATTAAATTTTCTGTCTGACGAAACTTTTTTGAGATTGGTTTATCGTGGCAGAATGGGTAAAAAGCTAAATCTTGATAATCCAAGAACATATAATGAGAAGCTTCAGTTTTTGAAACTTTATAACAGAAACCCTCTTTACACAACTTTGGTTGACAAATATGAGGTAAAAAAATATGTTGCCGATATTATTGGTGATGAGTACATAATCCCAACTCTTGGGGTATGGGATAACTTTGACGATATTGATTTTGACAAGCTTCCCAATCAGTTTGTTTTAAAATGCACCCACGATTCAGGTGGTCTTGTTATATGTAAAGACAAGTCGAAGCTTGATATGGAAAAAGCAAAGAAAAAGATAAATCAAAGCCTTAATAAAAATTATTATTACCAAAACCGCGAATGGCCATATAAAGATGTTAAGCCGAGGATTATTGCGGAAGAATATATGGAGGATGCAAAAACTGCAGAACTTCGTGATTATAAGTTCTTCTCTTTTGATGGAAAAACTGAAGTTTTGTTTATCGCAACAGAGCGACAGGTAAAAGGAGAGGAAACAAAATTTGATTTCTTTGATATGGACTATAATCATCTGCCTTTTATAAATGGTCACCCTAACGCAAAAGTTTTGCCGGAAAAACCGGAAAATTTTGATAAAATGCGTGAACTTTCCGAAAAACTTTCAAAGGGAATTCCTCA
Organism: Eubacteriales bacterium; assembly: GCA_045577455.1. GTDB lineage: Bacteria > Bacillota > Clostridia > Oscillospirales > CAG-382 > SIG653. The sequence goes on from JAZNIJ010000081.1 coordinate 6,971, forward strand.
GGTGAGGGTGGATTTTTACGATGTGGATGGGAAAATTTATTTTGGTGAAATGACATTCTTTCATTGGAGTGGTATGAAGCCGTTTGAGCCGGAGGAATGGGATTATAAATTTGGTGAATATATAAATTTACCATATGTAAAATAAGCGTGGAGGATTTTATGAGAATCGGTATTGTTACGGTTTATAATAGCTATAATTGCGGTAGTTTTCTGCAGGCTTATGCACTTTATAGGTTTTTGTCTGAAAAAGGACACGAGGTGTTTTTTGTAGAAAGGCAAACTTATAAAACGAATAAACTATGGTACCGTTTTTTGCGGTCTATAAAAAATCTTGTAAAAGGCAATATACACGAGGCAAAAACAATTATTCAGTTATATTTTCTATTTAAAAAAATAATTAGATTTTTCCCAATCATTGAAGATACCAATTCGCTTGATTTGATAATAACAGGAAGCGATACTGTTTGGAATTTAGATGATGCATATTTTTACTCTAACTGGAAACGTTACTGGGGATATGATGTAAAAAATAAGAAAATAACTTATGCTGTATCAGCAGGAACAACTCCAAAGGAAGAATTTTTAAAAAAACCAGAGTTTAAAGAGTGTATTAACGAATTTGCTGGTATTTCTGTAAGAGACAGCCATACATACGAAATTGCAAAAATGCTATTAGAGGACGGCAGAAAACCGGAAATGGTGGTTGACCCGACTATGCTTGTCCCGAGAGAGAACTATCAAGACATTGAGAAAAAATGTAATGAGAGGAATTTTATATTGGTGTATTATTTTGGAAATATGCTAAAAGAGCTTGCAAAGGAAATAAAGGCTTTTGCCGAGAAAGAAAATATGAAAATAATAACCTTTGGGAAAGATATTCCATTTGAACCAGGGTTAATGCTGGGATACTATAGAGCAGCTGATTATGTAATAACAAATACTTTCCACGGTAATATATTTTCCATACTTTATAACAAAAGATTTGTAAGCTTCGGTAAAGAAAAAAAGAAGGTTGAGCTTCTTCTTCAAGATTTTGAACTTGGCGAAAGACTTTTGGATGTGGGAGACAACCTTGAAGAAACGCTTTACAGGGGGATTGATTATAATCGTACGAACGAAATTATCAGACAAAAAAGAAGAGATTCTGTAAAATATTTAGAACGTTTTTTGAAACAATTGGAGAGTGAGAAAATATGATGGGCAGGGCAAAGGCTCTAAAATTTAATATGCTGACAGGCTGGTTAAGCGAGCTTATAACTATGATTAGCGGACTTATTCTTCCAAGGCTTATACTAGTGGCTTTCGGTTCTGACTGTAACGGACTTGTTGGCTCCATAACACAATTCTTGAGCTTTGCAGCGGTTCTTCGCTCAGGAGTGGGAGCGGTTACACGTGCAGCACTCTATAAGCCTATAGCTGAGGGAGACCAAGAGGCAATCAGCTCGATAATGGTTTCCACTCAGAATTATATGAAAAAGGTTTCTACATGGATTGGAATCTACATATTAGCATTTGCTGTGGTATTCCCATTTGTTGCAAAGAGTGGATATAGTTGGTGGTATACCTTTTCTATGGTACTCGTTATTGGTACTATGACTTTGGTGGACAACCTTTTTGGAATAAAGTACAAAATTCTGCTTCAGGCAGACCAGAAATATTTTATCCAGACCCTTGGTCAAATTGCATCCCAAATTGTAACCCTTGTGGTTTCTGTTCTGCTTATCAAAACTTCAGAATCTATGCATGTGGTAAAAATAGGCGCAACCCTTGCATCCTTTGTGAATCCTTTGATTCTGTATTTGTATGTAAAGAAACATTATAATGTTAACTTTAAAGCAAAGCCGAACGATGGAGCGATAAAGCAAAGATGGGACGCTTTTGCACAACAGATGGCGTCAATAGTAAACGGGAATATTGGTCTTATTCTTCTTAGCATTTTTGTCCAGATGAAAGAAGTTTCAGTCTATACAGTTCACTATATGGTCTCACATAACATAGAAAAAGTAATGCTTGCCATGGTAAACGGCATTAACTCTACTTTTGGAAATATTATTGCAAAAGGAGAAACGGAAAATCTTAAAAAAACCTTTTGTTTTATGGAATGGGCGCTGTTTGCACTGTGTGCCGCTATTTTCTCAGTAACTGCAGTTATGTTGACACCATTTGTTAAAATATATACAACGGCTATAACTGATGTAAACTACATAAGGCCGGCGTTTGCTCTTGCTATGTCTGCATCTGCTATGATGAACTGTATGCGTATTCCGTATCAGATGCTTGTGGAGGCGGCAGGTCATTTTAAACAGACAAGAAATGACTCCATAATTGAAGTGATTGTGAATTTTATGCTGTCTGCCGTGCTAACATATTTCTTCGGAATAATTGGTGTTGTGTTGGGTTCATTCATTGCGGCATCAATAAGAACATTAAAGTATGCGACATACACAATGAAGCAAATTTTGAAAATTTCTGTATGGCACATTGCAAAAACATATTTCCTTTATATTCTTGTATTCGGTGGCATAACGCTATTTTTCAAAATGCTTATACCAATCCCGGAAAGTTTGAATTACATCTCATGGGCGGGTTATGCAGCAGTTATAACGGTGATTTCTGTGATAATTACAGGAGTTGTAAGCATTATATTTAATAGAGAACAACTTATATACCTTAAAGTACGTATAATGAGAAAGGTCAAAAAGTAATCTTGGGGGATAAAATTATGAAGAAATTTTTAGTACATATTCTTATGATACTTCGGGAAATGAAGCGCGATTTGAATGTAGATTACAACAAAAGCTTTGAAAAAAGCCGACTCGAAGCGGACATTATACGCAATGTACATTCTATTGAAAAGGGGCTTTGTCTTGAGAATCCGCGAAAGGGATTTGGAGTTGCTAAAATAAAATCAATGTTTAATCTGGCGGATAGATTTTTAAAATTAAATCCTGATGATATAACCTGTTTATATTTTGTTATAGACGGCGTTTCAGAATATTTGGAATTCAATAAAAAAATTGGCTTTGATAATGAAGATATAAAGCAAATAAAAGAAATGCACGATAAACTTATTCAAAAGATTGTAGGCAAAGATGCTCGCTACGGCGGTGTTGATGAAATTGCAAAGAGTGAGATGGATTTTGATATAGAAAGCCTTGAAAACTTTTTTAATACCCGTCATAGTGTTCGTGAATTTTCTGGGGAGAGTGTTAGTGAAGAAACTCTAAAAAAAGCAATTGCACTTGCTCAGAAATGCCCATCTGCTTGTAACAGGCAAGGGGTTAGAGTTTATTCAATAAAGGGTGAAAAGTTCCTTGAGGAAATGAAAAGTTCCCTTGATGGAATAGGCGGATTTGCAAAGGATGTTGACAGATTTTTACTTATAACAGGAAAACAGTCAGCATATAAGCTGGCCGAAAAAAATCAGTATGCAGTTAGTGCGTCTATTTTTGCAGCATACCTGACTCTTACTCTGCATACTTATGGCGTGGCAGCATGCGTTGTGCAACGACCACTTGTGCCTAACAAGTATTGGGTGGCATTTAGGGATAAGAACGGAATTCCGGCGGATGAGCAGCTTGTGATTATGATAGGGATTGGTGGATATAAAGATAAGACAAAGGTGCCAGTATCAAAGAGATTTGCTATTGATAGAATATACTGCAATTTGGACAATAAAAGTTAAAAGAGGAAACAAATGACAGAGCATTTTAAAAACATGCTTTATCTCTTTGGTGCAAACGCACAAGGGATAGATGCTCATATTGATGGTGAACTTAATATTGAAAAGATACGTAAACTGGCGATTGAACAAGGAATATGGACCCTTGTATATCCTGAACTTTCAAAGCTTTGTGATGCAAAAAAATATCATATGGAATTTTTTTCTATGGTATCAAAGGGCATCGCAAAAAAAGAGTTTACTCTTAAAATTTTAAAAAAGCTGGAAGAAGCGGGGGTTTCTTGTTGTCTTTTAAAGGGAGCATCAGTTTCTGAGCTTTATAACGATTCGGAGTGCAGAATTTCCGGAGATACGGATATACTGATAAATCCCGAGGATGAAGAAAAGCTAAAAAAAGTCCTTTTAGAAAGCGGATATGTGGTGGAAGACAGAAGTAAAAATGACCATCACTTAAAAGCGTATCATAAAACAGGCGGACTTTTAGAGGCACATGTACGTCTTTACAGTGAAACAACGGAAAAGATTCTGTTTAACGGACTTAATATGTATGGCGAGGCGTGGGTAAAACGTGATATAAATGGAGCAGAATACAATGTTCTTGGCATTAACGATGGACTTATGTATCTGACAGCTCACTACATAAAGCACCTGGTAAACGAGGGCGGTGGAGTCCGTCAGATGATGGATTTGCTATTGTATATTGAAGCAAACCGTGACAAAATCGACTTTGAAAAATACGAAAAGTATTTATCTTTGCTTAAATATGATAAGCTTATAGATGTTGTAAAAACTATTGGCGCAAAGTATTTCGGTTTTGATTATGAAATAAAACACGGAGACCTTGCAGAAAAAATTCTGACTGACTCAGAAAAAGGAGGGATTTTCGGCTTTGAAGCAGATGACAGAGCAAACTTTTATGAGCAATATTGCAAGAATCGTACTACTATGTCAAAAGCAAAATACAAAGTATTTATGTCCTTAAAAGGCGAACGCACAATTTTTGATAAAATTTTCCCTTCACAAAAAATGATGGTGCATGTATACGGATACAAATTTGCTCAAAAAGCAATTCTGTTGCCTGTTGCATGGGTTTGGAGACTGTTAAGGATTATACTTAAAAAAGATAATAAAAAAAGTGCCCAAGAAGGAAACGGTGCAAGAATAAAGCTAATGCGGGACTTGGGAATGATTTGAATAAGCGAAACCTACGGATTACCGTAGGTTTTTTAAATGCAAAAAAAACAGGAGATGATGCTGTATGGATGTATAAGAGGAAATTAAAGAAAAAAGGAGGTAAAAAATGGAGTTTAATTTTAAAATTAAGAATGACAAACTGTTTTACGCAAACGTTTTAGAGGGTAATTCAGGAAATGCAAATACATATATTTGCGGATTTGACTTTGAAGAAAGCGAAAATTTCACATGGATTTGCGTATTTAAAAAGGAACAGGATGCATATCAGCAGTTAATAGTTGATGATAAGTGTATTATTCCAGGAGAAGTATTAGACGCTAAGGGGACATTCCTGATAGGGTGCTACGGCACAAGCGGAGATAAGCGAATTAGCACAAATTGGCTGGAATTTAATATTGAAGAGGGTGCATACTGTGAGGCAATTGCACCAAAAGAGCCAACACCGGATTTATGGGAGGAGCTTGTTGCAAATTCTGTTCCGTTCATTGGCGAAAACGGAAACTGGTACGTTTTTGACAGAAATCTAGGAGAATACATAGATAGCCAAAAACCTGCAAGAGGAGAGAAGGGCGAAAAAGGAGAAAAAGGCGATGCTGGAAAAACACCAATAAGAGGTGTTGATTACTGGACTGCTGATGACCAGAACACAGTGAAGACCCAGCTTGAAGAGAAGCTGAACTTTGAAGAAAGGCTTGCAAGAGTGGTCGGGGTTGGAGGAAACGCATTAAAAGGTATGGCATGCGGAAAGGTTGTTAGTATTCAGGATGTATCACCGCTTGAACACATTATAAAAGTAGTTTTGAGAAACAAAAACATTTTTGACAAAACCAAAGTAATAAAAGGTTATCGTGTAAAAAACACCGACGGTACATTATCTGTTCACGAAAGATACTCCACCTCAGATTTTATGCCTGTAAAAGGCGGTACGACATACGTAATAAGCGGATATGAAAACGACGATTCCGCCACAAGACATATTGCCTTTTATGATGCAGAGAAAAACTTTATATCTGGAGAATCAAATGCAAACATTATGAATGTTCCACAAGGGGCAGTATATGCAAGAAAATCATTTTATACAGAAGATATAGATTCTGTGCAGATAGAAGAGGGCACACAGATAAGTGAATATACTCCTTGTATAAGTGACCTTTCGACTATTTTGGTAACAAAAAACGGAGAAACAGAGTATATACCAAGCCCTGATGGTATAATCAGCGGAGTAACATCGGTTTACCCTGTAACGGAACTTTCTCAATCTGCGGACGAAGTTATAATTGAATGTGAGTACAACCGTGACATAAACAAGGCGTATGAAGAGCTTGTAAATGCAATAATTTCATTAGGAGGTAATGTGTAAATGTTTAATTTAAGAGAATTTATTAAAAAGGGGTTAATGTCTGCTGTTGGAAAGATGGCGGATTATCAGGTTATTTTAAACGCCACAGGCTGGTATGAAAAAAATGTGCTGCAGGAAGAGGATTTGTCAGAGATTGATGAAAGAATAAATGCGCAATATGGAAATAATGTTGAGACAGAATATGTTGAAGAAATACAGATAGCACAATAAAAACTATGCCGCTCCGCTTTCTCGCGGGGCGGTTTTTATAGGGTTTTATATAATGTAGCTTAATGCATAGTAATATCACATAAAACTGCCTGTTTCTCACATTTAATCAAGTTGTATAGGGTTAAACAGGAAAAAAGAGATTTTAAGAAACTGGCAAGCAACATACAAACCTATAAAGGTAAACAAGTGTATTCCTATTATTTATTTGAAGGAAATATTAAAACTGTGTTAAGTCATATCGGTGTAGATGTTGTCCATAGTTACAATATTTGCGAGTACGAAGATAACTTAGGACTTTAAGCCCTAGGGTGCGCCAAACAATAAATACGACTCTATCGCAAATTTGTAATGGAGTCGTATTTGTTGTTTTTATTCAACATTCAAGTTTAAGAATAAAATTATAAATATATTGTTTCTATCTAAAATACATCGTAAGAAGATTTCGTTTTTCGAGATTTTAAGATTTTTTTCCAAGCGGTTTCAATCAAAGAATCGGCCAAAGATTCTAATTCTTTAAACTTGCTGGATGTAAGGTTTGTTGGTGTTTTACCAGCAAGCATACCACAAGCAGACTGTTCCTTACGTCCAAAAGAGAAAAATAATTTTGTTTCGTAGCCTGCATTTACGAAAAAGTTATTAATTTTTTGGGCTTCATGCATTGGATACAAATTAGCTTCTCCCAAATCCTCAGAGGTGTTATATTCGCAAAAACTGAATCTAAAATGTTCTGTATCTATTATATCTAAAAGACTTTTCAAACTATCAATGCTTGTTGAAATAGTTTTAAGTGAGTTTTTTGGTCGAAACTCGTTAAATAATAAAACCCCTAAACAAACTTTTTCCTCAGTAATATCACCAATATTTTTTAATATTTCCACCATATCTTTGAATCCATACATATTATTTATAGGCATTATAAAGTCTCTATTTTCTGCGGCATGAAGAGAATAATGTAATGTTATATGTGAATCGTAATAATTATACTTTAAATCTGTGGCCAAATCATATAACATTTCGGGGACTCCTGATGTTGCAACTATATGTCTATGAACCTCTTGTTTTAAGGCGTTATTCATTATATAATCTGTCATTTTAATAGCCATACGTAATTGGCTATATGAATATCCTGGTTCGCCTTGTCCCATATAAGCAAATTCTCTTTTTTTAGACTTCACCTCAATGTGTTCTTCATTATGCATATCTGCTAAAACCATTAATATGTTCTGCTTTGCTATTTCTTTAGCAGATAAAAATCTAACGAAAGGCAATAGGTTCCCGGTTCTACAAAATTTGCAGGCACATCCGAGATGTCGTAATACGCACCCTAAACTAACAGATGTGGTATACCCTGATATATCACAAATAGTATCTTTGGTCTTATTAAAAAAAGATGCGCTTTCTAATATATTTCTATTATCGTTAACGCTCCAAGCGTATCGTATTCCGTCATTTCCGTTTTCTCCTAGATTATCAAACCCTATTAGTTTAATTTTATTCATTAGACCATCTCCTCAGTAACTATTTCCATGATACCTTGGTTCGCTGATATCAAGAAATTTATTATTTACCTGTCTTGCATAACAATAATTATAATAGGGGCACTTGTCAAAACATTTTTTCAACCAACTCGATTCACTTTTTTCTAGATAGCAATCTGGAACACCATTAATGCAGGTAGTTCGGCCTATCCACCACTCTATTCTATTCACGGTTCTTACGTCTAAAGAAGTTATCCAACATAGAGTTTCAAGCGACTCAGAACAGACCTGTCTTAATGATGCTACTGTACTTTCTCTTCTAATAGACTCCTGGTTGAAAACATATTCCATCGCAGCTTGCGTTATTGGCTTAACAATACCTCTACGCAAAAACAAACGTATTAGATGATAATCAATTGTAGGTTTATAATAATGAGAAAGGATTGAAAATTGTGGGTAATCGGATAATGACTGCAAAAGAAGCTGTAATTTCTTTTGTTGAGGGTCAGACGAAAAAACATTAACACTGTTGAAAAAATCAACAATATCTTCATATGTGTTAATAGCGGTTTCATCTTTAAAAAATATATTTTTAAAGGTTTTGGGGCCTTTTTTCAAGCAGCGTCCAATTTCTACTAGCATTTCACAACGCTCTTTTGGCATAATACGTTCTTTTTTTTCGTATTCAGATAACATAACATAAATGTCATGTGGTTTTAACGAAACCAAATTATCAGGAATTAACCATGAGGGATTTTCCAAAGTCCTACTAAATACAACTTTTCTCAAAAAATCCCAGTTAATTTTATTACATATAGCAGCGCAGATTACTTCGCACCCAATTAACTCTTCTATATTAAAATTAGAAAAAGAAATACTCTCTTTTGGTAAAACTTCATATATCTTTCTGTATATAGCAGCATATTCTAATTCGTTAATTGAATATGTAAGCGATTTAAAGCTCTGAAAAATATTTTCAGACATACCATCATAAATCATATTATCCATAAATTATCACCCATTATATTTTTCTTTTGCAGAATTTAGAAGCTTTATGGCCCTCTCGTAATGCTTAATAGTAGTTCCTCCTGGAGATAAAACACCGACCGTAGACGAATTTAACATTCCAAGTGCAGCACACTCACCCTTGCCAAAACACGAGAACAATTTAGCCTCAAATCCTGCTTCTTTTACAATATTCAACAAATTTTGAGCATATTCGTTGCTTACGTCATTCAGTTGCAGAATGGAATTCGAGTTAAAGTCTCTTAAATCAATTTTAAAAATATCTGGATTCAATTCAGAAAGGATGTTTTTAAGGTTTTCCTTAGTTAAAGAAAATTCGTCTTGATTTGTTAAGCCATTAATTTTCAGCTTGTTAAAAATCATAATGCTTACAGCAATTTTTTCTTTTGTTGAATTATAAAGAGCTGTACATTCCTGAATAAAATTTTTGTAATCATATTGTCGATTTATTGGCATCAGTATATTCCTATATTCATCAATTGCATTCAAAGAAAAGTGCAAAGTAACTTTGTTGTTGAATACACCAGACTCTATATCATTAATTAGCATGGGAATAAACCCAGTTATGCCGCAGGTAGAAATAATGTACCGTGAGACTTTTTGATTGATCTCTTTCATTGCATAATCTGTTAGAATAATGGACTCTCTAACCAAGGGATAAGCAAAACCAGGTTCTCCTTGTCCCATGTATGCAAATTCGCGTTCGTGATTTCTAATACTAGGATAGCTCTTGCAGTCAGAATCATATTCGGACATAAAAATGTTCTGCAATGCTATATCTTCCGCGGTCAGAAATCCTTTAAACTCTTTTCCGCTTTCACACAAAATGCACTGTGAAGCAGATGAATTAAGTATACACCCGTGACTGATAGAACAAGTGTAGGCAGAAATGTTTTTATCTTTTTCTGAAAGTTCGCTACAGTTGAGCCTGCTGTTAAATGCTACACTTTCGACAATCATACGATTTTTTTTCCATATGTATTTTATTCCATTATTACCTCTCGGTCCAATCAAAACGTATCCCAATAAGTTTAGTATGGAATCAGTATTATTGGATATCCTCGAAATGCTATTAACTGTTTTTGCTTTGCCTCGTTTACAGTTGTGTTGTAAATTAAATACATATGTTCCTTCATCTGTATTAAAATTATTTGACAATAAGAATGTTTTTTTATCACTGCTCCACTCAAATAGCTCAACAGTAACAACATTATTGTCATCAGTATTGTAAACTATGAAGTTATTATCAGAGTAATTGTCTTCACTATTTATTGACGATTTTCCGCAAACAATACACGGTATAGATGCATTTGAACAACTAAAATTTTCAATGAGTTTAGTTGAGTTTTTATGTGCATCTCCACACAAATAAGCAGAAACATTAAGATTTGTGAAAATACGCTTCATTTGATTTTGCTGTTCTGTTGACAAGGAAAAAATGCTATGATGACCTATCACAATTATTGGCAAATCATTGTCGATTTCTAACTTGCTTAACTCTAAACAGTCTACCATTTCAACGTGATCACGTTCGCCATTTGATATAATTGCAGTATTAAGCTTTACAATATTTATTTTATCCTTAAATGTGCTAAGTTCAACATTTTTTACAGCATAGTCTTTAATACCAAAGTATTCGGAATAAAAGTTGTTATAATTAACAAAAGATTTACTCAGTGAGCCCATATATTCTGTGAGTACATCACAATTTGTTTCGCTATGTTTAATTACATATTCAATAATTGGATTTTTAGTGTCAAAGTCACACACATCGTGATTTCCAGGAACAATATACAGCTCGTCTTTAGTTAAATTGGTGGCTAGAAGTATTTGATCCAAAAACTCTTTTGTTTCGTCATAGTTTTTAGAGTAATCATGCAAATCACCAGTTATTATGATAAAATCAATATCTTTATTAATCAAATTATTTATGTATGATTGTTTCATTAGTTCCCAATCAGTTCCTTCACTTATATGTAAATCTGAAATCTGTAGCCATTTCACAAGCAATTCCCTCCTAAACATAAAAACTAACTATTTTTATAATACCATAAATTTACAAATAAATCAATTAACAAATTTAGAACAATTTTCCTTATGAAGACCATTTTTATAACTTAAATATGACTTGAGTTTAACAATCAGTAGGGTTTGTTATTTTATGTAATTTTGCTTTCATCCTGTAAAGATATTTGATTTTTATCACTTAGTGCAGAAAAAATCGTTGTATTCGTATTTTCATATTTAAATGTATCCCAACACAATATATATATAAGTCAATGCCATAAAAGAAATTTATGTTCTAAAATCGCTTATACACTCATCAATTGTTTTAAATATTCTATAATTACTAAACTTTAATTCTTTCATGATACTTTTTACACGTTCTTCATCCTCTGTATTATAACATGAAATATTCCATTTGGCAGTTTCCCTTGTGGAATCTATTAAAAAACGAAAATACTCAAAATCAACCTCACCAAATGAATGCCCAAGAACGTAAACATTTTTGATATCTTTGGGATTAATCACAGATCCTGCTAAATAGTATATATAGTCATGTATATTTTCACTAATATGTTTATCTGTTAAATAAAGCATATTGCTTATATAATATAACCCCTCAAACCTTCCGCCAAATCGTTTCATCAACAAAAGAGGTGGTTCCGGCATAGAACTATGACCAAAAATTATAGATTTTTTCTTTCTGGCATTACCATGAATAAAATATATGTCTTCCTCTTTAACATTAAATCTCTTTTGTAATGTATCAGTATAATTGAAGTTTAGAAATGTACATGTATTATTAAATCGATATTGCTGTTCTACTTCCGGAATATCGATTGTTCTAATCCAATCTACAAAGGCTTTAGTCAAAATTTTTCTGGCATTCTTTACACTTTTAGATAATTCTTTTAAATCGGATTTTTCTTTTCCAAAAAAATAATTTATATTCTCATCTTCGACATTCCCTAAGGAAGTTTCAAATGTATTCCAAAATTCACAACTTAATTCATCAGGGTCAAACGGATGCCCGTAAATGAGTTCCACATCGCTCAGTTGCTGATTGTGTCCATCAGACCATTTTATCTCGTGCATACGAATAAACATTCTTTTCATGATTGATTTTCTATGCTCATAATAATAGTCTTTAAATTTAGAATAAGAGGTTTCTAATCCTTGCCAAACATCAAACCCATTGCCTATGATAATCAAGTTGCTCTTCATAAAAATTCACATCCCGTTTTTCTTCTAAAAATGGTTCCTTAAATTGTCCATAGTTTTAATTGATTATTTCTCAAAAATATTGTTTATTTCTCCTTCTTTACCCATCCGTGTCCTTCAACAAATTCAATAAAAGGTTTTTCTTTAACCTCTCCGTTTTTATATTTCACGCGCCAGTTTTTTAAATCTTGTAATCGCTTATTTAATGCATCAATTTCCTCTTGTTTCTCTGCTTTTCGCAAACGATAGTAAGTTGCTTGATATACTTTTTCATATCTTAAAAGTGCCTCGTCTTTTTTTAGTTTATCAACAAAAGATTTCTTTCCGCCGAACTGTTTGCAGGTCTTATCTTCTGTATAAAGCCTGTCACAAAAGAGAGCTGCGGCATTGCCGGCAACAAAATATTTATTACAATTCTTGCATTTGTTAATCGGCATATCATTGATAACTGCATACATCATTTCTAGATTAATTAAATCAATTAGTGAATCAATTAAATAAACATCTGAAACAACTAAATCTGCTTTTCCCTGAAGCATCCTTCCGCTTACTTTTTTATTTGAAATATAGTTTTTATTGCTTAAATTCAGTTCACTATCGCAGAGCATATATCCATTTATTTTTGATATTTTTTCTCTGCTATAAAAACACTTATTTAAAAAATCTGTAGCATATTTTTCTAACTTTTTATAATCTTTTTGCGCATCTAAAAACTGTAAAAGCTCATCCCATTCACCTGCA
>JAZNIJ010000082.1:0-7180 GCA_045577455.1 Eubacteriales bacterium
GTCGCCCTAATGTTTTGAACTTGTTAGAACAATATAGCAAAAAAGAAATAGTGGTTTTTAAATCAAGAGAAGAAGCAGACGAGTACTTGAAAAACTTTCAGAGTAGAATTATGGAAATTTGGGATGGATATTATAAAGATGGGACTTTGGCAAATATAGATTTAGTCCGTGGTGAACCTATTCCATTTGGACTTTATCACCTTGTTTGCGAAGTGCTTGTTCATCATACAGATGGTGATTATCTTCTAATGCAACGTGATTTGAAGAAAGATATTTACCCAGGCTTTTACGAGGCAACTGCAGGTGGTTCTGCTCTTAAAGGTGAAAATGAATTCGATTGCATAAAGCGAGAATTGTTTGAAGAAACAGGAATAGTTTGTAACGATTTTAAAGAGTTTGCTTACTACGCTTTCGATGATGATAATTGTTTGTTTCATTGTTTTTTATGTACTACCGATTGTAATAAGAATAATATAAAATTACAAACAGGTGAAACAATATCTTTCAAATGGATTAGCGAAAATGAATTTATTGAGTTTGTTAATTCGGGTAAAATGATTGATACACAAAAAAGAAGATACACTAACTGGCTTAAAGAAGAAGGATATTTGAGATAATGAATAAAAATATTATGGTTTTAGAAACAAAAACTATTGACAGATTGGAAACAGTCTGTAAAGTGGATAATGAAAAATGCTTGAAAGTGAGAAATTAAACATGTTTGATTGCGGATTTACAAAAGAAAACAATTGGTTCAGATACCGTGCGGCTGCAATTATTGTTGAAAACGATTGTGTATTGCTTGCGACTAATGATAAGGTTGAGTATTTCTACTCTGTCGGTGGCGGCGTACAAATGGGTGAAAAAGCAGAGGATGCTGTTATTCGTGAGGTTTTTGAAGAAACAGGAGTTCATTATGAGGTCGACCGTTTAGCAGTTATTCACGAAAACTTTTTCACTGATTCAAGTGAGTTTTTCAAGGATCTAAACTGTCATGAAATAGCACTATATTTTCTTATGAAAGCTACAGGCAACCAAGATTTAAATAGCGACAGCTATACTCAAGGCGTAAGAGAAAATATGGTATGGATACCCATTGATGAACTTGATAATCATACTGTTTATCCCACATTTCTTAAGGCATATTTAAGTGATAAAAACACGGAAATATTACACATTATTACAGACGAAAAACAACAAAAGTAAAAGCAAATCAACAGAGGAGAAGGAAATGAAATTTGCAGTTTTAGGTTATGCCGGAAGTGGTAAAACATATTTGTCCGAATATATAGCTGAAAAGAAAAATATCCCTGTTCTTCACCTTGATGATATCAAGTGGGACAAGGAATGGAAGCCGATTGATGATTCTATTGTACTGCCCAAAGTTGCAGACTTTATGGCACAAGAAGATTGGCTTATTGACGGATACTATACATATCTGATGATAGATGAGCGACTGCAAAAGGCAGATAAAATAGTTTTGCTTCAACTTCCGAGAATGACTTGCTTTTTCCGTGCTGTTAAACGAACAAAGAGCCGTAGAAAAGACGGCTATGCCAACGATATGAATTGGTGGTTTGTAAAATTCACGCTATTCGGTTGCAGAAATAAGGAAAGACGAAGTTATTATGCTGGAATCGCAGATAAGTACAAGGATAAAACTGTTGTTTTGAAAACAAAACAGCAGGTAGAAGAATTTATGAGGAGTATATAAATGCTGAATCACCCATTCCCACCCTTATATGACAAAAACTCAAAAGTGCTTGTTCTTGGTAGTTTCCCATCTGTGAAATCACGTGAGCAAATGTTTTTCTACGGTCATCCACAAAACAGATTCTGGAAAGTTATGTCTGCAGTTATGGAGACAGAAGTACCTGTAACTATTAAAGACAAAAGCAATTTTTTGCACGAAAATCATATTGCTTTGTGGGATGTAATTGCATCGTGCGATATTACAGGTAGCTCCGATAGTTCAATTAAAAATGTAGTAGCAAATGACCTTACAGAAATTCTTAAGAATGCTGATATAAAGCAGATTTTTGTTAACGGTAAAACCGCTGAAAAATATTATAATAAATACATTTGTGACATAATCAAGAGGGATGCAATATGTCTACCATCCACTTCCCCTGCAAATGCCGGTTGGAGTATAGAAAAACTTATCGGTGCATGGGGTGTAATAAAAAATGTATTGGGTAAAGGAGTGCAATTTATGATATTAAAAGCAACGGAAAAAGAATCGCCAATATTAGCAGAACTTGCTATTCAAATGTGGAGTAATCATACATTGGAAGAACTTGAATCTGATTTTGCTGAAGTTTTAAAAAATAATGACGCTGTGTGTTTTATAAAGTATGTCGGTGAAACACCGGTAGGTTTTGCGCAATGTCAACTTCGCCACGATTATGTTGAAGGAACACATTCATCCCCAGTAGGATATTTAGAAGGTGTCTTTGTTGAAGAGGAATATCAACACAAAGGCTATGCCAAAGAATTAGTACACGAATGTGAGTTGTGGGCAAAATCAAAAGGATGTACAGAATTCGCAAGTGATTGCGAACTTGATAACACAAATAGTTTTAATTTCCATATGGCGATAGGATTTGAAGAAGCTAATCGAGTTATATGTTTTAGAAAAGAATTATAAATAGGAGTTATTTATGTCAAAAGTAATTTTAATATGTGGCAAGATTTGTTGTGGAAAAACTACATATGCCCAGAAACTTTGCAAAGAAAATAATGCAATATTGCTTTCAGTTGATGAAATAACACTCGCTTTGTTCGGACGTGATGCAGGGGAAAATCATGACACATATGTAGAACGAACCGAAAAATACCTTTTTGAAAAATCGATTGAGCTTATTGAATCAGGAATAAATGTCGTTCTTGATTGGGGTTTTTGGACGAAAGAAGAACGAGATTACGCCAAAGAGTTTTACAAAAGTAAAAATATAGAATGTGAAATTTATTACATTGACATAAGCGATGAAACTTGGAAGGAACGATTAAAGAAAAGGAATAGTGCAATAGTAGCCGAAGAAACAACTGCTTATTATGTTGACGAACGTTTTGCAAAAAAATGTGCTTCAATATTTGAAGTGCCGAATGCTGATGAAATAGATGTTATTTATCAAGGTGATATAAATGAGTAGTTTTGGATTTTTAAATGATTTTGATATTTTGTCTGATAATGAAATTACTCTTGAAATTTCTCAAAAATATCAGGGGAACGATGAGTTATTACCATTCTACTATTATGATATTTATGTAGATGAAACTGTGGTAGGTAAAATCAGTATTCGTATAGGTAACAATTACCATTCGTATTACAACGGACATATCGGCTATGAAATAGATAAAGAATATCGTGGTAGCAATTATGCATATAAAGCGAGTAAACTTGTTTTGCAAGTTGCTAAAGCACACAATATGGGTGAACTGATATTGACTTGTGACGAAAGTAATATTGCTTCATATAAGACAATTGAAAAACTTGGTGCTCAGCTTATTGAGGTAGTAAAACCACCAAAACATTATTTTGCATATCGTGGGGATATGGAGCGACAGAGGATATATAAGGTGAAAATATGACAAAGTTTGATTACTTTTTACAAAATGCAGAAATGCTTAATGACAAATTTAATATTGTTCCATTGCTTTATGGCTCGTTAGGGTTAGAAGTTTTAACGAATTCATCATTAAATGCAGATGATATTGACATACTTATTCCCAAAGCATTTGTTACTGGTGATAAATGGGTTGAGTTTGAATTGTTTCTGGAAAGTCACGGATATGAGTTAATTGATGAACACGAACACACATTTTGTAAGGAAGGTGTTGATTATTCCTATGCTTCCATTGACGGATTGAAAGATTTTGCAGATATTGATATTTGTGATATTGAAATCAGAAATGTATCAGGAACAAAATTTATGCTTTTATCATTGGAGCAATATCTGAAAGTTTATCAAAAATCTTCACAAGATGGTTATAGGATGAACGTGAAAGAAAAGCAGGATAATCAGAAGATTGAGTTTATAATGAATCATATGAAAACCAAAATAAGAAAAGCAAAAATTGGTGACGAAAAGATACTTGCATATATTCAGACTGAATCATGGAAAACATCGTTTGCTGATATAATTTCAGCAAATGATTTGATAAAATATACGGATGTAAATAAAGCACAGGAAATGTATCTAAATATCTTAAAATCCAATTATTCAGAAATATCAATTCTTGAAATAGATGCTAAACCGCATTGTATCGCAGCTTGGAGCAAAGCAAGGAATCCTCTGTTCTCAGATTGTGCAGAACTTATCTGTATTCACAGTTTGAGTGAAAATCAAGGCAAAGGATATGGCTCAATGATGATGAATCATATTCTCAAAGAAATTCAAAATTCGGAATATGACAGTGTTATACTTTGGGTATTTGAAAAGAACACTCGTGCTCGTACATTCTACGAAAAGCATGGATTTGAACTTGCAGATAACACACAGATTTCTTATGATGCTGTTGAAGTTATGTATCGTAAAGACTTATGTCGAGATTAGTTTAAACCATTCTTTACATATACACTCACAATCAATAATGCTACAATAAATGAAAAATAAAGGAGAGTGATAATATGAATCCAACTAAAAAAATGCCGTTGTTTTCTATAACAGGAGCATCATGTGCAGGTAAATCGACTGTTTGTAATGAACTTTTCAAAAATGAAAAAGACTACATTGTTCTTGAAAGTGACATAACCTGGAATGATATTTACAACACACCGGAAGATGATTACAGAGCGTACCGCAGAATGTGGATGAAGCTTTGTGCTAATATTTCACAAATCGGTATGCCTTGTGTTGTGTGTGGTGCGTGTACACCAAAGCAATTTGAAAATCTTCCAGAAAGAGAATTGTTTTCAGATACTTACTATCTTGCGGTTGTTTGTGATAATGAAACTATGATGAAGAGAATAACCAAGGATAGAAAAGTTACCGATGAAAACTGGATTAATTCTTCAATGCAGTTTAATAATTGGTTGAAAGAAAATCACGACAAAACTGAACCGAAGATTGACTTAATTGACACTTCAAACCTTACTCCTGAACAAGCAGCAGAGCAAGTTGATAAGTGGATAAAAAGCAAACTTCAAAAGTATTGAAAACAATGAAATATGAAAATGCTGCGGACATTTTGCCAGAAGATTTACTGAAACGAGTGCAGAAATTTGCAGCAGGAAGACTTATTTACGTACCTGAAACAATAGGAAAGCGTTCCTGGGGTGAAACTTCGGGTTATAAGAGATATCTTGAAGAAAGAAATCAGGAGATTAAAGATAAGTTTATAAAAGGTGTAACTATTGAAAATCTCGCAGATGAATATTCACTGTCTATTGATTCAATCAAGAAAATTGTTTATAGCAAAAATGAAAGCAAAGAATTGAAATACAGATGCTCTTTATCGTCTGCAAAAGAATTCGCAAGTGCAAACAGGCTTGAAGATTGGGTGCATTTATTCTTGCTTTCTGATGGTCACAACAAGGCATTTTCGGATGGCTTGAAACTGTTTCCAAGGTATTATTTAGGACCACTTATAATGCCATTGTCTTTGTTTTCTCGTTGTTGTGGTCCAGAAGATAATATGAAATATCAGGTTAATGCAGAGTGGTTTGAAAAAAGAGTGCAATCATTAAAGAAAATACTTCAATCAAATGACGATATGCCACCGCTGATAGTTCATTTTGTCGACCACAGCTTTGAACTCTGTGACGGCAACCACCGCTTTGAAGCACTAACTCAACTCGATGCAAAAGAATACCCAGTTATCGTTTGGATAACAGAGAAAGACGAGTATGAGGAGTTTGTTGAAAGATATAGAATATATCTAAATGAATAACCAAATAAACTTTGTAACCCGCATCGTAGCAATAGCAGCTATGGTGCGGGTTGTTTTTTATATTTCATTATTTGCATTTTTGTCAAAAAAAGTCACATTTTTGTAAGTAGTATTGAAAAGAGTTGGTATTAACAATCATAATAAATTTGTAGATGAATTAATCTGCATTTTAACAAACTTTAATTATAGATTCATATCTATAATTAAATGAACTTATTTTGTAGAAATTGAAGGGGTATAGTAATGAGAAAAGCACTTGTAGTTGGTATTGATAATTATGCACAATGTCCTTTAAGGGGATGTTGCAACGATGCGGAAGTTATAGATAAATTGCTGAAAAATCACGAGGATGGAAGGCCAAATTTTGACACTAAATTAGTTGAAAATGTTAGTACAAAGGCAGAGTTGTTGAAATTGATTTATCAATGTTTTTCTGGAGATGCAGATGTTGCATTGTTTTATTATTCGGGGCATGGACATATTGATTCCATAGGTGGTTATCTTGTTACTCCAGATTATTCGGAATTCGATTATGGAGTTTCCTTGCAAGATGTGTTGACAATTGCAAATAACTCACAGTGCAAAAATAAAATTATAATACTTGATAGTTGTTATTCTGGTTTTATGGGTGGGATTAATAGTGGTAATCAAAATACTGCGACTATTAATGAAGGCGTTACTATCCTTACTGCGAGTAGATCATTTGAAACCTCAGTGGAGGTTAATGGACATGGATTATTCACTACATTACTTATAGAAGCTTTGTCTGGAGGTGCAGCTGATATAACTGGGCATATTTCACCTGGTGGATTATATGCGTATATAGATAAAGCTCTTGGTTCTTGGAACCAACGTCCTGTATTTAAGACGAATGTAACTAGCTTTACTTCCATAAGAGATGTTATTCCACAAGTGGACGTTTCGGTTATTAGAAAAATTTGTGAGTATTTTTCTACTGAAAATTCCCAAATGAATATTGATCCTTCGTTTGAACCAACTAATTCACTTGATGTACATCATCAAGTAGTTGAACCTTACGCAGATGAAGTAAATGTAAAAATATTTTCTGATTTACAGAAATTAGAAGGGATTGGGTTGGTTGTACCAGTAGGTGAACAACACATGTATTTTGCTGCAATGAAATCAAAAGCATGCGAGTTGACCGCTATAGGAAAACAGTATTGGCGTTTGGTAAAAGCTAATCTGGTTTAAGTAAACCTAATTAATAATATAAAGAAAGGGGGAGAGTGATGAAAGTTTTTATTTCACATAAAAAAGAAGATGAAAG
>JAZNIJ010000083.1:0-13259 GCA_045577455.1 Eubacteriales bacterium
TTTATTTGTAGAACCTATTAACCCTAAAGAATAAGCATTACTTCCTGCAGTTGCAGATACATTGTTTATAATATTTGAAACTTGAATGTCATTCGCACTAACGGTTTGTGCAATTATACCATGATAAGAAGCGCTGGTTAAATCAAGAGTTGCATCATTCTTTGATTCAATAATAAAATTACTTAAAGTTATATTTGCAGTTTTAAAGTTCTGAAACCAAGAAACTCCATCAAGAGTAATAACAGGTTTTTCGTTATTTTCTCCTTTACTACCAATAAGACTTGCTTTTAGTTCCGATATACGAGCAGTAATTTCAATATCACATTCAACATATATTGTATTACCTGCTTCATTATATGTTGTAAAAGCTTCGTCCCAACCAGCCTGATTAAATATTCTGATTGTTGTGCCATCAACTGTAAAGTTTTCTTCCGCTGCAAAGGCAGGAAGAGAAGCAACTGATAAAACCATTATAACTGCTAAAATAAGTGATAAAAATCTTTTCATAATTTTCTTCCTTCCTTTCTTAAGAATTAACCTCATAGGTTGTGATATTATTTGCTGCAGACGCGTCAAAATTCTGGTCGTCGAGCCACTGACCAAGTCCGCCATCTGCAATTGTTTCCTGAATACAGAAAACATTGGTTTTTAATTCGGGTTTAACATATTTCATTAAACACACCTCCATATTTTTTTTATAAAGCATCATATCTTATCTGAGCTTTATTATATTGTTCAATTACAGTATCTGTACCAAGAGATTTTGCTTTGATTAACCATTCATTCCATTCTTTTTCGCCATAATTATCAGACAGGATATATTTTACCGCAAATTCTTCTGCTGCTTTTATAATTTGTGTTGTGTATTGAGAATAAATATCGATTTCTTCAGGTGTAAATGAAAGTACAGGATCAAGAGGCATATACCCTCCGCCTTCTTTATTATTCATCATATCCTGTGCTTCCTGTTCTCTTTCAGTAAAGTCATAATATGAACTTCTTCTGTCAAATCTTCTGCATAAATTCTGAATATATAGTCCGTATTCAGATTCAAGTTCGGTTATACCGACACCTCTCTCACCTTCGTGACCAACATATTCTGCTTTACCATCTTCTCTTAAGTTATATGTAACACCTTCAATACCCATTGTCATAAGTTGAGCGCCTGAATCTGAAAGTAAATAGTCGCAAAGTTTAAGTGCAAGAAGATCATTTTTACCTTTTTTAATAGAAGGACCACTCGTTGTTCTTTCGGGCGTCATAACTTTTCCTCCAATAGGATATGCATATCTTAAATCATATTCAGGGATTATATCTTTTGTCTGTTCTTTGAACATATCAAGTCTGCCTATCCAGTCCCATGTGACAAAGGCTTTATCTTTTTGTGTCATTTTCTGTGTCCATGCCGCCTGCGTAGCAGTTATAAATTCAGGGTCGATAAGCCCTTCTTTATACATTATTTTCACAAAATCCAAAACTTCTTTGAATTCAGGGACAACACAGGAATATTTCCAAATGCCTTCTTCTTCGTTATAATAAGGTTTGAAACCATTAAGTCCCCAGCTATAACCTAAATCTCTTAAAATATTTGTACCTGTTTTAGATGCAAAAGGAGTTGAAGACGGATATAACTTTTTAAGTTCTCTTAAAACATTAAGAAAACTATCCTTATCATTCCACATTTTTAGCCCGTGCTTATCAAAGATATCTTTTCTGTAAAGCATACCATGGTTTACATCTCGGCTGATATCATAAGTGGGAAAAGCAAAAAGTCTGCCTTCCGAATCCATTAAATTTTTAAGATTTCCTGCGACATTTCTTTTTTCTGCTTCGTCAACATAAATTTTTTTAAAGTTAGGAAGCTCATTCTGATATTCCATAACATTAACAAAAGCACCCTGAGCACCTAAATCGTTAATTTCAGGAACTGTAAATCCGCTTGGAGTAATTGTATCAGGCATCTGGTCTTTAGATGCTACTAAAACTTTTGCTTTTTCCTTGTATGCCGATACAGGGATTGCCATAACCTGAACATTAAGACCTGTACGTCTTCTCAACTCTTTAATAACTACACTGTCATTATTGGTTGTAACGTCAGTTGAGCAAAGCATTGTAATGGTTGTACCCTTTGTATCAATAGGTAATTTCAACGTACTGTAATCACCTATTTTGGCAGGGTCCAGTTCTTCTTTTGTTGCAATGTCAAAATCAAGTTCAGACGATCTGTTCTGACAACCTGTAAAAGAAGATGTAACAATGAAAATTGCAAGCAGTAAAAATATTATCTTTTTCATTCATGTTTCCTCCCTTCATAATATGTAACTGTTTATATTGCTACAGTATAATATTAGCAAAGATATAAAATATAAACTTTTAAAAATTATGTAAATTGATTGTAAAAAATAATTTTTGATATTTTATTTAAACCTTACTTCTTTAATATTTACTGCATGGTGTTTGGTGTTTCTATAGGCATTTAGCTGAATATATCTTGCCTTAATTATACCGTTAAAATCTACAACTTGAAATTCATTGGATTTTTCCTGAGAAACCACCTCGGATTTCGCATTAAGAACATGAGTTGTCCAGTTAACGCCGTCTTCGGATGATAATACATCATATACAAAATATCTCTGATGCGGAAGGGTCCATAAGATTTCCATTTTGTCAACAGATACAACTTCCCCAAAGTCGTACTTCAGCCATTTGTTGCCTTCTTCATTCATATGAGTTACAAAAGCCGTTGCATCATTGTTGTCTATAGTAGCATATCCGGTAGTTCCTTCTTCAGCAAGATTACCTGCATCCCAATCAACTGCTGCAACTCCTATATAACCCTCAAGTGGGGGAGAAAAATTATCAGATATAACAACAGTTTTAGTATAATCATACCATTTAACATTTGCATATAATGACTCGGATATAAATCTTAGAGGAACAAATATTGTTCCATTAACAATTTTTGCCGGAACATCAAGTGTTTTTTTATGTCCTGCAACATATGCAGTATTTGAATCAGGTTTAACTTCAATAATTCTTCCGTATTTTTCAACTACTGCTGTATTTGTTTCCTCATTCCATGTTATTTTTGCATTAAGTGCATCACCAACGCCTCTTAGAGGAACCATTACTCTTCCGTTTTCGACAAACGGATTTTCTGTGTGAACATAGAAATTATTAACCCTTATTTTTATTGGCGCTTCTATATACTCATAGGATACTTCAACTTTTTCTCTTACAGAATTTTCATTTTTATAAGTCAGTGTGTAATTTCCACTTTCGCCTTTAAACTCTGCGATCGTTCCACTCTCGGTAACAACCGCATCTTTTATTAAGGATGAATCTTTTTTTACTTCCCACGTACCTTCCTTTAAACCTGCAACTGTAATCTTAAATTCACCATCACCATCAAAATTAAATGTTACATCTGAAGCAATTTTTTCTTTTGTCATCCCAAACAAAACAACACGATCAGCAATCTTTACGCCTTTATGAGTATTTGTTTCAATAAGAGTTGCCTGTAATGGTTCGATTTGTGAATCAGCATCAGATACCTGCATAACATTCAAGAAATAGTCTTCCTCACTTGGTGTAAGAGGGCTTATCTCAGTTCTTATTCCTCCTTGCTCTGCGTTATTACCCGAATAAGGAAAAGTTTTAAAAAGCTTATCCCCTGCCCAGAATTCATCTGGATGTTCACCTACCTGAGTAATTTTAACATTATCTGCTTTTGGAAGTAAGGTGTCATTTACAAGTTTCCCGTTATAACCAAGTTCTGTTCGCTTAAGAACAGTTCTTGTTCCATTAATCTGAGGAGCGTTTGCTCCGTGAAGCAGATAAGTTTTCTTAAATTCAGGATTACTGGAAACAACATGATCAAATACTATTAAAACTGCAGGAATATCAGGATTGTCTTCTTTGAGATTTAAGAACATAAAACTTCTTTCATAATCTTTGACTTTATCAGAATATGCCCGTGCAATATCACCACTTAAATATGTATATTCAGGTTTTTGCTCATCGGGACCATGTTCATTACCTAATAGTTTACTGTTATTAAGTCCGGGTTGTTCACTATAATTCATAGCTTCTGTTTCATCAGGATATTCATATTTATTCCCTGCCGGAATAACCAACTGCCCTCCTGAATTTGTAACAATCTCTGAGCTTGAAGAATACTTGAAATTAGTAAGTGGCTCATTAGGGTCATACACAAGCATACAGTTATGTGCAACTGTTTGTTTATAATAGTTATTCCAATATAATGTACCAAAAACATTATTTTCTTCTCCGCTTCTTACGGTCTGATAATAACCCGAGTCAACTGCAAGAGCGCCTTTATAATATATTTCAAATTCACCTGTATCAATATGATTATGGTCAATTATTGTTGCCAGATTTAATTTCATTGTAACAACAACATCATCTGAATTTTTACCCATTTTCCAACCTGTTCTGGCTATATATTCCCCTGCAGGATATGGAAAATATCTTGAAAGAGGCAAATTATCATGTGGAATTGGCTCAATATTCGGATCATTTATTACCAAAAATTCAATCCATCTTGTTGGATCTAATTTTTCTCTTTCATTAAGGAAAGCATATTTTATATAACCATCTTTATACCATGAACCAATCATCGAGTACAAAGTATCTGCACCATGATCTCCCAGTTCAGTTGGATTTGCCTTTTTGTCAAAAGATCCGTCACCATCAACCATATAGAAACCATCAGGACGGGTTGCATATATATACCAGTAAGGAATATATCTTAAGTTATCATTTTCCCAATAGTTTTTACCATCGATTAATTTACCCATCATATGAAGTGTAGTTGCATCAGCGTCCATTCTGTATGGTCCATAACTAGAACCATACAAAGGTTTCTGACCGCTGTACAAGAAATATTTTCTTACCGGAAGATAATCCTGCTCAAGCCTTCCGACAGCAGTATTATAAATATAAGGATTTTCATCATAGCATGCAATACCAAAAGCCACAAGATCTCTTATAAGTTGCTTTTCTGAACCATGGCCACCCCATGCAGTCTGAAGAACGGGAGGCCACCCTATCTCGTAGTAGTTGCTTGCTAAGAATATAATGTTATCGATAATAAATTCCTTATCTTCCGCTGTAAAGAAATCGTAACACCAGTCATAAATAAGTGCTACACTGAAAACAGTACTACTTACGGTATTATAATCACCTGTTGAAGTATACTCAACAGTTTTTAAATAATTCAAAATTATAGAAACTGCTTTTTTCCCATTTTCCGTATTACCGTTTATAATATAGTCCATTGCTGCACATTTAGCAACATTAAGAGCAAGTTCGTTATGATTATTTTCACCTGTATTAGGAGGTAAAATTCCGGTCACATCAGTTCTATTTGCATAACTTAACATTTTGTTCCATGTTGGCTGATGCTCTGGATGGTTTCCATTTTCCCGTATTTGTGGTATATCTTCTTTAGTTAAAAGAACCCTCGGATGCTCTCCTTTTTCCGGCTTAACAGATGGAATCGGGAAGAAAAGCTTATCCTCTCCACTTTCTTTGTATTCTCCATCATCATAAACCGAAGACGATGCCTTATTGGTTATAACAACTTTGTCTATCATAAGTTTTCTTTCTCTTGGATAGAAAGATACCTTATGAACTCCTTTTGTGAATTCGCTGCTGTATGCTCTGAACCAGATATAATTGTCAGGATCTATTGAAAATTGTTGTTTTTTATAGGCTTCCTTGTCTTTTGCAACGTGTATAGTATCTCCGCCGTTATCAAGAACTTTTACTTTTATCCATACAAAGTATTTTCCATCTTCCGGTGCAAGAAATTCAACACTTAATCCGGGCTTTTCAACATCTTTTGATTCAGTTACATTCATACCTTTTACAGGTGAAACGACCTTTCCGCCTGATGCATCGGGATCATTTTCTACAAAAAATGCATCAAAAATTTCAAGATCCTCTGCCTCAAAAATTATTCGATCAGGATTAAATGAAGGATAATCCTTCATAATTGTGCCATAAGGATTTGCATAAATCTGAGGATATTTATATTCTGCCTCATCATCTATACGAAACATAGATTTATCAAATTCAGGAAAAGTGGTAATATCCTTCATATTTTCTTCAGTAAGGCCATTTTCATTAAGTGCATAATTACTTTTATGGCTGTTTGAAGAAACTGAAATTGTAATAAAAGAGCCTGAAATTTCTCCGATATTATATGAATGGGTTACCGTTCCGTCTAAAGAAATACCTGCAGATTTATAGCCCTCTATTTTTCCTGAGTTATAACATACATCAATTTTAGCATTTTGCGCTATCCCTGATGCATTTTTTTCAGCTTTTATATTCCCTGTATTAAAGGAACGGGAAATCGAAAGATTTGTTCTGACACAAATTCCTGACGAATCTCCTGCGGAATTTATAACATCGCCAAAATTTGCACAGTTTATAATATCACTGTATGCAATACCTGTTATACCGCCCGCAAAATCTGCTCCTGCATTGATTTTACCTTCGTTTTTACAAGAATCTATAACAGTGTATCCGTTATATGATGCTCCCAAAATTCCTCCTACACTTCCGTAGGAAGAATCAGGCGATGAAATTTCCCCGTAGTTTTCACATGATATAACAGAAGTTTGTGCTGCTGTTTTAATAAGTCCTACAATACCGCCAAGATATATACTGCTTGGTCCATTGTAATTGGAACTTATATTTGCACGGTTAATACAATTTTCTATTTTACCGCCTGTCATATATCCAACAAACCCTGCAGCTACTGTTCTGTTATTTGTTTTAACAGTTCCTTCAAGAGTAATATCTGATACGATTCCCCCTGCCATATTTGCTATAAGTGCGGCAGTTCCCTGAGTGTTTAGCGAAACGGTAATTGTTATCTTTTTTGTATCGTCATTTGATTTTCCTATAATTTTACCATTAAAGGGATTATCCGAAGTTCCGATAGGAACATAGTTTTCAGGTAAAACTATATCATTTAGTATCCAGTAAGTAGCATTCATATCAGTAATCTTCATAAACTGATCTGATGATGTAATTTTATAAACACCATCTTCTAAAGTAAGTTCATTTGCCATAACAGGAAGAAAACCAAATAGAGAAAAAAGCATAGAAACAACAAGTATTATAGATAAAAAATTCTTTTTCATAATGCTTCCTTTCTTATTTTACACACTTAGAATAAGAACCTCACGAAATCCAAAAATCATCGACTTAAGAGTTTCGGAGAACCCTTATTGTGTTAATTCGCAATAAAATGTTCATAATTTTCCTGATAATAATCAGTTCCATCCTCAGAAAATATTGATTTTATAAATATTTCATAGTAACAATCAGGTTTTACATTTTCTAAAACAAATCCGTTTGCATTACTGTTTTCAAAATCAAGTATAATCCATCCTTCTTCATTTGTACCTGTAACATTTTCTATTCTTGTGTTATTGACAACTTTAATCTTTAATTCTTTAATGCCCTGAGGTAAAGTCCAGTTGTATTTTATACTATATATACCCTCAGAAACAGCTGTTTCAAAGCTGTAATTTTTAAGTGCAGGAATTACTTCCTTACTGTGAAGATGCGGATTTTCTTTAAGCTGAGGATATTCGTAACCTTCAACCACAGTCCATACATCAGATTCTTTAAATTCATTATCATTTTCAATAAGTTCTGAAAGTGCATTTCCATCTAAAGATGTACCAAGCCTGTCTGTACCGATATAGGAATTATCCCCTGCCCATTCACCAAGAAAATATACATCATCGCACGAAATTTCCGCCGCATACGGCAAAGTTTTTTCATCAGTAAAGTTTTTAATATAATTTGCTAAAGGGATAACTGAATACAATCGGTTTATTTTATATTTAAAGAACGAAGCTGATTTACCAAGTTCATATACAAATGCAGAATTCATACTCTTTTCAGAGTCTGTTACTTCTCCGTTTTCATCATATACTGCATTATATACACATCCGGTATTATAAAAATCATTTATTGAATACACGGTATCCTTTCCAATCGTTACTTTACCTGATACAACACCTGCCGATGGTTTGGATGAAGGTGAATATATATCTCCTGTATTAAAACATTCCGAAATTGTAATATCAGCATTGGATGATGACATACCAATTATACCACCGGCAACATCACTAAAAGCATATACATTTCCTTTGTTGGCACATTGCGTTAC
This sequence comes from Eubacteriales bacterium, assembly GCA_045577455.1. GTDB lineage: Bacteria > Bacillota > Clostridia > Oscillospirales > CAG-382 > SIG653. The sequence continues at coordinate 8,219 of JAZNIJ010000083.1, forward strand.
AGTAGCATATCTAAAGTCTCCTGCAATACCTCCAACAACTTTATTTCCTTTTATCGTACCTTCATTATAGCATTTAGTAATGGTTCCTCTGCCACAACCGATAATACCGCCTGCATTAGAACCGGTTGTATATAAAGGCGCAAAATTAGCACAATTGTTAATATCAGTCACTTTATCAGAATAACCTAACATTCCTCCTACATAACCGGTAGAAGATATAATCGTATGATTGGTACATTTTTCGATAATTGCACCTTCTTTAGCAGTGCCGGCAACTGCACCAACATATAAATCAGAACCATTTTTTATATAAATTTCACCGTCAAAATTCAGGTTGGAAATTATAGCTCCTTTATCAAGTTCAGGTACAAATCCAAACTTTTTATATTGATATTCAAGCGGAGAATCACTCTTACCAACATTAAACCTTATTGTAGGTTTATAATCGGTTCCGTTAAGTTTACCTGTTATAGAACCTGAAAGAGCGCCTTCACCTGTTCCGATCGGTTTTGTAATTGTAATGTCATTTGTAATAACATAATGATGAGAAAGCTTATATCCATATTGATTTCCATCCACACCTATTGCATAAAGTTGTTCAGCATTTGTTATAACCCACGGACTATTTTTACTTCCGTTTTGAGTTTCTGAGTCTGAAGATATATTTTCACTTACAGGGATTTTCTTTTCTGTAGGCAAAGAATTCTTAACATCAGGTGCATCAGACAATGCAACAAATAAAACTTTTGTTTCGCTGTCAAAAATTGATGTGTCAGGGATAACAACTTCTCTTAAATCCGAATCAATTGTGTAACCGTTATCAGCTTCTGTTCCATCGGAATTTATAACTTTTATCTCATAGCCTGATGCACTATCAACCGGATCCCAAGCAAATATTGCTCTGTGAATACCACCTGCGAATCCATCTCTTACCTTTATAACAGGTGTCGAAAGACTTGAGAATTCAACCACAAGCTGAATTGGTTCAGAATATCCGCTATCAGAAATATTATTTTTACCGTTCGCCATAACATAAACAGTAAATATTTCACTCGCATTGGTTCTTTCCTTTGCAATCAAAGCAAAATCGTTTGTCAAATCAACAGAAGTCCCATTGTAGTTATTTATAAAATAATCATTCTCGTTATCTAAGCAAATTTTAATATTATAACTTTCTGCACCTGTACACTCATTCCATGCTATTTTATTTTTTCCGCTGTCAGGATTGTTTTTAAGCACAGGAGTAGCTGCGGAAGTTATAACGGGAGGATTGTATATAATTCCGCCTCCCCCTCCGCCTCCTCCACCGCCGGAGCCGGTGCTTACGGAAACATTAACCTGTTCTTCCTTTACAGACGGTGCATCTTCTTTTGCCTGTTCCTCAGAATCATTTCCGATTAAAGGAAGCACTTTGCCGATTAGCGTGAAACCTTCGCCTCTTGTTAAGTTGTTATTATACTTAAACGAGCCATCGTCATAACCTTTTATAATACCCTTATCAAAAAGAGCAACAATTGCACCTTTTGCCCAGTCAGGAATTTCATTAAGGTCAGAAATATCAGCATCTTTTTTTGTTGTATCAAATTTAAAAATTCTTGCAAGAATAACCGAACTTTCCGCACGGGTAATATTTTGTTCAGGATTTGCGTTACCGTTATTATCTCCCGAAATATACCCTTCGCCTTTAGCTATTAACATATCCTCATAATACCACTCATTATCGGCAACATCAGGAAATGAAACATCTGCTTTTTTCGTATAACCAAAAGATTTATTTATTATTTTTATAAATTCTGCACGGGTAATGTTGTTATCAAGTTTTAATGTTCCGTCAGAATATCCTGAAACAATACCTTTATTTACAAGCTCCTGTGCTGAATTATATGCCCAATGTGTATTTTCCGCACACGCAGAATAAGCAAACATTGAAAGCATAACACTTATACTTAAAATTAACGATATAATTTTTTTCATTGTTTCCTCTCCTTTACTGCACATTTTCATAATTGATTATGATAATCTGGGTAGGAATTAAATCTCTGTTTTTGAAAATCACTCTGCTTGCATCTTTAACCGAATAGCCTTCTTCTAAAGTTCTTAAATCATTCAAACTTCCTTCCCCGACTTTTACATCGGTAATTGTTCCGTCTGATTTTCTGTATAGTGTAATAAGGCTTGGTTTAACAGTCATAAAGTCAACCCCTAAAGTTACATAACTTGCAGGATCGTCGATATCAATATCGGAAAGTGTATAAGTTGCAGAAGATCCCTGTGTACTGCTTGTTTCACCTCCCATTATACAATGGACAAAAGAACCGTTTGTTTTATCGGGAATAAGAATATATTTTCCGTATGAGCCTGTTGTTCCTCCTGAACTTTTATATACATCGTACCATATTCTTCCGCTTGTAAAGAAATAACCCTCAGGCATTCTTGTTTTTGCCAGAGAAGAATATGATGTTTCAAGGTCTTTAATAATAACTGCTCTTTCTATATGAGATAGTCTGTCTCCGTTTAAGGATACGCGGATAATATCTCCTTTTTCCAAAGCTTTTATATCCGACTCAAAGAAATTTTCGGTTTTTGATGACCCGTTTATTATATAATCATAAGCAGGGTGCATCCCCTCTTTATCATAAATTGCTGAAAGTTTTGTTACACCGTCAACAGTATAATAAATTTTGGTTTTTTCTTCCTGTGTATCGGCGTCATAATATTTATTTTTATCAAGATATACCGCAAGTTCGAGTTTATCGCCGTCATCGCTTACAGTGTTGACATCTATACCTCTTAACACCGCCATTTCCGCTATGCCTGTGTCAGGGTCAACATTATATGCCTGAATATCATATTTATATTCATTTATAAGTGTATCGGATAAAACAACTTTGTAGTTAGACTCATCTTTTTCCATTTCAAATGTTTTTAAAGCATCATAAGAAAGAGCTTTGTTGTTTCCAGGATTTGATAAATAGATACCGTAATCATTAAATCCTGATGTATCAATATCGGGTACTCTGAATATATAGGTATTTGATGTTATGTAAAATTTACCCTGAACAGTTGATGAATCTTTTCTGTACAAATCTGTTCTCGGAGAACGGTAACCCGCTTTTAATTTTGTATTATCATATACTTCCTCGTTGGAATATCCGATTGAGTTGGCATCGGTATATATATTTCTTTCGTCACTTGATTTTAGAATATAACCGTTTGAAACTCTCTCATCAACAGTCATATAATCAGGTGTATCGGTATTGATGCTTGAAATTTCATTTAAATTATTGAATTTAACTATAACAGGTCTTGAAATCCCGTCTTCATAAGGCAACCCCGTTTTACTGTTTATCCATTTGCCGTAATTATCAGGACGGGTTGTAAGCAAAGTATACTGCCCGTCTGCAGTATTTGAAGTTTTGCCGTCTATTTTTGCTTTTTCGGATACTTCGTATGTATTTACCGAATTTGTTCCCTCTAAAATTTTAACAACAAGTTTTCTTGAAGGACCGATATTATTTACCTTAGCGGAAATCAGATAAGCATAATTATTTGTTATTTTCTGCAAATCTGACATATAGGCTATTTTACCGCATACATCAAGGCTTACGGTTAAATCGCTAAACGAGGTAAGACCGTTATAATATCCCTGCCTTACTGAATATACAGATGAAGAAACTTTATAATCAACCGAATTTAAGGTTATGATATGCTCGGAAGAATTAACCCCGTAAAACATACCGTTTAGTGTATTTCTTTCAACAAAAAGAAAATACATTGTTTTACCGTCAACGGTATCAGGTGCCATAGCAACTGATACTATATCTCCTGACTTAATATCTTCCAAAGTTTTTATTTCATCATCTGAAGATTTTATTGTATAAAGAGCATATTCGGAATCAAGATTAAGATTTCTTCTCGGATTCCATTTGCACGAAATATATTCATCGTATATATCTATTCTGTCAACAACGATATTCCATGCAGGATTGTCGTTTTTAGCAATTGAATCGGTATGACCCGAATAATTAAAACTCATTATACTGACTGTTTCGGCTTTACCGTTTCCGTCGGCATCTGTAAATGTAACAATACCGTCTTTCGGTTTAAAAGAATTAAAATCATATCTTTTCTGAAGAACTCCGTTATACAAAACATCAGGGAACTCTTCTATATTTATTTTTTTGAATTCGCCGTATGAAAGCTCGTATTCAACATAGTTTGAAGTAACTGTTATAATATCAGAGCCGAAAACGGAAAGCGACTTTGCATTTTTATATTCGCGGTAATATATAATTTCTTCCCTTCCCGTATCCTTGTTTCTTTTAACATACGCTGTTACCTTTTTTCCAAGCTCAAATTGAATATCATTATCCTTTGCATAAACCGAAAGTTTTGAACCGTCATTAAGTTTTAAAACAACTGTGCCCAATTCGGTTTTTGCTCCTTCAATCGCACTAAGCGGAGTTGAAATTACTTTAGCGTCATATTTTGAAATATTATATTTAGTTAAAAGAAGGTTTTTATCAGGCGATACGGTAAGTCCAAGCTCGCCCTCCGAATTTACCGAAGTTACATCTGCATACGCACTAAAAAGAGCGTTGTATATAAGTTTGGATGCAACATCTCCTGTAAGAACGGTTTCTGAATTTGATATACCTTTTAAAATTTCAAAACTGCCGGCTGCGGCATAATAGCCTGTCGGATATCCTCCGTTTGCAACAGCATAATATTTAAGTCCAAGTGCTTTTATAATAACAACTATTGCATCCTGATAATTCATTATTTCGTCAGGAAGAAATTCCATATTAAAAGTTCCGTTTACTATTTCCAGATCTTTTGCCGCTTTAATTTCTGCATAATAAGGATGAGAAGAAGTTACATCTGTAAATACTTCTTCGCCCCATACACTCACATCAAATATATTTTCAGGATAGAATGTATTTATAATAAGCGAGGTAAACTCGCCTCTTGTAAGAGTATCTTTGGATAATATATCCAAGCTTGATACACCGATACTCTTAAGGAAATTCAATTCCTCCGT
>JAZNIJ010000084.1:0-4702 GCA_045577455.1 Eubacteriales bacterium
CTTTACCATTGAAAAAGGTGTAATCAATTATAAGAGATTATTTGAAAAAGATGATGTTGTTCCGGTAAGTATGGAAAAATTAAATGTAATTATTTTATCTGTCAAAAACGATTTGCATCAGTTTATTAAAAAAGGCATAAAACATTTACTAACCAAATAAGGAAGTGGTATAGTGACAAAAATGATGGGGGCAATTTGCAGTGATATTTTAGGTTCTACATATGAATGGTGTAACATAAAATATTGTCCTACATTAAAAGAACTTTTACTACGAGAGAACTTTTTTACAGATGATACGGTTATGACTTGTGCGGTTGCAAAAGCACTATATGATTCTTTTAACGAATTGGATAGACCGCTTGAGTTAAATGAAAAGGAAGAGAAACTTATATGCAAATATATAGAAGATGAATTAATAAATTTTGGAAGGAAATATCCTGAATCCGGTTATGGAGAAACCTTTTATGATTGGATAATGCTTGAAACAAGGAAACCATATAACAGTTGGGGAAATGGTTCTGCAATGAGAGTAGCTTATGCGGGGTGGATTTCAGAAACATTAAAAGAAACTTTATTCCTCGCAAAATGCACAGCGGAAGTAACTCATAACCATCCTTACGGAATTAAAGGTGCACAGATTGTTGCTGCCTGTATATACTTCCTTAGACAAGGTGCAAACAAATCTTTTATAAGGGATTTTGTTTCTAAGTATTATGATATGAATTTTAGTTTGGATGAAATTAGATGTTCATACGAATATGATGTTAGTTGTCAAGGCTCTGTTCCGCAAGCGATAATGGCATTTTTAGAAGGAAATTCATTTGAAGAAGTTATTTCATTAGCTATTTCTTTAGGTGGTGATAGTGATACTATTGCTGCTATCGCCGGAAGTATTGCTGAGGTGATTTATCCGATTCCTGAAAAAATATTGGATATTGCATATAAATCATTAGACGAATACTTGATGAATACAATAACAATGGTTGTCGAATTATTAAATAAATAATAGAACATAGGAATGTGATTAATATGGAAGAAAAGGTAGGAAATAAAACATATCAACTTGGTCTGTGTTATTATCGTGGTGCAAATGGTTATTCGTTAGATTACGATAAAGCCTTTAAGTTTATATCTGCAGCGGCAAATGCAGGCAACGATGAGGCAATGCATATGATGGGCATTATGTATAAGAACGGACAAGGGGTACAACAAAGTTATCAACTTGCTGTTGACTGCTTTTATAGGGCAATAAAAATCAACTCAGGAAACGGCTACGCTGCTTTCGATTTAGGACGAATGTATTACACAGGACAAGGAGTAGAAAAGAATTATAAATTAGCTTTTGACTTTTTGGATTGTGCTATTGCATTAGGTCTTGATAGCAAATTGTCTTATGTGGGAAGTGCAAGTTATTTTGTAGGCTGTATTTTGATGGAACAGAAAAAGTATAAAGAATCAATTAAATATTTTATGGGAGCTGCAAAATTAGGAAACATTCCTCAGGCATGGCACAACCTTGGATGGGTGTGTGAGTTAGGTGCTTTTGATGATGTCGAAAAAAATAAAATTCCTGCAACTGCTATGACCTTTTACAAAGAAGCTGCCAATTTAGGCTTTGCTCAATCTATGGATGCAGTCGGAAGAATATATGCATCAGTATCAATGTTGGATGAAGCAGAACAATGGATAAGAAAAGCTGCTGACAAAGGATATGAACCGGCAAAAAAACGACTTAAATATTTGAAGGCTGCAAAAAGTGGTCACATATCTGATTTGTTTTTTAATTAAAGATTTATTGGTGGTGAAGTAGTGTGAAAATACGACAGGAAATTTTTGATAAGATCTATGCTGTTGCAAATAGTATGAATATGGAAATGGGGGGTATTTTGGGTAGTACCCAAGATGGCATTGTTACGGATATGATAGCAGACTTAGCGGACGATGCTGTTGGTTGTAAGTTTGAGTATTCTCCTAATATAGATTTTTTGAATACACAAATTGAAATTTGGGCTGAAAACGATATAGATTTCTTAGGTTTATTTCACACACATTTTTCAGGCTCCAAGAATTTGTCCGATGCAGATTTTGAGTATATCAAGGCAATAATGAATGCTTCAAAAGGAATTGTTGAATGTTTGTATTTCCCGATTTTTACTTTGCCGGATAATGAATTAACTGTTTATAAAGCATGTTTTAATGGTGCTGATGTAGCTGTTGATAAAGACGAATTAATTATTGTTTAGTAAACAATCTTGAGACTTGACAAGATTAAAAATATTATTTTTATACATATGGAGGTTACTCGAATATGGAAAAGAAAGTTGTAAAGTTACCTAAGGGACATTTTGAAATTGACAAAAACTGTTCTACTTGTGTTTATGCAAACTGGAACGACAAGAAAGATGGTAAACCCTACTGTGAAGGTGGCTATGGCGGATACAATCGTCCTAGCGATAGAAACGGCTGCTTCCACTGGAGAGGTTAATTTATAAAATATAGTCTCAACTCCTGAACTATATTTCAGGTCCTCAAAAACTTTATTTTGAGTTGTAGTTCAGGAGTTGAAAGAATCTTAATGTTTAATATCAAAAGAAAGGGTTTTAAGGATGGGTTTATTTTCAAAAAAGCAGACGGTTGACTTTGCAAACAAAACCGATGCACAAATAATTGAAATCTATAACGGTTTGGGGAAAAAACAAAAAGAAGAGGTTTTAGAGTTCTTTCGAAAGAATGTGGCTATGATTAAGGCGGTCGCTGATGTAAAGAAAATACCTCTCAACCAATTTAATATAGCTAAGGAAAGAGAAGGTTATTATCCCGCTATGTTTTATGGTTTGTCTACCTATACTGAACTTAAACGTGTTTATGATTTAATAAGTAGGCAATGATATTCGTTATTTGTTCATCAAATATAATATTTTTATAGGTAAAAATATGGGATTTTTTAAGAAGAAAATTGCAATTGACTTTTCCAATAAATCAGATGCTCAAGTTTTAAAGTTATTTAACTCTTTAGAAAAAGAAAAACAAGATGAAATTAAAGATTATCTTGGTAAACAAATAATAATACTCCCGATAGTAGCGCGACAAGAGGGATTATCTGTAAGCAAAATGAATCTTGCTAAGCGTAACGATAAAACTCTTTTAGAAAAAACTATGGAATTGCTACTTTCGAAGAAATGAAACATATCTATAATTTAATAAGTAAGTAAAAAACTAATTTGCGTGAAAAGAGGTAAAAAAATGTTTGTTTTTATAATTATTCTCGTAGTAATCGGATTTATTCTTTTTAAGTGGCTTAAGCCTTATCTTGAATACAAAAAAATCGGTAGTTATGATGAATATAAAGCTTGTAGTAAATCGCTAAATGATAAAAACTTAGAGTATAGTTGGTATCAGATTAATGGATTTAAAAATATAAAACCGGAAGCTATAAAGTATCTTCGTCAAACTTCAAAATGCTGTACAAAAAATGATTTGAAATGGTTAAATCAATGCCGAGAATTTCTCGAACAAGGTCTTATAAAAGCGGAGGAAAATGACGCAGGCAAGTTGTTTTTACCCGACCCTGTTGAGAATACAAATTTAATAGATGCTCTTAAAGTAATTAAAAGATGTAGAAAGCCGCTTCCTGCTCATTATCAAGAAATCGGATGTACAACTTGTGGCGAGGCAGCAGTGTTGCATGTTTTATTTGAGACTCGTATTAGTTTAATAGAGTCAGGTGAAAATTTGAAACCAGGTGATATGGATTATTTCATTGATGCCGTAAACGAGGTAAATAAAGGTTCTTCATCAGATACGAAAACCACTACTCAGCCAAAGACTGAACCTGTTAAGAAAAATGTGAATCAAACAACTTCTGCTAAAACTCAGACAACAAATACCACAATGGAAAAAATAACTGATGCAGAAAAGCAAAAGCTTGCTAGTATGGGTAAATTAGATGTTATTACAACAGCATATAATAAAGCAATAAATGGTGATTCACAAGCAATGATGTTTATGGGTACAGTGTATGATATGGATCTTAAGATACCCCAAAAAGCTTTTTATTGGATGGAAAGAGCAACAAAGAAAGGTAATGATGAAGCTGAATATTTTCTCGGTACATACTATGCAGATGGATATGGAGTCGAGAAGAATCGTACAAAAGGCATAAGCTTAATAATTAGTTCTGCTTCAAAGGGAAATAAGGATGCTATCGATTGTTGTATGAATAAGATGGAAATGTCTATTGAAGAAATGCGTAATTGTGGAATACCAGTTTAATATCAAAGTAAATAATTAATGAAATGCAGTAAGAAGGAACTTTAAAAGGTTCCTTCTTTTTTTGTCGATAAACAAAAAACACAACTTATTGATTTCATACTTTTATAATAAAAATATCACAGAGAAGGAAGGATGAAAACAATGAATATTTGTGTAAGTTGCAAAGACTATTTTAAAGAATCAAAAGAGGTGCAAGAGGCTATCGTAAGAGGTGTAGAAACACTATATGGACGGATTCAGAATTATGAAGAACAAAACATAGATTTTAATCGGATTTTTAATGACGACAAAGTAAAGTATGATAAACATGGTCAGTTTTATACTTTTAAGTTTCAGAAATCCAATATGCAGTTAAGAGTTCTTTATTCATATTTGATTATTGATTGTGCACCAGTAGTAATTATAGCTGATTTCTTTGTAAAAAAAAGAA
>JAZNIJ010000085.1:0-13429 GCA_045577455.1 Eubacteriales bacterium
CGAAGAAAAATCATATTCATGAAAAACGGCAGTTTCAATACTATCAATTTTTTGTTCTTCTAACTTCAATAACATCTCATTTACAGATATGCCCGATTTCTTTATAGAAATGGCCATAAGAACAATAATTAAAGTATTAAAATCCACATATTCAATCAACCGATCAACTGCTTCAATGTTGAAAAAATGATGCAACATTGAATGTTGTAAAAACAATTCAATACACTCTTCTTTTGAGAGTTTGGGAAGCTCATATGTTTTACTTTCATAATATTCTGATGCCATTGAACATCTTGTTGTGAATATTACTTTAAAACTTTTATTACTACTTGGTAAAAAATCCCTTAAAAATTCATCATATGTAACATTAAAATTATCAACAACAATTAAAGTTTTTTCATCAGCCAAATGCAAAACTTTATTTTTTTCTTTAATGAGTTCTTCGGTATTAGGATAACTCACATCATCTATACCGCTAATTTGCATTGTTGCAACAACAGATTTAAGGTCATTAGTGTATTTGCAAAATTGTACAGTATGATATTCATCCTTATAGACATCAGCATATAATTTTGCAATTTCAGATTTGCCAAGTCCTCCAATTCCTTTTACAAAAACATAACCATCAATATCAAGGCGACTTTTAATTTCTTTAAGTTCATTTTTTCTGCCGACACAAAATCTGGATGGTTGCCATTTCGGCAAATCCAATAAATAAGGCTTGCTCTCATCAAGTAGAGAAATTATTAATTCAAGTTTATTTTTTAATTCAAGTGTAGTTTTATATCTGTTTCTCCTTGATATTTGAATAGTTTTTTTGAACAGCTCAACAAATTCATTTTTTACTTTCGGAGAAACACCTACAAAAAAATCATTATTATCAACATCATATACTGAATCATATGACATATCTTCTTCAACAGGTGCTCGCTTGAAAATTCTCATAAACAACGTTGCACCTATCTCAAAAATATCTGTTTCAATACCAATATTTCTTATTTCATATTTATATAACTCGGGAACATAATAATCTTCCGGAGCAGGTATTCCAAATACTGCTCCACTTTTCAAATTTGCGATAGAAGTAAGACTATCATAATCAAACAATTTAATTAAATCTGTAACATCATTAAGAATTAAAATATTTTTCGGCTTGATATCTAAATGCAAAAATCCCGCTTTATGATAGAACTCTACGCCCTTAGTAATAGACAGCATAATTTTACAAATAGACAATAAGTTTTTATCATCTATTTTGTCATAAGTCATACCATAATCGCGGGATGTTAATGTATATAAAGTGTTATTTCCTTCGTAAAGACCAATTTGAACAGGATGAAAATTAGTAGCAGAAACATTTTCTGACAAATACTGATTTATATATCTATATGTATTTTTGAACTCGTTTAATCCCGCAACAAAATTACCGTAAAAGTCATCCGGTATGTTTAATTCAGTATCTATTCTTATAGGATTAATGCTGTCAAGATAGGCTGGACAGTACTCTTTGAGAACGCCTTTATGAGGAATAGAATCATTTTCAAAATAGGTTACAACATATGCAACACAACTTCCACCGAGGCCTAAAACTTCATCTATATTAAAAGAAGTTGTTTTACCATCAGCGTGTAAATGAATTGTTGTACCTACTTTAATATTTCGTTCCATACCAACATCCTCAATTCTTATCCACAGAACACTATATTAATTAACATAAAATGTATCTTGTATATCTTTTAAACCATCTTTTGCAGCTTTTACAACGGGAGCCGCTGCTTTTGCTGTTTTAATAACTTTATTAATTGTTTCATCATTTTGCTGAATTTTTGATACTACAGCAGGGTCATTTATTGAAGCAATCAGCTTTTTACAATTATAATCTCTACATCTTTTCTTGGCATTCAAAATATCTACAATCCACCAAATTCCAAGTCCACCGAATGTTATGTATTTCAAAACGCCTTTTGCAATATCTCCCAAATAAAAGCGGTCAACTCCAAGAGAACCCAAAAGAACAGAAAGAATTAATACTGTTGAAGGTTTACGATAAGGAAAATTTACTATAATATTCTCTTGTTCTTCTGTGCATAAACTTAACACATTCAACAATTCGCCTTCCTCGTATGTATTATTTGGTAACAAAAATTCTTTTTTAATTTCAACTATTTTACTTATGTTTTGATTCATAAATATCCTTCCTCTTTACTGCTTAATTACGCAAATAATCGACTGTTCTTCATTGATACGAAATGTAACTCCACCTTGCATCAATGATAACAAATCATAATTTGCATTTATAATATTTGATATATAGTCACAATATTGGTTGTCGGTTTTTAAATAGTTTAAATAAGGACATTTTATGTATAAACCATTACTTTTTTGGGCTTGTCTTTTAGCAATAGAAATCAATTCATTTTCAGAATTAGCTATTGACTTTGTTACTTGAAAAAAGTTCATATCATCAGAATTACATAACGGATACAGGGTTCTGTTCCATTTTCGTCTATTTAAATCTGAATCTTTTAATGCAAAATAATCTAGACACGGAAAGCTACTATCATCCTTGTTTTTTAAATTCCATGTAACATCAAAGTGATAACACTTTCCATCAACTTTCACAATGTTCCATGTATGACCATAGTCTCTTACTTTTTGTGTTGTGCCATTAACAACTGTAGATTCTATGCCGACAAGTGATAACAAATAACAAAAAGCTGCAGCTATCCCTTCACATACGGCACACTTATCAACAATCGCTCCATATGCAGTATGATAGTGTTGATATCCTCCTACTCCAGTTATCCCGCCGAAGTATGTAACATTCTCTACTAAGTAATTGTGTATCGCAAGAATTTTTTGCATTTTGCTCATATCATTTTTTATTACTTTTTCTATTATTCTTTTTGATTCTGTATAAAACTTATCAACATAGAGTCTAACTGAAAGTGAACTCAACCATTTTGTTAATTTCACAATTCGCTTACTTCCAAAACTCGCATAATTTATTTTGCAATTATCGTAATAAAAATACTCTGAATTCTCTGCTAATACGATCTTAAATAGATTTGATACTTGCTTCATATCTGCTTTGCATGAAACACTGAATTCCGTTTTTCCGTGTTTTATTGCAAAAAGAATAGAGTCATATATGTCCTTTTCAACTTCTGATAAACATAAAATGCTTTTCATTTATCCTTGACCCATACCACTGCTTCCACCGATGTCTTTAATTACGCCATTTACAACGCCTGTCTTACCACAATGTGCGCAAGTAAAATCTTTAGTGTTGCCGGGTTTACATGTGATTTTTCCACAGGTTCCACATCTAACATACGAACTGTTACCACAATGAGGGCATTTATATTGTGGTCCAATTGTTGTTTTCGAAATATCAATCTCCATCTTATTGTATGAAGTTCCTGTAGTGCTTTGCGGAGCAAATTTAACACCATAAGTCTGACACCACACTCCACCCGCAGCTTTATCAAATCTTATATAAAAAGTATTGTTTGTGTGAACACATTTAGCTTCCAAGAAAAACAGATTATCCATTTTGTTTTACCTCCTATTAACCTTGTCCAATTCCACTATTACCTTCCATAGTTTTTATATAATTATCCTTGTCGTATGACACAGTTCCCGTATGTCCACAATGTGCACAAGAAAAGTCCTTGTCTCCATAATTAAAACAAGTGAGTTTTCCGCAGCTTCCACATTTAACATATGATTCATTACCACAGTGAGGACATTTATACTGTGGTCCAACTGTTGATTTTGAAATATCAACACTCATTTTATTACTTGCCACGCCTGTAGTGCTTTGCGGAGCAAATTTAACACCATAAGTCTGACACCAAACTCCGCCTGCTGCTTTATCAAATCTAATATAAAATGTAGATTTCGTATGCATACATTTCGCTTCTAAAAAAAACAAATTATCCATAACTAATATCCTTTCTACGCAATAATAAATGTCAAGATAAAGCACCAAACGGTTCTTACTATTACCGGACTCAATGCATCTTTTAATTGATATTTTTTATTTTTGCTAAACTTAATTATAAGTTCTAAAATGATAACCAAGGCCAAGGCTACTGCCCATACAAATGCAAAAAGCAACGCATTTTGAGCTAAGATTTCAATCCCTGTGATTTTTTCTTTGCTTACATAATTGTTTGCAAAAAGAATCCAATCCATCAGCAAAAAAATAGAACTTACAACACATGTTTTTGTAAATGTTGACTTACAATCTGTAAACGTTGGTAATGCAACTTTCGCAGTAGCTAATTTATTTAATCTTGAATTACCCAACAATGCACAAATGCAACATATAGCTAAAATTAATAAAGCTATCGCATTAAATATAACATATAAAATCAAAAGAGCTTCAAACACAAAAACACACCTTTCTTTATTCACTCAGTCTATTTGTTCATTCTTTTCTGAGAAATCCTCATTTTTTTCGGACATACTTTCAGTTTCTTTTGAAGATTCTAGAAATTCATTTACAAAAGCAGTACTTCTAGGAAACATATAAATAAGTTTCTCCTCAAATGTACTTTGATTAGCAATCAAAGAAGATATAGAATTAAAAAGTCGAATAGAACCTTCAGACAGTTTTATTGTGTCTTCGGTGTCCTTTGATTTTTTGAATATGTTTTGTTTTTCATCAAATTTTACTGAAATTATATGCTCATCCCTTATTGATTCTATTTTATCTGCAATCACATTTTGCGGAACAATAAAATCAACGCCAAGTTCATTTGAAAAAGCTACTGAAGCTATAACAGATAAAATCACGAGAATGATTCCCAATGTTGCCATAGCTTTTCTGAATTTCTTAAAACCAAGCGAAAACTTAAGCTCGTTTTCATATCGCTTGTTATTTCTTTCAATCCGAGAAACAACTTTCTCCCTATCTTTTCTTTCTTTACGATATGCTTTCTCTGCTTCTAGTCTTGCTTTTTTCTCTGCTTTAGCCTTAACTAACTTTTCTCTTTCTTCTTTTTCAATAAGAAGTTGTCTTTGTCGATTTTCTTCTGTTATTTTTTTCTGAATTTCCTTTTGCTTTTCCTTTTCTGCAGATACAATCTGAGTAATATAAGCATCTGTGAACTCAAATCCACAACAATCACAATATCCCGATTTTGTAGATTGATATGTAGTTCCACAATTAGGACAATTTAAATCATTCATAAATATTTCCTCATTACATTGTATAGAATGTTTATCCTCCTAAAACAATACTTACACCACTTTGCTCAAGCAAGGACAAATACAACAATGCCGCAACAACTGTTATAGCTAGACCTGCCAAACCACCTTTAATATCATCTAAAACGGTTTGTAAAAATGCAGTCAAAACTATAGATACACCTACAATTATAACTAACGCAATAATCACAAAGAGTATAAAAAAAGCGAAACTAATCAGACCTGCAAAAAGAACTACAAGAAAGCCTTCCCTAAACATATCAACTATCATATCCATCCATAAGTCGCTAATTGTACACGCTAGTGCAAAGGCACCTATAATTCCAGATGGAATAATATTAGTGAATCCTATAGCTAAATCATCTTTAAAGAAAGCATAAGCAAAGCCTGAAACAACCACAGAGGCAATTGCTAATAAAATAAAAAATACCCATCCTGCAGTAACACCTGTTGAGCTACTCATTACAATTGTTCTGATTATTATAATGAGAGCAAAAATCACAGATATTACTATTCCAATATATTCTTCGGCAATCCACCATGCATGAAGAAACTCGGTTTTTATCTTATCCTTTTTTTCTTGTCTTTCTTTTTCTAAAGCAGCTTTTTTATCAGCCTCTTCTTTTTTCTTTTTTTCTAACTTTTCTTTTTCAAGTAAAATTTGCCGTTGTCTTTCTTCCTCAGCAATTTTTTTCTGAATTTCTTTTTCTTTTTTCTTCTCAGTGGCTATAAGTTCACTGATATATACTTCAGTAAATTCATAGCCACAGCAATCACAAAAACCTGCTACTGAACCTTGATATGTTGTTCCGCAACAAGGACAGTTCAAATCATACATAGTTTATTTCCTTCTGATGAGCTTCATTTTGACAGCAACATCTGTTAAAAGCTTTATTTTACTGTCACCACGAGAATATGCGATAACATAATCATCTGAAAGAATTTCAACTTTTGTATATGGTTCGGGAAGAGGATTAACCACTTCAATTGAAAAATCATTTCGAATAGATAAAGCTTTGTATGCATTAACAATAGCTGAATACAATCTGTTAATATTGTTTTCGTCTGTCAATTCACCTTTTTGACGTTTCGCAAAATTAACAAGTTTAAGAAGATTGTCACGACTTTCAGATGTATATCTTGACAAGTCTTTTGATTCAATTGTAGCAATAGCATCTTCAATTTTCTTGAACTTATTATCCTGTGGTTTAACGACCAAAGCATTTACAGCTTCTTTTAATTTCGCTGTAACCTTATCTACTTGACCTTGTGTTTGAAACTTATTAAGATTACCATTGATAAATGCAACGGTTTCTTTAAGATAATTATAACTATCTTCTGTAAATTTGTTTATTTCTTCTCCTTGGGGAAGTTCGCTCATAAGCTTTTTTAATTTCTCAAAAGAGGGTTTTGTTTTTTTAGGAGGAACAATCCCTGACACATAAGTCTTCGTTCTAATAGCTTCAAAAACTGTAGCCATTGACGGTCTTTTTTCAGGTTCAGGATACAACATATCTAAAATCAAATCTCCAAGCCATTCGGGAACAGAGGAGTCAATTTTAATCTTATTGGGCCATGAATTATGTACAACCTGATATAAATTTACAAAATCATCTCTTCCTTCGTAATATGGAAAATCTCCAGTCCACCATTCATGAAAAATAAGACCCATTGCAAATACGTCATTCTTACAGCTCAAACGAGATTTTACACTTTCGTTGCCAAATTTGTATGCCGCTAACTCTGGACTCCAATAAGGCTCTGTACAAGTGATAAATTTTTCATCAGGTATATTATTATCAAATATTGCATCACCACAGTCTGTAATTTTTGAAATATAACCTCCCATTTCACTTGAACAAATAGGAACATTATCTGGTTTCAAGTCGCAATGAACTATTCCCCAACTGTGTATTTGATTTAATGCATATGCGCTTGTTTGCATAATTTTAATAATAGCATCCGGGTCTAACTCGCAAACTTTCTTCAGATTTTCCCTTCTTCCAGTGTCTTTAAATATTTCATCTTCGAGTTCTTTCTTTTCAACATCTGAAATAGGGACTTTATTAATTTTAACAAAATGCTGAAGTTCGTAGATACTTCCTTCATCTACAAAATATGCAATCGGAAACACAGTATTACCTGTACCATTATTATGCTTAATAAACTCTTGTCTAATCGCATTATGATAATTTAACCATTCATCAGCATCTTTTTTTAACTTTCGCCTTAACTCAATAGGGTCAGAATCCATACCATATTTAACTTCAGGTATTTTTTTTATAAAGTACTTTTTTCCATCGGACTTTGATGTTGTTATATAACAAGTTGCATTTGCTGATGAAAATGTCTTTTCAATTTTATAATCAGATAATCTCAAAACTTACACCTCTCCACTACAACTGCAAGTTTTATAATACTCATAGTTGTCTTTATATTTAAGCCAAACTTGTCTCTGAGAATCTTTTCCACTATCCAAATCACTCTGAATAGTATTAAGTTTCTCTAAATTTGTTTGATATTGTGAAAGGGCAGGAACATACGTGTTAACTCCATCAAAGTTAATTAAGAATTCTGTCATTTTAAACAAATGAACTTTTAAAAATGAAGTTTCAAAATCTCTGACCTTTTCATCAAAAGTTTTATCTTTTTCTTCTGCCGGATTAATATTGCTTACAAGCGTTTCAATAGTCTTGTATTCTTCAAATGCTTTAAATAACTCGGCATAAATAGACTCATCAATAAAGCCTCGATATTGGGCTACACCACCTTTAATTACTGTTGGCATAACTTTTTTATTGAGCTCTTCTTCCGATAAAATTGTCGCTCTTTGTTTTTCATCAAAAAATGAGGACTGCGGTGCAGGTGCATTAATTTCATTAAGAGTACGAATTATATTATTAGATATAATTGCCAACTGTTCAGAAACTGCAGGAACGGCATTTCCTTCGACATTCTGTTTAATACTAGAAAGAAGCCTTTCCAATTCCTCAATGTACATAATACACTCACTTCTTTTCATAGAAGTTTGTTCTGTTGTTTGAGGAAAAATTGTTTTAGAACCAAAAGAAGATATAAATTGGCCAGCGTATTGACCAGCATTATATATCGGATTTCGACCCCACTTTTCCTTTCGTTCTTTTAGCCTCTTTTCTCGTTCTGCTGCATCAACCAATGATTTTAATCTTTCATAAACAACTTTATAATCGCTAACAAGTTTTTGATTGTTTTTTACTTTTTCAGCAAACAATGAAAGTTCTGATAAGTAATCAGCATATGGTTGATAAGATGATTTAAGAGACATAGAAAAATTTAACAGCTTTTTATCCCTAGACATTTCGTCTTTACCATTAATTTCTTCTTTAAAAGTTGCTAACAAAAGATTCCTTTGTTGAGTAGCAATCTCTTGATTAAGTCGCTTATTTTCAGAAGTAAGAGTTCTGATTTCTGTTTTCTTTTCATTGGTTGTTTTTTCATATGCCTGTTCTGCGTTTCTGAAATCTGATATCAATGAATTAAGTGGTTTAACTCTATTTCTTATAAATCCTTTTATATCATCAGAAGAGTAGTTGAATACTACACCTGATAAAGTGCAATCATCCCCACAATTCATATTTTTAAAAACCGTTTCAAAGGACGATTTTAAATCATCAAATTCAATTTTTTTTGCATCAAATAATGCCTTAAGTATTTCCATTTCAAAATGCATTGGAGACTTTGTAAAATCAAAACATCCATCAGAACAAGCAAAGATTACACAATGTTTCGGTAATTTATATGAGGCATAATTTATACAAAATGGTTCGTCTTGGCTAATACAGTTGCTCATTCGACAATCTTTACCAAAACAAGCGTCAAATTCTCCCTCTACATCATCTTTGCTTAATTGCTGCAATGCGTTTTCTTCTGTAAACATAAAAACCCTAGAATCTCCAGCCCATATTACTGTTGCATTAACATAATCGTTTTCTTCTCTATAAACAACAGAGGCAAGAGTGGTAGGGAAAACCATACCACCCTTTGAGTCTTCCGTTTTAGGATATTTAGTTAGATATTCGGTTAAACCTTCATTGATTTTAAGTTTAAGTTTTTCAATGCATTCTTTTATATCTTTTGACAATAGTGCTTCATAATTTTCTTCAAAAAAATCTACACATATCTCTGAAAGTTTTCGAGAGCCAAGATAAGCACTTTTTTGCCCTTGACCATCTGAATCCATAATATGTCTAGCACTACCATCGCCACCCAAACCATCGCAAACTATAAGAAACTTATCGTTTGCAACAGGTGGAGCATCTTGGTCTTGTCCGGCCAAGGGTATGTATGCATTAAAATATGTACTCATCTTATACTACCTGCGATATCATCAAGTAAAATTTGTCTATCTAACTCCTGACCACCCTTTGCAGGTTCTATTGAACTAGTCTTTACATTTGTTAAAAATGCTATTTCATTCCAAGGATAAGAGTCAAGCGGAGAATAAACAATTAAGCGTTTTGCCTGAGGGTCCATCATATATGCGTCTATCATACCAGCACCATCAAGTCTGTTCTGACCTTCCCAAGCCATCTTTAAATCCTCGAGAGATGTTAACATATTATCAGGATAGAATTTAGTAACTCCATCCTGTGCTTTTTCAAAAGGATGAGCTGAAGCATCGGTAAATACAACAATAATATTTCTTGCTTTTTCATTAGCTGAAATAGCATGTACCCAATCGGATTTCATTGCAAGAGCAATTGCTTCCAATGCATTCTCAGGTTCATCTCCACCACCATCAGCTTTAAGACCTAAGACATACTCACTAAATGCTGCTGTTTCATTAGGCAAGCTGAAAAACTGTGATTCTGCCATTGCAAACTGACCATCACAATAATAGTCTCTGAATGCAATAACCTTAACTCTAAATTCATTAACTTTTCTTCTCTTTTTAGCAAGAGCCGCAACCATATCATCATACAAACTCAAAGCCATTCCTTTAACTGTATCAATAATAGGTTTCATGCTGATAGTAACATCAATACACAATACCAAGTCAACATCAGTATTTGTACCGGCGGTCATATCAAATTCACCACCGAGAGTATTCTGAATGCCTCCGAAAGTTTCTTCTGTCGATGCTTCAGGTTCATCGAAAATATTGTTGTCGTCCTCAACAACATCGCTAATATCGTCGCCTAAAAGGTCAGCGAATTCTTTTTCAAAATCTGCCATAATTTTTTTCCTCCATAAAATGTTTGTTTTTATAAAACCCCATTAGTGTTTTCCACTATTGGTTGTTTTTCCATAACTGTAAATATTTGTTTGCCATTGTAGAAGCCCATTCATCAGACTTGTTGTTAGCAATTTGCATCATCAGGCTAATTCCTTTGGTTGGGTTTTTCGGAAAGCCTTTACCTTCATAATGGAAAACTGCAATAGGTATTTTAGAACCCCAATCATTAAATCGTTCAATACAATAATTAAACCATTCAATTGCTTTTTTATAATTAACTTCAGTACCGTTTCCATGCCAATACATCATTCCGATGTTATATGCGGTATCATTTGAACAGTTATCTTCCACACTCAATTGCTCGTAATAATATGCAGCTTTTGCATCGCTTTTCTCGACATAAACTCCTGATTTATGATAATTACCCAATTCTTCTATCGGAGCTATAAAACCAAGATTAGCTGCTTCATGCAATAATTTTATTGCATACTCGCAATTCTCCTGAGTTCCATATCCTTTAAGATAACATGTGTATAAAAAATATGGTGAATAGATACATCCGTTTCTATATGCCTTTGTTGCATACTCAAACGCCATTGATTCATCACTTGGAAAATCGTTATCAGTATAAAAGTACCAATCTGCTAACTCCTGTTGAGCATCAGCATTACCTAAATCAGCTGCCTTTGTCATAAGCTCAAGTGCTTTATCAAGGTCTTTTTGAAAGGCATCGCCCTTGCAATAAAACTTTGCTGTATCCATTAGAGCATATGAATCGCCTTCATCAGCTCTCATTTCATAAAAGGATAAACGCTTCATCTCTTCAAGCTGATTTATGTTCATTCTTTCGCCACAACATTCACATTCTGTGTTGCCCGGATATAAATTGTTTGTTTCACAATTTCTACATTTCCAATAAATCATAAATCCTCCTATGCAAAATATTCATTTTTGAAATCGATAGCAGCTTCATCTCCACTATCAATTGCTAAGTTCAAATAATGAAGTGCTTTTTCTTCATTTTTTTCTACACCAAATCCAGCAAAATAACATACTCCTGTATAAAAGAATGCTGCTTCTTCACCTAATTCAGCTGCTTTTTCAAACCATTTTATTGCCAATGATGCATAATCTTTAGCTTCTCGCCTCTGTTCATCAGTAACACCTTCATGGTTTAAAAGTTCATTTGTTTTCTCTTTATATATTTTTCCTAATTCAAACATTGCACTTTCACAACCATTTGAAGCCGATTCTAGCAACCAATGATAAGCTTTCACATCATCACGAGGCAAGTAATCTCCGGTATTATAATAGTGACCAATCACATATTGAGAAAAAGCATCACCTTTTTTTGCGGTCAATGTTATCCATTCCAATGCTTTATCAATATCTGCTACAGGAGAATCTGCATCTAAATATATTAACCCTAAATCAATTTGCGATTTCAAATAACCCTTTTCAGCCGCCATAGTTAAATACTTCACAGCAAGTTCGGGATTTCTCTCCAAACCTTGAGGATGTTCATCCTCTCCAACATCTATGCCATAGTGGTAAGACACTCCAACATACGCTGATGCAAGCACATTTCCTTTACTTGCTGCTTCTACTGATTTTTCAAAATATGTTTTCGGCTTATGAATTATAGGCTTTGTTTCTTGAATCTGCTGTTCAACTTGAGTTTCTTGTTTTGGAGATTCTGTTTTCTTCTTAAAAAAATTAAACATAAAAAGTGAACTCCTTTTTCGCATTAAATGTTTTATTTGGTAATTTCTTTTACTGCTACATCTACATATTCCATAACAACACTAGATATTTTCTTACCAAGCCAAAACGGAGCAATAAACGCACCAACTATAATTGATAATAACCCTTTTACAAGAAAGTATATTGCCCAACCAGCTAAAGGCATCCAAAGAAAAATTTTAGGTGTGATTTTATTTAAAGATTGCCATCCGAAATATCCACAGCCAAGCAAAACTATGCCTAAGAGTACTGTGTTATCGGTTTGCAAAGCAGCCATTAGAATACCATAGATTATTGCTGCAAATACTATTGTTAATACTACTCTGCCACCTACACTAGCAAGGAACTGTAAAATAGGAGAAATTTTTTCTCTATTAATTTTGTTGTCGCTAATGCTTACCTTGTTTTTCTCTGAATCCATACCGATTCCTCCTAAAAGTTTTTATATCATTAAGCCTTTGTGGACTTATGACTTAGATTTTATAAGAATTCATATCTCTTTAATATCAATTATAGATTAACAAGTAGAAAGTGTTGTGGATTTGGTTTTTATGTTTACTAATTCGCATTAATATTAAATTATGCATCTATAGTAAAATCAACATTTTACCTATTCGTAGAATATTCTATTCAAAACATCATAAATAGAAAATACACATATCTTAATATACCATAAAAAGCACGCAGATTCAACATTTTATAACAACTTTTACGTGAAAATTAGTCCCTTTTTTGTTATTTTTCAACCACAGGTTGATGTTTATTTAATAAAAGTTTTAAAATATAAGTATGTTTAGCTGATGACTCTTCTTAAAAAACAGTTTTAAGGGGTCAATAAAATGGTCAAAAGGAGGAATAATTAATGTCAAAAAGAGGCGAAAATATAAGAAAGAGAAAAGATGGAAGATGGGAAGGTAGATATATAAAAAGTCGAGAAGCTAATGGCAAGGCAATATATGGGTCAGTTTACGGAAAAACTTACACAAGTGTTAAGGAAAAGTTAAAGGAAGTAAATAATAATCATGTTGAGTTTCTCAAAGGCAATAAAATGACCTTTGGCGAAGCTCTTTTTTTATGGTTAGAAAACAACAGAATTAAACAAAAAACACAAACATATTCAAAATATTTACAACTAATAAACACTCAAATTATGCCATCCATAGGACACATAAAATTATCAAGAATTAATTATGTAATAATTAATCAATATGTATCTGAAAAATCAATATCAGGAAATCTAAATACCAAAGAAGC
>JAZNIJ010000086.1:0-5594 GCA_045577455.1 Eubacteriales bacterium
AACAAACAGAGCTATCGTTTAACTAACAGTTAAGAAAAGGCTATAAAATAATTAAAATCCCATTAAAATCATAATGGTTCTAGTGGGATTATTTTTTAGGTTATACTTGATAAAAAAACAAAAGCATGCTATTGTTTTATGGAATGTTGGAAGGTGAGATTTATGGCGAAGAACTATGAATGTGGAAAGCTTATCAAGCAAATCCATGATGAATTGGAAAAACAAGCGAATAGTGCATTAGCATCTCAGAATTTGACCCTTACACAGATGCGAGTTTTGATGGAATTAGAATTTGTTCCTGAGCGACAGTTGTCGTTGAAAGAGCTTGAGTCTGTGTTACATGTGGCGCAGTCAACGGCAGCTGGAATCGTGGTTCGATTGGAACAAAAGGGTTACGTGGAAAGTTTTGTAGATGCGAATGACCACAGAGTAAAGCGGGTAGCTATCACGGCATCGGGCATAGAGTGTTGCAAAAATGCACAGTCTCATATCAAAAACATGGAAGAGCTGTTATTGTCCAAATTAACAGAAACAGAAAAAAAACAATTTTGTAATTTGCTACAGAAAATCTGTAGATAAATGTATGCTCGCTAAAAGCGGGCATATTTATAATATTATTCAATAGCATGCTATTAAAAGTGCGCATTATAGTAAAGGAGAATATTTATGGAAATGACAAAAGAATTGGAAGTATTTCGTAGTGCACCAGTGCCTAAAGCAGTTTTGCAAAATGCGGTGCCAGCAATGATTGCTATGCTTATGGTGTTGATTTACAATCTAGCTGATACATTCTTTATTGGCTTAACTCATGATGCCTATCAAGTAGCAGCTGTTTCTATGGCTACACCTGTGTTCTTAATTTTCATGTCTGTGGGTACGGTTTTTGGTATTGGCGGAACTTCGGTAATTTCTAGAGCTCTTGGTGAAGGAAAGGCGGACTATGCGAAAAAGGCCAGTTCTTTCTGTATGTGGAGCTGTGTTGTTGTTGGTATAGCAATGTCTGCTTTGTTTTTAATATTTATGGAGAAAATCCTTGTGCTGATGGGAACTAGTGCCGATACATATGGTTTTGCAAAATCTTATCTTACCATTGTGACATTTAGCGGTCCATTTGTTTTAATCGCGAATTGCTATTCAAATGTAATTCGTGCAGAGGGGCAGGCTGGAAAAGCAATGATGGGACAGTTGCTTGGTAATCTTTTAAATGTTATTCTTGATCCAATTATGATTTTGGGATTCAGTTGGGGAATTACTGGAGCTGCCATTGCTACCGCAGTAGGAAATATATTTAGTGCATGTTTTTATATTTTTTACTTTTTGCAAGGAAAATCCATTCTTAGTATTCATCCCCGAGATTTTATGATGCGAAACAAGGTGTGTAGCAGTATTTTAGTGATAGGTATTCCTGCTTCTTTGGGTTCGCTTTTAATGAGTATTTCGCAGATTATTATGAATGGTCAGATGGCTTCCTTCGGAGATATGGCTGTGGCAGGAATTGGAGTAGCTTCCAAGGTGACAATGATTACCGGTATGGTATGTATCGGTTTTGGTCAGGGTGTTCAGGCTTTGCTAGGTTATTGTGTTGGAGCAAATTTGTGGGACCGTTTTAAAAAGGTAATGCGTTTTTCAGTTGTATTTGCATTGGGACTTAGCTTAATAATGACGATTATATGTTACCTGTTTACAAATCAGATAGTTAGTATATTCCTTACAGAACCTGATGCTTTCAAATATGCAGTAGAGTTTGTTAGAATTCTTTTGACCACAAGTTTCTTATTTGGTGTTTTCTATGTTTTAGCAAATGCACTTCAGGCAGCTGGAGCCGCAACGCCTGCACTTATTATTAATTTAAGCCGACAGGGATTTATTTATATTCCTGCATTGTTTATATTGAAAGAAAGTATTGGTGTGAATGGTCTTGCATGGGCGCAGCCTGTTGCAGATTTACTGTCAACAGTCCTTGTAGTGATACTTTATGTTATAACAGTGAAAAAAATGGAAGCAAGAAAACAGGATAAGTAGGCTATCCTTGATATAACAGTTACTGAAACATAAGTAAAATAGTAAATCTCCTGCTCAAACCATAATGGTTAGGGCAGGAGATTTTTTGTAGCGAGTATGGTGTTGTTCCTTAACATAGTTGTGGTATAATTGAGAAAGATAAATTCCAATTTGACGGAGGGAATACCGTATGGTGTATTTTGAAGATAACGAAGTATTAATCCGTGATATGATACAAAGCGATGCCCCAATAATCACTAATGAAGAGATTGCACAAGGGTGGCATCAAACAATAGAAAAATATGAAATGAGGCTTCAACATCAGGCACAAGGGAAATCGTTTGCTCTAATTGCTGAATACAAAGGAAATGTTGCAGGATATATTAATATTTATCCTAATTCAGAAGGGGGAGCATTTGCCAATCAAGGCTATCCTGAAATTGTTGACTTTGGGGTATTGGTGAAGTACCGACGAAATGGGATAGGTAATAAGTTGATGGATATAGCAGAAGATATTGCTTCTCGATATTCTGATACTGTTTATCTTGGAGTTGGAGTTCATAATGGATATGGAAGTGCACAAAGAATGTATGTAAAGCGTGGATACATTCCAGATGGAACAGGCGTTTGGTACAGAGGAAGTGTATGCCCGCAATATACCGATTGTTGTAATGATGATGATTTAGTTCTGTATTTATCAAAAAAATTACGGTAAATGTCAAGTACAGTTTGTCAGTCTCATAAATTCCAATAGGTCGAACAGTTAGGAAAATAAGAATTTGATAAACACGAGAGGTAGGAAAATGGAAGAAATTGAACTTCAAAAAGTTGACAAGGGCACTCCTCTTGCAGAGGACTTACTGAACTTTGTAAAGAACTTCTCCTGGTTAGATGTAAAAGAGCATACGGTGAGAGTGCTTGAAAACTGGGAATTCGAAGAATGGGAAACTCCATTCGTAGCAATAGTGAATGGGCAAATTGTTGGAATGACGACCATCATGAAATCTGATTATTACCCATTGCCAGAGATTTTTCCATGGATATCTACTTTGTTTGTAAGTGAAGATTACCGTGGCAACAGAATCAGCGGAAAACTTATCGATTTTGCCAATCAATATGCCAAAAGCATTGGCTTCGATAAGACCTATATCCCAACAGAATTCATTGGGTTGTATGAAAAATATGGCTATTGCTATGTAAAAGACATAGTAAACTACGGAAATGGAATTGACCGTTTGTATGTCAGAGAAATAAAATAGACTATTCATTAAATTCCAATTTGTCAAGCAGGTTGCAAAAATCCAATTCATTGAAGGTATATAAGGGTGAACGATTCGTTCACCCGCTTTTTTATGTCATATTTACCCCATCGCTTTACTCATTGTCGCACCTGTGTATGCTTTATCACGGCATCGAGGTGGTTATAAATGCTCATGTCACTATGTCCGAGCCATTCCTGGATTTTCTTTATTGGTATACCTTGGGCGAGAAGCACCGAGGCGCAGGAGTGGTGAAGGTCTTGGAAGCAATTTTTATGAGCTTTGCTTCCAACTGAGTAAAAAAAATCTATGAGTTTCGTTTCCAACCGAGTAAAAAAAATATGAGTTTCGTTTCAAACCAAGTAAAAAATATTTTTTTAAAACATATTTACTAATTTTTAACATTCATCAATTGAATTATTTATACATTTATGATAAAATAATAACACTTAATGATATAATGTATCAAGGAGGGTTTATGAAAAACAGTACTAAAAGCATAGCAACAAGATTCTTTTCAACGATACTTGCATTATGTATGCTTATATCTGTTTTCTGTATTTCCGTTGATTACAGCAACCAAAAGGTTGAGGCATCGTCATACGGACTTGCGGAAAACATTCAGAACGGTCAGATTCTTCAATGCTGGAACTGGTCTTTTAATAATATCAAGAAAAATATGGCAAAGATAGCTAAGCAAGGTTTCTCTGCTATTCAGACTTCTCCAATTCAGGGGTCAAAAGAATCAACCGAAGAATATTACAGCACAATGGCTAATAGCTGGTGGGTTTATTATCAGCCAATCAACTTTAACATTGAAACAAACTCATACAATGCGTTGGGAACAACTGCTGAATTCAAAGCAATGTGTGATGAAGCTGAAAAATACGGAATTAAAGTTATTGTTGATGCAGTTTTCAACCATACTGCTAACAACAACGTAGGTAACACTATTTCAACTTTAGTTCCCGCAGACCTCCGAAACGATACAAGCTGTTGGCACGATATAACGAAAAACAGTTGGTATGAATCCCGTTGGGATATAACACAGTTCTGTATGGGAGGTATTCCTGACCTTAATACAAGCAACGCAAAGGTTCAGCAATATGCAATAGATTTTCTCAAAGAATGTATTGACGCCGGTGCAGACGGATTCCGTTTTGACGGTGCGAAGCATATCGAAGTTCCTGCAGATTATGGCTATGCAAGCGACTTCTGGCCAAACGTTATCAGCGCAGCAACAAGCTATGCACAGAGCACAAAAGGTTTCACACCTTATTACTATGGCGAAATCCTTGACGGACCTTCCGGCTCAAGCGACAGAGCAAACGCACAGACAACTCTTAACTCATATATGAACTATATGAGCGTTACTCAAAGCTCTGTTTCCAACTCAATTCGCAATTCAGTTGTTGGTGGAAACGCTTCGGGCGCTTCCAGAACTGACTTCTACTTTGATGATGGTTCTCAGGCAAAAGGGACAAAGAGCGTTCTCTGGAACGAATCTCACGATACATATATCCACGGTGGTTCCGGTGAAATCAGCGTTAAAGATATGAACAAAACCTGGGCTATCGTTGGTTCAAGAAAAGAAGCTGCAGGTATGTATATGGCTCGTCCTTCGTCCAACACCGATATGCTCGGTTCAGCAGGAATCACCGGCTGGGCAAATGCTGAAGTAAAGGCAGTCAACCAGTTTAAAAACAAATTCATCGGACAGAGTGAATATATTTCAGCAAGCGGTTCTCTCGTTGTTGTGGAAAGAGGAACAACGGGTGCAGTTATCGTCAATGTTGGCGGAAATTCAACTTATGCAAATGTTAAAGCAAACACCATAGCTAACGGAACTTATAAAGACGCAATAACAGGAAATACATTCACAGTTTCTAACGGATATATCAAGGGCAATATCGGTTCAACAGGTATTGCGGTAATCACACTTGAAAGCGCATCAGTAACCCCAACAGGGAAAGCGACAATCTATTTTGACGATTCATCTTATAAATGGGGAACTGTTTACGCATATGTTTATGCAGATTCCTGTGAAAACGCTGCGTGGCCGGGAGTTCTTATGACTCTTGATTCTTCAACAGGATACTATAAAATGGACCTTGACGGTGCTCTTGCATACGGTAAAGTAATTTTCACCAAGAGCAAAAATGCAACAGTCAACAGATATCCTGCTGATGGTGTAGAAGGCCTTTCCATTAACGGAACGAATATGAT
Source organism: Eubacteriales bacterium (assembly GCA_045577455.1). Lineage (GTDB taxonomy): Bacteria > Bacillota > Clostridia > Oscillospirales > CAG-382 > SIG653. The sequence continues at coordinate 5,487 of JAZNIJ010000086.1, forward strand.
ATTCACCGCAAATAATGCATGGAATAAATACATTCCACAAGATTTTACAAATGGAAAAGAATATGTAATTAACACCTCGACAAAGAAAGTTCATTTACCTACTTGCAG
>JAZNIJ010000087.1:0-4731 GCA_045577455.1 Eubacteriales bacterium
CAATAACAAAATATAATTTTTAGTTCTAACTTGATATGAATTACTTTATAAAAACATTGGCATCCAGATTATACAGTCTTTATAGTAAGGAATGTCGAATTTTGTCGGAAGGATGGTCTAAAATTTGATAAAATGTATTGACGATGTGCATATTTTGTGGTACAATGTATATACTAAAGTAAGGAGGTAATACATTATGGCAACTGTAAATATGAGTATTCGTATGGATACAGAATTAAAAAAACAGGCGGATGCAATGTTTTCTGATATGGGACTTAATATGACAACGGCTATGAATATGTTCTTGAGGCAGGTTGTTCGTCAGGGTAAAATTCCTTTTGAAATTGCAACAGATATTCCAAATGCAGAAACTGCTGCTGCTATTAAAGAAATGGATGATATGTTAAGCGGAAAGATACCGTCGAAAAGATATTCAAGTACAAAAGAGCTTTTTGAGGATTTAGAATCATGAAGTATCAAATAGAGATGTCAACCAGATTTAAAAAAGATTATAAGCTTGCTCAAAAGCGTGGCTATAATATGGACTTGTTAAAAGAAGTTATTGATATTTTGGCTAACGGAGATCAGCTTCCGGAAAAATATTTTGATCATCCGCTTTCCGGAGATTATAGAGGTTCAAGAGAATGTCATATAGAACCTGATTGGCTTTTGATTTACAGAATTGAGAAAGATTTGCTTGTATTGGGTTTGACTCGAACAGGAACACACAGCGATTTGTTTTAATCAAAACCGATGCAGAATTTTCTAACTGCATCGGTTGTTTTTTTGTTCTGACTTTATGCGACCGACTGTAAAAAATTTTGGCATCCAGATTATACAGTCTTTATATAAAGAAAGAGTGATAACAATGAATTTAAAAAGAATTATTGCAACAGTAGGCGTATAGAGATCAAATGGAACTTTAAAGAAAAAGTGGTGTGATAATAATAAAAAAGGCACCGAATTTGTTCAAAAGAACAAAAAAGCATTGATAAGTTATCTAATTTGGTGCTTAATATTGATTCTTCAGACTATTGGTGCTTAATATTGATTCTTCAGACTATTTGTGATATAATTATTCATTATATAATGGAATAATTGTGTCCGGGTGGTTTGAAAAAAATAAAAAATTTTTTTATCCCTGACTTGACAAAATCATATAATGATTTCATCAAAGATGAATTCAGCGATATAAATTCCTGACGGAATTTGCGATATACCTTGCGGTGCGATATATTACTTCGTAATGCGATATGTCCCTTCGGGATGAGAAAAGGAATTTATATCATATCGCAACCGAATAAAATGAGGTTATATCGCATTTGAACATAGTGAAAAATATATCGCACGAGCGTGAGCGAGTATATCGCCAAAATATTGGCATCTAAACCTTATGTGTCGCTATCGATAAAAAAGCTTTACATCTAGACCGTCTGTCCCGCATAGTATGGATGTCGAAACGTGAAAAAGCAATGAAAAAATGTGATATAAAAGAACTTGTAGATTATGTATAAACGGAGGAGAACCATGTATAAATTTAACAAAAAACGAAAGGAAATAACTTTTGATAAATTCAATACCCCAACACCATGGATGAATTACCTTTCAAATAGTACATTTCATACTATGATGTCACAAGCAGGTGGTGGAGTTGCATTCTATAAATCACCTCAGATATGGAGAATTAACCACTATAAATTCTTCCATGTGCCAACAGACAGAGGTGGATTTTATACATACATAAAGGACGGAAATGATTACTGGTGTCCTACTAATGAACCATGTAAATCAAAGCCTGAGAAATGGAGTGCAACTCATGGTATGGGTTATACTCGTTTTGAGGCTGAAAAAAATGGAGTATCAGTTACATCAAATTATTTTGTTGGTGAATATGAAAATGCACTTATCTGGAATTTAAAAATTAAATCGAATGAAGATAAAAACATAACAATATTTCCGTATGTTGAACTTGGAATGATGGAGTTTATGCGTGAATTACAGTGGCAGTGTTACAATAAGCATCAGTTATCATGCTATAACCTCGATGATGTTTTAGTATATAAATACGGTGTTGAAACACAACCAAAACCTGATGAAACTCCGTTAGTATATTTTGCATCAAATGTTTGTGTATCCTCTTTTGATTGCGACAGAGATGAGTTTTTAGGTGCATACAGATGCGAAGAAAATCCAGTAAGAGTTGAAGAAGGAAAATGTTCAAATTCTACTCTTTATGGCGGAGATCCATGTTTTGCTTTCCAACTTGATATTAGTTTAAAGGCAGGAGAAGAAAAGACAATAAATATCTTCTTGGGAACTGCTATGACTGAAGCTGAAATCAAAAAATGTGTTGCACATTGCAGAGAAGAAGATTTTGTTACAAAATCTTTCTCGGAACTAAAAGAGCATTGGGATAATTATTTGAATAAATTTCAGTGTGAAATTCCTGATAAAGATGCCGAAACAATGATAAATGTATGGAATCCATATCAGGCAGAAAGAAACTTTCAGTTCTCAAGAAATATAAGCTATTATGCAACAGGTACATTCAGAGGTGTAGGTGTAAGAGATACAGCTCAGGATATACTTGCTATGGTGCCATTTGATGTAAGACGAGCAAAAGATAAATTAAACTTATTATTTTCACAGCAATATAAAGATGGTCATTGTAACCATTATTGTTTCCCAACAGAGGGATGGGAGCCTGTAACAAGAATACATTCTGATAACCACTTATGGCTTGTTATGGCTTGTTATCATATTATTATGGAAGAGGGAAGCCTTGGCTATCTTGATGAGATTGTAGAATTCTATGATGGTGGAAGTGCTACTGTATGGAAGCATATTCAAAAGTCAATAGATTTCTGTATGGCAAACAGAGGAGAAAACGGATTTCCTCTTATGCTTTCGTCTGACTGGAATGATATGCTATATAAAGTATGTCGTGATGGTAAGGGCGAGAGTATATGGACAAGTATGCAGTTTGGTACAGTATTAAAAATGATTGCAGAAATTGCGAACTTAAAGGGAGAAGATAGTAGCAAGTATCTTGATATATATGAAGAACAGAAAAAGCTTGTTAATGAAAAGGCCTGGGATGGTGGCTGGTACAGACGCTGTATAACAGATGATGGTAAGTTTATAGGCTCTGAAAAAGAGCCACAGGCAAAAATATGGCTTAATACCCAAAGCTGGTCTGTTATCAGCGGTATGGGTGATAATGCAGAAACTGCCATGGATAATGTAAAGAAATATCTTGATACTGATTTGGGTATCAAGAAAATACATCCATCAATGACAACAGACTATCCTACAAAAGACGGAAATCTAACTATGTATAATAAGGGTTGTGGTGAGAACGGTTCTGTTTTTTGCCATGCGAATACATGGGCAATTATTGCTGAATGTATATTGAAACGACCCGAAAATGCTTATAAATATTATCATCAGCTTTTACCTATGATAGCACAGCAAAAGGCAGGAGAATGGAGATATAAGGCAGAACCTTATGTTTATGCTTCAAACATATTCGGACCTGAAAGTGATAAATTTGGTCTTGCAAATGTTTCGTGGCTTACAGGTACTGCTGCTTGGATGTATGTTGCAGTTACTCAATATATGTTCGGAATAAGAGCAAAATGGGACGGACTCGAAATCGACCCATGCTTACCTGATGAAATGCTTCCTGCAAAAGTTACAAGAGAGTTCAGAGGATGCAAGTATGAGATTATTATTACTAAGAATAAAAAAGTATTTGTTCCCCATGTGGATGGAAGAAGGTCATATACAGTTAAATAATATGAATTAAAAGTGAATAGTATTCTTGCAGTAAGTGTTTTTGAACAGAAGATAAAAATTGATGGAGTAAATGTAATTTATAATTACATTATGGAAAAGACTTTTTATTCCTAACTTGACAAAATCATAGAATAGATTTAACAAAGTTAAATCTATTCAGCTAAATTCGCTTGGCAGCGAGCTAAATGTGCTGACGCACGCTAAATTACTTCGTAGCTAAATTGACCTGCGGTCAGCTATTAAGCGAATTTAATTTAGCTACTCCGAAAGAGTTATTTAGCTATGGAGCGAAGCGGAATAATTTAGCTTTGCACGAATGTGCAAAATTTAGCTAAAATGAAATGATAGGAAGTGAGTAAAATGGCAGAAAGCATAATGCTTGACAAAGCAAAGGATTTTGCAGTTGAAATAATAAATATGTGTAAAAATATAAAAGAAACAAAAAGAGAAAGTGTATTAACTAACCAGCTTATGCGTTCGGGGACTTCAATTGGTGCCAATATTCACGAATCAAAGTATGCTCATGGAACTGCTGATTTTGTATCAAAAATGCAGATAGCTTTAAAGGAATGTTATGAATCAGAGTATTGGTTAGAACTCCTAAACAGAACAGATTATATAGAAGATGAAACATATAAGTCAATAGTTAATTCCTGCGGTCAAATCCGCCGAATGTTGATTTCATCAATAAATACGGTTAAGGAAAAGGCAAATAAATGAGGTGTTTATGAGTGAAAATACACATTATTGGATGTAGTGGTTCGGGCAAAACTTATTTGGCAAAACACCTTTCTAAAAAGTACAATATCCCTCAATTTGATTTAGACGATATTCAATGGGATAATACTACGGATGCTTATGGTGTTAAAATGCCAATTGATAAACGAAATGTATTGTTTGAAGAAATACTTAAAAATGATAGCTGGATTATTG
>JAZNIJ010000088.1:0-6895 GCA_045577455.1 Eubacteriales bacterium
GGTTTGGCACCTCGATGTCGGCTCGTCACATCCTGGGGCTGTATTCGGTCCCAAGGGTTCGGCTGTTCGCCGATTAAAGTGGCACGCGAGCTGGGTTCAGAACGTCGTGAGACAGTTCGGTCCCTATCTGTCGTGGGCGAAGGATATTTGAAAGGCGCTGTCCCTAGTACGAGAGGACCCGGATGGACGCACCTCTGGTGCACCAGTTGTCACGCCAGTGGCACAGCTGGGCAGCTATGTGCGGTTTGGATAAACGCTGAAAGCATCTAAGCGTGAAGCCATCTCCAAGATTAGATTTCCCATAACTTAAGTTAGTAAGACCCCTCAAGGACTATGAGGTTGATAGGCTGCGTGTGTAAGCATGGTGACATGTTCAGCTAAGCAGTACTAATAGGTCGAGGGCTTGACCATTTCGTTTGTTTCTTCGCTAATCTTTATTCAGTTTTCAGGGTATATACCCTAAAAATCCGAAGCTTAAAGCTTCGGATTTTTTTATTGTTACTTTACATCAAAAATATCGATACTTTACATCAAAATTATTCAATCTATCGATATTGACAAATATATTTTATGGTGTTAATATGTATAAAAACGAAAGGAACAACGGTTATGAAAAACATTTTCGCAGCTACATACTATTATTACTATTACTTGGGTTGATAAGTAATAGTGATTTGTGCTGCTGTTTTTATATCGTTTGATATTTCCCTTGCAGGCTAATCACTGCAAGGGCTTTTATTTTCATTTTATTGATAAGTTATTTATATTTCTGATTTGTATTTTGGAGGAGTTTTTATGAATATCGGTGTTGTTGGTTTGGGTCTTATTGGTGGCTCTATTGCAAAATCTGCAAAAAAGAATACTAAATATAAGATTTACGGATACGATATCAACGAAAGTGTTGTGAAAAACGCAATTAAGGAGAAAAGCATTGATGGTGAGCTTACAGATGCGCGTCTTTCAAGCTGCGATTACGTTTTTATTCCTCTTTACCCTGAAGCAGTTATTGATTATGTTGAGAAAAATGCCGGAAATTTCAAAGATGGTGCTGTTGTTATTGATTGCGCAGGTGTTAAAAGGTCTGTTTGTGATAAATGTTTTAAAATAGCAGAAAACCATAGCTTTGTTTTTGTTGGGGGTCACCCGATGGCAGGTACACAGTTTTCAGGCTTTGAAAACTCAAAAGAAACAATGTTCCATAATGCTCCATTCGTTTTAACGCCTAAAGAAAATGAAGATATTTTAATTCTCGCTAATGCCAGAGAGGTTATTATGCAATTAGGATTCGGTAGAGTTTCTGTTATGACACCTCAGAAGCACGACAAGCTTATCGCTTTTACTTCACAGCTTGCTCACGTTGTTTCAAATGCGTTCGTAAAAAGTCCATCTTCAATAGAAAGAAAAGGTATTTCTGCAGGTAGCTATAAAGACTTAACACGTGTTGCGTATCTTAACGAAAATATGTGGACCGAGCTTTTCCTTGATAATAAAGATAACCTTATTTTTGAGCTTGACAATATTATAAACGAGCTTAAAAAGTACAGTGATGCGATGAAAGCAGATGACCCCGAAACACTCCGACAGCTTTTAAAAGAAGGCAGAGAGGCAAAAGAAAGAGCAGATTAATTGAATTTGCGTTGATAATTATAAATGCAAAATGCGGAATGAAGTTAGTCGCTAGTTTTTAGTCGTCAGTCTCCAGAGTTTAAAATTATAAGAGTTGGTTTGTTCAATAAAAAATGAATTGAAAATTTGCGAAGCCTATCCCTCTTTTTTGCTTGCAAAAAGGAGGGGGGACCGTTCTTACAATACTTTCTTTATGAATTTTGTGAATTTCGTGAGATTAATTGAATATATAATAAACTTTAATCGGAACGGTGGGTGGTACCATCGTTATTTTTATTGTTTATGTAAAATGAAACAGTAATTTATTCCTATGCCGCCGAAAGTTATTGTGTAAGTTAATTTGTTTGCGAGTACCACCACCGCCCCGATTTAGTTAATTCTTTCATATACTAATTGGCACGAAATACACACATCACTATATAAAGTTGGTTAAAGGTCGGTCCCCCCTCCTTTTTCCGCAAAACAGAAAAAAGAGGGATAGGCTTCGCAAATCTATAATTGTTTCTACACATTAAACTGTCGCGAAACTGACTGGAAACTGGCGACCGGTGACTGGTGACTTTACCATTGCAATCGCAGGTCTGAAACTTGTCTTTTTTATGCCTTTTTTCGACAATTAGGCACGATTTTTCGACAATTAGGCAAAATATATGGTGTTTTTCAGTAAATATGTTTTAATAATATTGGAAGAGTTTTGCAATTACAGTATGTCTAATTTCATTGATTAAGAGCAATAATTATGGTATATTTATTTGGGGTGAAATAATGAAAATTGCAATTTGTGATGATGAAAAGATATACGTAGAAAAGGTAGAGAAAATTGTTTCGTCTTTTTTTGAAAGCGAACAAATTGATGCTAATATTGAAACTTATACTTCAGGTGATGAGCTTGTTAAAGCTGAAGGTTTATTCGATATAGTTTTTCTCGATATTGAAATGACAGGCTTAAACGGTATTGAAACGGCTAAAATTCTTAATCAGAAGAATAACAAAGCGAAGATTTTTATTTTCACTTCGCATAACCATTATCTTGACGATGCGATGGATTTAAACGTTTTCAGATATATAGACAAGGGCAGTAGTGACGAAAGAATTATAGCCGGTCTTAAAAAAGCTGTGGAAAGCCTCAGACATAATGAAATTTATATAACCACTAAGAATAACGAAAAACTGAAAATCTCTAAAACTGATATAATTTTTGTTGAGGTTAAATATAAAAAGGTATACGTTCAGACTGTTAAAGAGCTGTTTGTAGTTCGTGACAAATTTGAGTATTTCAAAGAAAATCTGAACGATTCATTTTTTGCCGTACCTCATATAAGCTATATTGTAAATATGCTTCATATTACAAAGTTTAAAAGAGAGAGCGTTGAGCTTAACGGCAGTTTTACCGTAACGGTTGCCCCTAAAAGACAATCTGAATTCCGCAAGCTATGGTTTGATTATCTGAAAGGTGAATGATTATGAACACCGATATTTTAAATGTGTTTTTACAGCTTATTGAGGGCGCAATAGCTTTTGAATTTTTAGAAAGCATAAACCCGTCACACAAAAAATTGAAAAACTTTATCATAATAACCGTTAGTTATATGATTATGTGCGGGATAAATCTGGGTTTTAATTATAATTTTGCTATCAATTTAACAACGTTAATAATCTTTCATTTGATTTTTAATAAGTTTTTATATAAAAACAAGATTGGCTTGAATATGGTGAATTCAGGTCTTTTTGCCGTTTTTGTTTGTGCCGGAGAATATGTCGCTCTTCTCCTTATTTCTGCTTTTACAGACAAAGAAGTTTATGATCTTTTGGAAATTCCCGCGACGTATTTAATTATGATAGTATTCAGTAAATCTGTTTTGTTTATGGGTATGAAAACAGTTTCATTGATATTCAACAAAATCACTTTAAAACAAAACATTTCTGCTATTACATTTATATTTCCGATTTCTTTGCTTGTTGTTATGAGTGCAATAGTAGCAAGTAGTCGTTATGTAGTGTATTCTGATCTCACTAAAATTCTATTTTCCGGTGCAAGCGTCTTTATGATAGCTGCGGTTATCGTAACCTGTGTTTTACAGCAACGAGAAGCAGAAAAAGAGCAGGAGCTTACAGAGCTCAGAGCAATTAAGCAAAATCAGGAAATAGATAATAAATATTTCGAAATTCTTGAGCATCAAAATAAAAACCTTATGATGTATGCTCATGATACTAAAAACCATCTTGTTGCAATTCGTAGCCTTACAGACGATAAAAATATCATAGGCTATATCGAAAAGCTTACAGATGGTATAAACAATTACAGTAAAATTGCCTCAAGCGGTAACCATAGCCTTGACGTTATCATTAATAAATACATGACCGAGTGCGAAATAAAGAACGTAAAATTTACATACGATATCCGCAAATCAAACTTATTAAATATAGAAATTTATGATATGGTTGCTATTCTCGGTAACTTGCTTGATAACGCATTGGAAGCTGCGGAAATTTCAGAGGGGAAATTTATACATCTTCAGACCGACCGTAAAAACAATTATGATATAGTTACTATCAAAAACAGTTGTGATAAGAAGCCTGAGACCGATGGTGATAAGCTAAAAACAACTAAAACCAATAAACGTTTTCACGGTTTAGGCATTAAAAGTGTAAAATCAGCACTTAAAAATTACGACGGAGATTTTAACTGGGAATATAACGAAGAAGAAAAAATGTTTACGGCAACGGCAAGTTTTTACCATAATTAAATTTATAATAGAAAATTGATTTTTACATAGTAATTTGATTTCTGCGGTTTTATTTGAAAAGGGGAGTAAAATGGCATACAATATTTCTATTGCGGTAGTTTATTTATTTGAATTTCTGATTTCATATATTTTCTTCGGTCAGATTAGTAACTTAAAGAAGAGTAAAAAAGTAACTATATTTATTGGTTTGCTTTGTTTTGCGGTTGCGGCAATAATTAATATTACTTTATCAACAATATGGTTAAATTTTTTAACTTTCTTTTTAGCAAACTGTGTTTTATCGGTATTGTGCTTTGAAGTTAGCTTTAAACAATCTGTTTTTTATTCCGTTGTGTTGGATATTGTTTCAACTGCAACAGAATATATAACACTTTTCGTTGTTTCGAATATTTCCGGTGATGACGTTGCTTATACATTCGATCAAGGTGGAGCTTTCTTGTTAAATGCTTTTATTTGTAAAGCCTTGTATTTCTTTATCTGTTTGCTGTTAAGCCGTTTTATAAAAAAGAACGATAATATAACAAAAGTACCTGCAACGTTCTATTTCTATCCATTGGCGGTTGTTGCAGTTTTGCTTTTTTTATGGAATATTTATATTAGTTACGATATGACTGATGGAATGAAAACAAGTATATCCATAATTAGTGCAATAATGCTTCTTTCTACAATTATTCTGTTTGTTTCGTATCGTAATAACATAGAGCGGGAAAACAGATTATTCCTTTTAGAGCAAGAGGTTTTCAAAACTGACACCGATAAATATTATTATCAAATCCTTGAGCATCAGAATAATAATCTATTGATGTATGCTCATGATACTAAAAACCATTTGTTTGCGATACGAAACCTTACTGATGACGAAAATATTATCAGCTATATTGAAAAGCTTACAGACGGAATTAACAAATACAGTAAGCTTGCTTCAAGCGGTAATCATAGCCTCGACGTTATCATCAATAAATACATAACAGAGTGCGAAATTAAGAACGTAAAATTCACTTATGATGTGAAAAAATCAAATTTATTGAAAATAGAAAGCTATGATTTAGTTTCTGTTTTAGGTAATTTACTTGATAATGCATTAGAATCGGCTGAAAAGTCAGAAGAGAAAATTATAACTCTTAAAACAGACCATAAAAATAATTATGATATTGTTTCTGTTATAAACAGCTGTGACGAAAAGCCTCAGTCCAAAGGAGATAAGCTTAAAACAACTAAAAGTAATAAGAAATTTCACGGCTTGGGAATTAAAAGCATAAAATCAACCCTTAAAAATTACGAGGGTGATTATAACTGGGAATATAACGAAGCGGAAAAAGTCTTCTCTGCAACAGTAACGTTTTTGGCATAAAACCGAATTATTTATTTTTTCAATGAGTGTTATAGGAGAGATTTTATGTCTTGGATATTATGTAATGTATGTATTTACATTTTCGAAATGCTGATTGCCTATAACTATTTTTATAGAAATTACAATAAAAAGATTAGCTCTGATTTGAAGATTTTTGCAATTGGCAGCTTCTTATTTTTAATAGCATCAGTAGTGTTTTTAAAATTTAATAATGAAGTGATTAACCTTACTTTGTTTTTTGTTGTTAATTTTCTTTTTTCATATCTTTGCTTTGATATATCTGTAAAATCGGCAGTTATTCAAAGTGCTTTGCTTGATGCGCTGATGTGTTGCTCTGAGTTGGTTGTGATTTTCTTCATCTCAACCCTGATGGGAATTCCAATAAATACATATAAAAACGATTTGTTGATTTACGTCATTTTAGCTTCAATGTGCAAAATTATGTATTTCTTAATATCACAAGTTGTTTCATTGATAATAAAAAAAGATAAATTGGATGAATTAAAAATTAAATATTTTTTACCGCTTTTAATTTTTTCGGCTTTAACGATAGCAACCTGCACACTGTTTCTGCTTATAGCATTAAAAGTAGAGTTAGCTTACAGCTATAAGGTTGCTATTTTTGTTATAAGCTTAGTATTTATTTTTGCTTGTGCTTGGATATTTATTTATTATCAAACGCTTATTGAAAATGAGAGAAAAATAAATGAATTAAGAATCGAAAACGAAAAGCAAGAAATCGACTCCAAATATCTTAACATTATCGAGCAGAATAATAAAAATTTAAGCATACTCGCCCACGATATAAAAAACCATATGCTACAAATTAAGAGTATGGAAAATGCGGAAGAGATACATAATTATGTTGATTCTATAGTAGACGAGGTTAAGGGCTACGGATATATAGGTATGAGTAAAAACAAAACTTTGGATTTGCTTATCAGTAAATATCTAAACTTGTGCGACGGCAAGGGTATTAAAATCAGCTTTGACGTTAAAACTGCAAATTTAAGCGAAATAGCTCCTGCAGATATTTCAACTATAATAAATAACCTTCTTGATAATGCTGTTGAATCGGCAGAAAAGAGTGAGAAAAAAGTAATATCCGTAAGCATATTCAAAAAGCAGGGTTACGAAATTCTTAACATCAGTAACAGCTGTGACCAAAAGC
>JAZNIJ010000089.1:0-4939 GCA_045577455.1 Eubacteriales bacterium
TCAATCAGCTTCAACGCCGCAAAACAGTAGTCAGGATTTTTGCTTAAATCATTTATATCAATTTTACTCATACTTGACCTCCTTATCAAAGGTGCGAATTATCTCGCACCTCTGTCTTTATTTCTCTGTCGCTGTAAAAAACGGCTGTAATACTCACACGCCTTGAGTAGAAAATCCTCACGCTCTTTGGGAGTAGTACAGCCTTTAAGATATTTATCGACAACTTCAACCTTGATTTTTATTACCTCTTTCTGATTTGCCTTGGGTTTTACCATTATTGAAAAGATTTGGTCCATATCCAACATTCCTGCCTGAGATAGGTTTTTCATCTCCTGAGCCTGTGAAAGTGACGGAGTCGCTTCTTCTGTTTCAATAGTTTCAAGAAGCCACTTCTGTTCATCTTCCGAAAGATAGGAAAGCTCAACGGCAGGCGTGAGCGCAATTCTTTCCTCATCAACCATTTTCAATAGCTCAGGGAGCAGGTTGTTAAGGCGAATATATCTCTGAATTTGCCTTGCACTGTCAGTTACACTTTCTGCGATTTCTTCATCTGTACGAGAATTTGTGCCAACTTGGCACGAATTTTTTGCAGGTCTGCCTGCAGTCTTTTTCATAGCATCCATTTTTAACTTATAAGCCTTTGCCTTTTCACTCGGCAGAATATGCTCTCTTTGCAGATTGCTGTCCACAACTGCAATTTCTATTTCGGCAGGTGTCATTGTTGCATAGGATACGGGAACTACCTGTAGACCGAGTTCTTTGGCAGCGTGCAGTCTTCTGTGACCAGACACCAACTGAATCACTTCGCCACGTCTGCCCTGACGGCTGACCACAAGTGGTGTCAGAATTCCGTATTCTCTTATACTTTCAATGAGGCTTTTCATTTCCTCATCATCACGCACCTCAAAGGGATTGTTTTCAAAGGGTACAATATCCTCGGGACCTACATAGCTTAACCCCTGAATGTTATTAACTTTATTCATATTTATCTCTCCATTTCTCTGTTTTTGATTTTCTGTTTTACTTCGAGTGCATACTCATTTTCGAGAATGCGAACAAGTCTTGATGACTCTTTTTCAATGTCTTTTGCAGTTGCAATATCCTCGCGGACAACTGCAAGCTCACCCGAAAGCTTTCTTCTTTCGGCTTTGTACTCCGCCTCAATTTCGGGTGTTGCTGCACGGCGTATTTTATTGTCAAGCTGTTTTCTTTGTTCAAGAAGTTCGTCCATTTTTGATTGCAGAGTACCGATAAAAGAAGAGAGCTCCTCGACAGTTTCAAGCTTGTAAGCTGTCAGGAACTCTTGTTGTTTGATATATTTATCGAGCTTTTGCATCTCGAATCTCAGCTCGGGTGATATGGGTAGCTGCTTTTCCTCAGGCTTTGCCAGCATCAGCTCAAGAATTGCAAGTAACGCTTCAAACAACACCAAAATGCCGTCTGCCCATGTGGGCTTTCGTTTTCCGTAAATTCTGTATACAGGAAAGTAGAATTTTATCTTCGGCGGGCGTGTATATCTGTTTTCATAGATTCTTTGCAGAATCCTTTGCTGTGTGTACTCCTCACCGAAGGACTTTAAGCGTATGGGCTTATTCCTGCCCGGTACATATATTGACGGGTACTCATTGAAAATTCCTCGGTTGAATCGGTATCCCATATCAATCATATTCTGCATAAAGGACTGCGGACTGTATGAGTGAGCAATGACCATATCAATATCCCCCTTTACAATATCCGTCTGAGTTAGTCCGCCGTTCCTGTGTACCCAATAAACCGAGCTACTGCCGTGAAAGGGTGCATTTTCAAGAACGCTTTTACCAAACTCTCTACACACCTCATCTGATACCTCACGAAGATTGAGAATGTCCTCTGTTTTGTGCCTGAACTTTTCACCATCAACAAAGGACACGGAATTAAATACAAAGTGATTGTGCAGATGTGTTTGAGTGTTGAGATGAGTTGTAACTATGATTTCGTACCTGTCACCCCATAAGCGTTTTGCAGTTTCAACACCGATAGCGTGGCACTCCTCGGGAGTAACCTCACCCTCTTTGAAGCTTTGGTAGCCGTGATATGCTACCACCTTATCCTTTTTACCGAACTGCCTTTTGGTTTCGGTCATCATTTCATAGGCTCTGTCAACCTCGCAGTTGATACCGGTAACGAATAATTCATTATCCGTTTTCTCCTTATCACTTGCATAGTCGATTACATTCCGAAGCGATGTTTTTTCCGGATTCTCTGCATAGTCTAAGACCTTTTTAAGAGAGCCCGACACCTTCCAAAGAGAAGTTGTCGCCATTATTTATTCCTCCTATATATTTCTTTCGGCTCATAGCCAAGGCAGACCTGTCTGATATATTCAGATAAGCTGAGCCCACATTTATTTGCCTTGGCAGTAATCTTTTCTTTTTCTCTTTGAGTAACTCTTACATAGATACTCTTGTTTCGCGTCTGTTCCATAACAAGACCTCCTTGTTTTGATATTAGGGGTTTAAGGGACCGCCCTTCCCATTGGAAAATGCTATACATTTTCCCTGCTTGTTACACCGTAAGACACTAATCTCACGGTGCAAATTCACGTTGGTAGATTTTATTAAGCATTTGAATCTTCTCCTTCCTTTTGAGATATGTATTATAGGAGAAAATAAATTAGCATTTATTCTTGAGCATTAAAAAGCACCCGATACAAAAGTAACGAGTGCAATATATTTCTCCTTATGTTGAAAGTTGTAGTGTGAGTGTGGTATAATTCGTTTTAACATACTTTGATTTGATGAGGTGTGAATATGAGCAGGCCATACATCATTTGCCATATGGTAACCTCTCTTGACGGGAAGGTTACAGGTGATTTTTTAGGGAATCTCGAATGTGCAGCTGCTTGCGAAACCTATTACGAGATTAACCGTAACTTGAAATCAAACGGATTTATCTGTGGCAGAGTCACAATGGAAGGCAGCTTTACAGGTGGATATTATCCTGACCTTTCAGAATATGAGCCCGTGCGTCACGATATGGATTTAAAGATGGATTTTATTCTTGACGATATGACCGGCTTTTACGCTGTTGCTTTTGACCCAAAGGGAAAGCTTGGTTGGAAGTCGAATAAAATCGTCGACCCTGACGGTGACCCGGGATATGACGGTGCACAGATTATTGAAGTGCTGACCGAACAGGCAGATGAACGATATTTAGCTTACCTTGAAAGTATGGAAATTCCGTACATATTCGCAGGCGAAACCGAAATCGATGTTGAGCTTGCACTCTTCAAGCTTAAAAATATTATCGGATGTGATACTCTGCTTTTAGAGGGCGGAAGTATTGTAAACGGATATTTTCAGAGAGCAGATGTTATTGATGAACTGAGCCTTGTTGTCGCTTCCATTGTTGCTGATAAAAACGATAAGCCGTTATTTACAGACAGCACCCTTTCAGGCTTTGAAGCAGTTAATGCAAAAATCGAAAACGGTGTCACAGTTCTAAACTATCTGAAAAAAGGCAAGCGAGCATCAAATAACAATGTCGTAATCAAGTGGGAAAATGCACTTACAATAGATGAAGCCATAGAAAGCGAAAAATCTGATTCAACAGGTCTTTACTACATTTCCCGTGTTTTCGGCAACAAAGAAACCACTTTGTACTTAGGCATTGCTACAAAGCACAACACTATCAGGCACAGGCTGAAAGGTCATCAAAGCTGGTGGCTGAAGGAGTACAGAGGCACAATAAAGGTCAGAATAGGAAAAGTCATTTATCCGTATACAAATATTGACGAAATAATTGACCACGCCGAAAGTGCAATTTTGTATGAGCAAGGAAAGCTGTTCTTTGAAAATACGTCAAAAACAAAATCTTATACATACAATAATCTGTATTGTTTCAAAAATGTCGGTGATATTTTTGAGTTAAAACCAATTATAGATATGGCAGAACAAGAATAATCCATTGTATTTTAGGGAACAAATTGTACTCATTTTCAGTCAGTTTGTTCCCTTAAGCTTTTTATACGAGCCGAAGAAGAAATCGGTTACTTATCCGTATTCGCATCAAAATCCACACCGCCTTATATACTTAAAGTTATTACTTATTTAATTAAAGCTATATATTCTTCTTCTCGGATAGTATATAGTCTCACTTAACTCTCAGTCTTATTTCTTTCCTAAAAGCGGAATACGGAAAGTTTATTTTTCGGTTAGTTGAGGCAGCTTCGGATAGATGATGTTTGCCCTTGCGAAGCCTTGCTTTTTTCGTTCAATCAAACCGTAATAGTCAAGCTCTTTGAAAATTTTGGTTGCTGTGTTGTGTCCGATATTAAGCAGCTTGCAGGATTCGTCAATTGTCAGAAAAACTACCACTTTGTTCTGTTCATCAATCCAGGCGTTGCTTTCAGATAAGCTTGCCCTGTCGAGAATAATTGCATAAAGAAGCTTCGCATTGTTTGAAAGCTCACGATACTTTTTATCACAAACCAACACTTTAGGCATACGGTAGAAGCTGTGCTGTTGCATTTCGGCACTTGAATAATACTTCATCATTTCTTACTCCTTTTCGAATAGTAATTAGGACACTCAATTATCTCTGCCCTGAAGCTTTGCTTGCAAATAAGCCTGCATCTTCTGCAGAGCTCGTTATAACAGATTCTGTTTCGTTCATTCAGAAACAGTCTCCATTCAGATTTTTTACTTTTTGTCATTCTCGGAATAACTATCACACTCCTTTTTACTGTAGCGTTTCGGGTTGATTTCTGAAGATTTTTTTCTCTGTAAGGTGTTTTATTTTGTCTGCAGGGTAATTTCATTAACTACATATCAAAAACCGGTTTTTGCCGTTTCACCCGAAATAGTTCCTGCCCCGGAATCTCACCGCAGCGTCTTCACGCTCGCTCTTTCGAGGTCTTGGCGTAGTATCACTTTCGGACGGTCATTCAGTTGTAAAAAAG
>JAZNIJ010000090.1:0-49101 GCA_045577455.1 Eubacteriales bacterium
GAAGAATGTTTCACATATGGTTCTGTTATAGACAAACGACTTACATCAAACGGAACATTTGAAATTTTTTCTAAAACTCCACACAGAGGAAATGATGCCCAAACACACAATGTTGAAAAATATGGATTTACATATATTGGTGCAGTTGATTACATTGATGTTTGCGACTCTGCAAGAATTGAATTGGCATATTTCGGCACACAAATAATGAAGAGTTTAGGTTATTTAGATGCTGAAAACTCATTTATAACATATTCTTTAAATGTTGAAAATGAAGGTGAATATAACATAGCCCTTTCTCTTGCAAGCGGTAAAGGCAATGTTTACGGTGTTTGTGATATCGAAATTAACGGTCAACCGCAAAATCTTTCTTTCTCAACCAAAGGAGAAGGATGGGATAAATTTAATCTTTCCAATTCTCAAAAAATATATCTTCCGAAAGGAAAAGTTGAATTAAAAATTGTTGGCAAAACAATGGTAAATTTTGCTTACCTACTTATTTACAACAACAAGGTTTCTCCAAATTCAAAAACAATAATTGAAGCAGAAATTGCAAAGAAAACTGAAAATATAACATTTTTCAGAACCGAAGCTGTTACAAATATGTCAAAAGCGGGCACTTCCCTCTCATATAAAGTTTTAGCTGAAAAAACAGGTGATTACTACTTATCAGTAAATCATTCCAACTGTACAAAAGCAGTTGAAGATGCTATTGAAATTACAATAAATGGAGAAAAGCTCAGCAATGGGCTAAACTTAATGAGAACAGGTCGCAGCAAGGCATTCACAGGCAACACTTCCTTGTTAAATTTTGCTGAGAGTGAACCCGTAAAAATCTACCTCAACAAAGGCGAAAACACTATAGTGCTTAATAGCTCAGCTTCAAAAGCATCTTCCATTGGATATATTGATTCAATTGTAATATCTTCTACAAACTCAGGAATTGTTTATACTGATAATACAGATGATTTTATAACTCCGGAATATAATGGCGCAAAGCTCCCAAAAGAATTGACTTTTGAAGACTTATATATGTCTTTTGCGGATGCTGATACAAAAAATGATCTATTAGATGAATTTGTAAGCCAATTGTCAATATATGATATGGCAAATATGGCAGGACTTTACCACGAGCAGGATAACTCCGGCACAGGTACAGGTGGATACGGTTCTACAGGCGGAAAAAATCCTTCGGGAAAATTCGGATTGCATGGCGTTTCAACCGCAGACGGTCCTGCAGGAATAAGAAGCGTTACTAATGAAGTTTTCACATATATGCCTTGTGTTTCAATGCTCACTTCAACATGGAACAAAGAGCTTGCATACAAGTTTGGAGAAGCCATTGGCAAAGAAGGAGCAGAGACAGGAGTTGAAGTTTGGCTTGCGCCCGGAGCAAATATTCATAGAAATCCACTTTGCGGAAGAAACTTTGAGTATATTTCGGAAGACCCGTATGTTACAGGTATTATTGCTTCACAAATAATTAACGGCTGCCAATCACAAGGCGTTGGTTGTTCTCTTAAGCATCTTGCGGCAAATAATAAAGAAAGAAACAGAACAAGCAGTTACTCAATCCTCAGTGAAAGAGCGTTGAGAGAAATCTACCTCAAGGGATTTGAAATTGCAGTTAAAGAGTCAAACCCTGTTACAATTATGACTTCCTACAACTACATTAACGATTCTGAAGTTGCTTATGACCATGACCTTCTTGTTGAAATCGGCAGAAATGAATGGGGTTACGATGGTCTGTATATTTCAGACTGGGGAAACAACATAAATCATACAATTTCAATAATCAACGGTAATAATATTATGTCAGGCAACCCAGATGAAGAAGCAGTTGTCAACGCTTTCTATAATGATGAAATTTCCCGTGATATTCTTGAAGAAAACACAAAGTATGTTTTGAAATCCATGTTAAAACTCACTACAGGATGTATTAAAAACAATATTATTCCATCAAATGGGGCCACAATTGACACAAATGCATTTTCTGCCGCAACAGCTGAAGTTAATTCTAACGATGGTGTCCCTCTTATAAATGCTTCTCACGATTTATATTACAACATTGTTGTTGAAAAAGATAATAACTACTCATTATCTTTCAATTTAGATTCCAAAGGTGAATTTGGATTTGATGTTTATATCGACGGAAACAAATATTGCTCAGCTTATAATAAAGATGGTGGCAAAGGCGTTTATTCATTCGGAAAAGACACCTCTGTTAAACTTGAAGCGGGAATACACAATGTTTTAATTAGTGTAACAAAAGGTGAGTTTATGTTAAAAGAATTCTCTGTATTACCTTCAAGCGAAGTAAACAACACTCTCGCCTTAGAAAACGGAGAATTTAAATATGGAAAATCATCCATATATGCTTCAACAATAGAAGGAGAATCTGATAACGAGGATGATGAAACATCTGATGTATCTGATGAAAATACCTCAACAGAAACAGAACAAAGTGATTATGAAATAGGCAAAGAAAGCAATAGTAACATTACAATTTATATTGTTTTATCCCTTATATTCGTTGCATTGATTATTACAATTATTATAGTGAAAAAGAATAAATAAGCCACCTTGACAAAAAACAACCACCAAGTGAGATATTGAACTCACATGGTGGTTGTTTTTTATAAAATCAAAAGAGAATTCAAATATTTTTTCTGGCTTTATTCTTCAACATCAGTCATAGATAGAATAACTGCATCAAACCCGGATTTTGGTAACTCTCGCATTACTTCCATGGGTAACTGCAAAATGCATTGTTCTTTAAATAAAACAATCAGATTATCGTTTTCATCAAAGAATGTATAGTCTCCGAATTCAAAAGATTTCATATTAACGTCTGTTGACAATTGGCGGATAAGGCGAAATAGCTCTCGTTCTTCCGAAGTTTTCAAATCCAGCTCGGCTGTGCTTTTTGATGCCTTGAATGCTCCAAAGGGAATCACCATTGCAGGATATACGCCAACTTCATCTACTTTTATAGGTTCGTTCAAAAGATGCCAATCAGAAATTTCAAACAGCACATATAATTCATTGCTGTATTTGGGAATTTGTGTTATCTCTTTCCTTTTAACAATTGATACATTTTTAACTATGCCCAATGATTTTATTCCTGCTTGATTTCCGAAAAAATTTATTGATTTATACATTGCAACATATTTAATATTATAAATCTCAGATTTATTTTCCAAAATATCTGGAACAAGCACCGAAAGAGGAATATGGTAAAACTTTTCTGAAAAACATATATCATACTGTTTCTTTTCTTTAACAGTTCCTATCAAAACTAAATGCCTTGATTTCGTATTTGTTTTATTTGATTTTGTTCTGAACAAAGATATCAATTTCATTTAGCATACTCCTCCTTTCATACTTGAATTAAAAAAGCAAACAGTTTTAAATAGAAGCTAAAGAAGAATTTTTATATGCTTTCTCTTCTGTTACCTCTTTTATAATCTTGATTTTATCGGGAAAAACAATTTGAGCATCTTCCGATGATAATTCTATTTCAAGAATTGCTTTATCGTTCCAAAAAGGATAAATATCAATTTCAAAATATTGATTTGCATATGTAAGGCAATATCTTGTTTTTCTGATTTGACGTTTTGTTGTATCAGCATTCAAAAGCAAATCAAGATACTCAGATTGTGTAAGTCGTTTCTCGACCTCTATTCTCTTAAGCCCCGTTACATTTCTTTTCGTTGTTTGAGAATAAATAAAGCTTCCCTCTGCCCCTCTCTGTCTAATTCTTATCTCCTCATCAGATGAGCTTACAAGATATGTTTGAATTATTTCAACACTTTTACAGGATGGATACGAATTCAACCATTCAAGGTCGGGATATTCAATAAGAAACTTTCTTTCAATTTCTAACGGCTCTGGTTCTCCTAAAAAAGATGAAATTTCACATAAAAGGTTTTGAATTTTTGTTTCAAAATCTGTTTCGTTATTTATTATGCGGAAATGAGGATGTCCTGTCCATGAAAAAATCAACTTGTCATCAAGGGTGGCTGCTTGTTCAACAGTCTCAATTCTTGCACCATTATTAGCCGTTGTATAAAACTCCTCAGCCCCCTTTGCAGCAGTTACAAGATGGAAAACAGCATCATAACTATCTCTCAGGAAAATTTCGCTCACACCAATATGTTCCAAAACCTTTTCAAATTCATCATCATTCATATATGCTTTATTGTCAATAGTGCCACGGTCACAAACAATTAAAATTTTTTCATTATCCATATTTTGAGCAGCTTGCTCAAATATTTTTTCTTTCGTTAGTTGTAGCGTCATTTGATACTTCTGATATTCCAAATTTGTGCTACAAGTCCATGGAGCAACACCGCCAGAAATAAGCTCAGTTGCCGTTTCAGAAACAAAAAGAACTGTGTATCCACTATTTGCAAAGCATTCCTGAATTCTGCTCATTGCAGTTGATTTTCCTGCACAAGGGCCACCTGTAATTACAATTTTAGTAATCATACTAATTCCCCCAAATAGAACATTTATTTATTGTTCTCAATAATCTCATTAGATTGCTGTTCAGAAACAAAGCCGGAAACAAGTGACGATTTGCCATCTTCCTCATTTTTACTTGAATTGGATTTTGAATCGGATAAAACAACAAAAAGTGAAACACAAATTCCAATGAGAATGACAGAAATTAAGAAAACTACCAATGAATTATTTTTTTGCGGTTTAACTTTTTCAGTAACAAGACCTGATTTTTTCAAAGCATTTGTTAATGGCTTATAGAGAAGCAAAATAAATCCAACATTAAGCCCCGCTTTAAGCAGATTAAACGGAATGAAAACAGTTGGTATCATTGGCATTATTATTTCAACAGGTGTTTTCATATACAATGGTACAACAATAATGTTCCAAAGAGTCATAATTGTAACCATAGATACACAACCTACTATTAACCCAAATATTGCACCCATAATAGTTCTTTTTTTCTTATAAACCAAAGATACAACAATTGCAAAAGAGCAGGTTGAAACAATATTCATTATTAACCCATATATACCATTATCACTCACAGTAACCATTTCAACCAAAGAAACAATAACTGATGTTAAAACAGCAACAGCAGGCCCCCATATCAATCCGCCCAAAGTTATAATAACATCCTTCGGTTCGTATTTGAGAAAAAGGACTATAGGAATTCGGCAAGCAAGCATTACAATATAAGCTACAGCGCAAAGCATACCGATAATTGTAACTCTTTTGATTTTTTCGTTCATAATTGTTAACTCCATTAAGTATATTCATTCTTGGAAATTATTCAATATCACCTATTTTCTCTTATAAAGAAAATAGGTGAAGTTTCTTCTTTCAAAGACAAAATTCGCTTCATCAATCAATTCATATTTTAAATCTGCAAATTCATTTTCAAGTCTGACATTGCGTGTAACAACAAAATCTGTAATACCATCATCTATGTATCCATTCATTGAATTTTCCATTTCATCGGATTTCAAATTGAGGTGGCAAAAATATTTTGTTGTTGGCATAATATCTGCGGCAAGATAAAATCCGCCATCAAGAAAACCGTAATTAAGCAATGTTGGATTTTCAGTTTGAGAAATCTTACGTGCAAATATATATTGAGGTAAATCATTCTTATCATATTTTATAAGGTAAGTATTTCCACTAAATATATAAGAAAAGACAGGCAAAAGAAGAATAAAAGAAAATATTATTAAGATTTTTTTCTTCGTTACTAACCTTATTCTTTTTGAAAAAAATGGGAAGATATAATAAAAGGCATAAAATACACCAAATACCGCATAGAGGGAAAAGACGAGTCCGTAATAAACATACATTTTTCCACCCGTATATGTGCCTATAATGGTAAAAGCGAACAAAACTAAAAAAGATTTAAAAAGTTCAGGTGTATTTTTTTTAATTCCGAAAAAACCAAATAAAACAAATATGCCATATATAAAATTTCTGCCCAAAGAGAAAACTGTATTTTTTATAAAACCAAACAGTTTGATGACAATACTGCTGTTATTGGAATAATTAAAAATATTGTTATAAAAATAGCATTCTATTAAGCTATCTGTTGCATTATGATACTCAAAATACAATAAAACAAAAAAAGAAACTATAAAAAAAGCCATAGAGAAAACTAAAATATAGCGTAAAAACAATAATGTTTTCTTTTGCCTTATGCAATTTATCAGAAGTACCAAAATGACCCCAACATATGTAGCTGCAACAGTGTATTTAATCCAAAAAACAAAAGCAAAAAATATGCCTAAAAAAAACAGATCTGTATATTTTATTTTCTCATTCTTTATAACTTTAAGAGAGAAATAAACCGAATATGCCAAAGGGAACAAACAAAGTTCTTCTGCACTTCCCCCATGAGAAAAAGCAGGAGACACAGTTAAAACAAAAGCAAGCGTTGGTATTGTTAAACCAAGATGTTTTTTTGATGCCCCTACTAAAAGAATGCTTTTGCACGAAAAGAAAAGGAAAAGAGAAAAAGAAATAAATTCAATTATATATGCACCTATAAATGAACTATGAGAAAAAGAATATACTACAGAGTATATAAAGTACAATATAGGGCCTTTTTGTTCAATTATATCCAAATAAAGAACTTTACCATTCATTATGGACTTTCCAACAGTGAAAAAACAATTGGAATCCACCCAATCCTGAACAGGATAAAAAAATGAATTTTTACTGCAAATTGATATAAAAACAAAAGATATAGCCATACAAAATAAAAACATTTTAGTTTGAGATAAACTATTTTGTTTTATATCAGCTCTTTCATTGATTTTCATTGTAACAAATATCCTTTAAAAATCAATATTAAAGTGTTTTAAGCGTAACAGCTTATTTTCAGCCATAGATTATAAACTTGCCGTTAGTATTTCAATGTCTGTTTTGGCAAGCTCATTAACAAAAACACGATACTCAGACGGATGAGGATGCACATCATCTTTCAGCATATCCCTTGTAATAATACTTGGAGTATCAATATATGTTATATACTCCCTCTCATCGCACCATATTTTCATTGTAGAATTAACTTGACTTACAATATCCTGTTTCTCGGTATCATACCCTCTTTGGGTTATACCGAACCAATATATCTTGGTAGCAGGATGTTTTGAATGGATAAGAATAAACATTCTTTGTAATGCTTTTATTGCTTCGTCAACATCGTCACCATCATCGTAAACATTGTTAGTACCAATATGCATAACAATATTTTTGGGAGAAATATTTGCAAGCCATTCGGTTGCCCATTGTTCCCAATCATAGGATGTTGTAGAACAAATACCAAGTGCTAAAGCATCGTCATATGGATATGCATCGGTGTAGAAATTCGACCAGAATACTGTATCAAAATATGAATCACCAATAAAAACAGTTGTACTATTTGCAACACCTTTTTTTTCCACTGCATAAAACGGTCTTCAGCAATTGCGTCAAAAAGTGAATTATTATATTTCAAATCCCCATCGGGCTTTTTTGCATTTTTATCAACGCTTACAGCATTTACGATGAATTCAAAAGAAGCATTCTGCGCTGTTGCAATCACTTTGTAAATACCCTCTTTCAATGCCTTAACAGTATGATTTTCAGCATCAATAACAAGTGCAGATGTATCATAGGAAAAAGATATTTTTCCTGAAAAATTTTCGGATGCAAAAAGAGGATGAAAATCAATGGGAGGATATCCAACAAAGGAGTATATATTATTAACGCTAACACCTGTCAAGACTTCATTTTGAATTTCATTATTATGATTTGTTTCAATAGTTTTATCAATCATTGTGCCACATCTTTCTGCCCATTAAGACGAGCTTTACTTACAAATTTTATCTAAAGGGAGTTTATCACATATTGAACAAAATGTCAACAGTTTTCAAAATCAGATTCAATTTTTTTCTAAAGAAATTTGATTTATTATTTCTTTAGTATTGTTCACTTTTAAATATTGATTTTTAGATAGTAAGAATGTATAATAAATGTATAATTGTTTCGTTTTCTTAATTGTTATATAAAAACTTTTATGCATAAGGAGAAATGAAATGTGCAAGGAAAATACAATAATTGAGATATCTCAAAATATCGTAAATATACTTAAAAAAAAGAATCTTAAAATAACATTTGCTGAATCATGCACAGGTGGATTGATGTCCGCAAGCATAGTTGATATTTCAGGTGCATCAGAAGTTTTTGAATATGGCTTTATCACCTATTCATCAATATCCAAGCAAGAAATGACAGAAGTTAAATCAAAAACTATAAAAGAATTTGGTATTGTGAGCCAAGAGGTTGCAAAGGAAATGGTTATAGGTGCTATAAACAAAAGTAAAGCATCAGTTGGAATTTCGGTTACAGGATGCGCAGGTCCCGGAAAAGATTCCGATGGGAATGATGCAGGAACCGTTTGTTTTGGTTTTTATATTTGCGGAAAAATTATAACAAAAAAAATATTGTTTGAATATGTATCTCGCAGCGATGTAAGAAACAAAGCAGTAAAATACGCTTTTGATTCATTATACCAGGAACTTTTAGACGAAAAATAGAAAATTAGGAATTTATATTTATATAAATTATCATTTATCATTATATTATATAGAATTTGAATTTATAGAAATTATCAATAAAATATTGACAATCAAGACAAAAAATGATAAAATGAACTAGATATAGGTTTATAGTAATTATAGTTCCTATTTTGATTTTTTTGTTTATTATCACGCTCAAATATGTAGAAATATTTTCAATTAAGAATTGGTTCAGGTGTATTTAATGGGAAAAATAATTTTTATTGCATCATATAAAGGCGGTGTTGGAAAAACCACCGTAAGTGCAGGTATTGCCTCAGCCCTTGCAACAATGGGACAAAAAGTGTTAGTTATAGACGGTGATTTCCATATGCGCTGTATGGATTTGGTTTTAAACTCTGAAAATGACTTTATTTTTGATGCTCTTGATGTTTTGCTTGGCAGGTGTGATGCTTCCGAAGCAATAATAAAAGATTGCGGAATAAGTGGACTTGATTTTCTTCCTGCTCCCTTAAACTTTGAAGAAAACATAGAAACACTATCCAATGCAGAAATGTTAATTGACTCAATTAAAGATAAGTATGATTTCATTATTATTGATTCAGGCGCAGACACTCCGGGTATATACGATGCATTTGCTTGCTATTCTGACGAAGGAATTGTTGTTACATTCCAACAATCAACTGCAATAAGAGCCGCTGAGGTTACAGCCGGAAAGCTCGCAGATAAAGGAATTGATTCTATAAGACTTGTAATAAATAGCTTTAGACAATTGGGAGTTAGAAAAAAAGAGCTTCCCGGGGTTTTTGAAAGCGTTACAAGAACAGGGATTCCGCTTTTGGGCGTTATACCGTATGACGACAAAATTGTTACTTATCAAGAAAAAGGTGTTTTGCCATTTTCCAGAATCAAAACATTTTTAGAAAAATATGAAGCCGCATATGGAAATATAGCTTTAAGACTTTTAGGTAAAAAGATACCATTGTTTGATAATATGGGTTTATTTACATTAAGAAAAAAATACACTCAAGATATAACAGAAGAACAGGTCTATGTAAAAGAAGATTCAGATAACGAAAAAAATTGATTTCGTAAATAATAGATTTTTGGAGGGGAAATAATGAAAATTGCAATCATTTCAAGCGAAAGCAAAAAAGAATTAGTTGCCGAGATATGCGTTGCATATTGCGGCATTCTCAACAATCACAGTCTATGTTCCACAAGCACTATAGGTCAATATCTTGGAACAGCAACAGGACTTAAATTCGACACCGTTTCTTTTGACGAACACGGAGGTCTTTCGCAAATACAGTCTAAAATCACTTATAATGAAATTGACCTTCTCTTATATTTTAGAGACCCTTGTTACGCCTCGGATTACGACACAACAAAAATTGACCTTATCCGTGTTTGCGACGAAAATATGGTTCCCGTTGCAACTAATGTTGCAAGTGCAGAAGCTCTTCTTCTTGCACTTCAAAGAGGTGACCTTGACTGGAGAGAAAATTTTCAAAATATCCACTTCAATTAACGATAATTATTTAAACATAATTTATACTATACCAATATAATTGATGATACAATAAATTTACATTATCAGAAAGGATTTCTCTGCTTTAAAGAGATAATAATCACATGAGCAAAATTAAAAGAACAGGATATTGTGCTGATTTCTCAGAAAAAGATATTAACAAATCCATTTGTCTTAAAGGATGGGTTCAAACAAAAAGAGATCTCGGCAACCTTATTTTCATAGACCTCAGAGATAGAAGCGGTATTATTCAACTTGCGTTTGATGATAAAACAAAAAAAGCTGTTTTTGAAATTGCATCTGAATGTAAAAGTGAATATGTTGTTTCTGCTGTAGGAACAGTTAGAGAAAGGTCAAGCAAAAACCCTGACATTCCAACAGGGGCTATTGAAGTATTTGTTACTTCTATTGAGATTCTTTCAAAATCTGAAACTCCTCCATTTGAAATATCAAAAAACTGCAAAGCTAATGAGAATCTCAGATTAAAACACAGATATCTTGATTTAAGGCGTCCTGATCTTATGAACAATTTGCTTTTCAGGCATAAGGTTGCAAAGATTACAAGGGACTATTTTGATGAAAACGGATTCATTGAAATTGAGACCCCCATTCTCATTAAATCGACTCCTGAGGGAGCAAGAGATTATCTCGTTCCAAGCAGAGTTCACAAGGGTTCTTTCTATGCTCTCCCACAATCTCCACAGCTTTATAAACAGTTGTCTATGGTTGCTGGTTTTGATAGATATATGCAAATTGCACGCTGTTTCAGAGATGAAGACCTTCGTGCAGACAGACAACCCGAATTTACTCAGATAGATTTTGAAATGTCATTTGTTGACATTGATGATGTTTTGAGCATTGGCGAAGGTTATGTTGCACGCTTATTCGGTGAAATGCTTGGTTTAGAAAACATTTCCCCCATCCCTCGCTTCACATATAAAGAAGTTATGGAACGTTTTGGTTCAGACAAACCCGACATGAGATACGGGATGGAAATCCACGACATTTCTAATATTGTTAAAGATACCGATTTTATTGTTTTCAAAAGTGCTATAGAAGGCGGTGGCTCTGTAAGAGGTATCAACGCCGAAGGATGTGCGGACAAGCTCACAAGAAAAGAAATTGATAAATTGGGTGAATACGCTAAAAGTACCGGTTCAAAAGGCATGGCTTGGATAAGATTGACTTCGCAGGGATTGACTTCATCTTTCGGTAAATTTATTTCCGAGGAAAAGATGCAGGAAATCATAAACGCATTTTCTGCTAAAGAAGGCGATGTTGTTCTTATTCTTGCAGACACAAATACAAACGATGTTCTCAGCAGACTCGGTTTACTTCGTGTTGAAACAGCCAACAGAGTTGGTGTAAAAAAAGAGGGTTACAAATTCCTTTGGGTTGTTGAGTTCCCATTTTTTGAATTTGACCCCGAATCGGGAGAATATATAGCAATGCATCACGCATTTACAGCTCCTCTTGATGAGTGTCTCCCCTATCTTGAAACAGATAAAGCCAAAGTCAGAGCAAAGGCATATGATTTGGTTTTAAATGGAGTTGAGCTTTCAAGCGGTTCTATCAGAATAACCGACCCAGAACTTCAAAACAGAATTTTCAAATTACTTGGACTCTCTGATGAAGAAGCATACGAAAAATTTGGTTATCTTCTTGATGCATTCAGATACGGTCCTCCACCACATGGCGGTATGGCATTGGGGCTTGACAGACTTGTTATGCAGATGCTCAGCGCCGAGAGCTTAAGAGATGTTATTGCTTTCCCCAAAATACAAAACGCAACAGAAGTTATGACATCTTGCCCAAGCGTTGTTCCTGAAAATGTTCTTGTTGATTTGGGTATTGAAATTACCCCTCAGAATAAAGGTGAAACAAATGATTGAGTTTGATAATGTTGTTAAGAATTACGGAAATAAAAAAGCCCTTAAAGGTATCTCTTTCACCGTTAATGACGGAGAAATTATGGGTTTTTTAGGTCCAAACGGTGCAGGAAAAACAACAGCTTTAAATATATTAACAGGTTATCTTTCTGCTTCATCAGGTGTTGCCAGAATTGACGGTGTTGATATTTTAGAGAAGCCAAAATTAGTAAAATCCAAAATTGGTTTTTTACCTGAGCAACCTCCTCTTTATCTTGATATGACTGTAAAAGAGTATTTAAACTTTGTTTACGATCTCAAAAAGCCCTCTTTCCCCAAAAAAGCACATATAGCAGAAATCTGCAGTGTTGTAAAAATCGATAATGTTTTCAATAGAATGATCAAAAACCTTTCAAAGGGATACAAACAAAGGGTTGGAATAGCTCAAGCGCTCATTGGCAAGCCGAATGTTCTTATATTTGACGAGCCGACAGTTGGTCTTGACCCAAAGCAGATTATAGAAATAAGAAATCTTATCAAATCATTGGGGAAAGACCATACAGTTATTTTGAGTACCCATATACTTCCTGAGGTTCAACATATTTGCGACAGAATCGTTGTTATTAACGAAGGTGAAATTGTTGCAAACGAGAAAACCGAAGATTTAATAATGGCAGTTTCAGGTCCATATAAACAGGTTGCAAAAATTTGTGGCCCGGAAGCTGAGGTTGTTAAAGTAATTAAAGGTATATATGGGGTTAAAACAGTAAATGTGCTTGGCAAAAAAGACACAGATTCCATTAGCTATTATATCGAAAGCGAAGAAAGAATTGATATCAGAAAGCCACTTTTCTCAACCCTCGCAAAGGCAGGTTTTCCTATAATCGGTCTTGAAGGAATTGAAGCAAGTCTTGAAGATATCTTTATAAGCTTAACAAACAGCAAAGCAAATAAATCCAGCTTTGAAACCAATTAAACAGGAGGATAATTTATGTTTTCAGTTTACAAAAAAGAATTAAAATCATATTTTATAACTCCTGTAGGTTACATTTTCACAGGTGCGTTTCTTGCTGTTTCGGGTATTTTATTCAGTCTTTGTACCCTTTATCAAGCTGAAGGTAGCAGCGTTTCACTTTATTTTTCATTACTATTTGTTGTTCTCGCTGTACTTTTACCATTGCTTACAATGAAACTTCTTTCAGATGAAAGGAGAACAAAAACTGAACAGTTATTATT
Source organism: Eubacteriales bacterium (assembly GCA_045577455.1). Lineage (GTDB taxonomy): Bacteria > Bacillota > Clostridia > Oscillospirales > CAG-382 > SIG653. The sequence goes on from JAZNIJ010000090.1 coordinate 13,188, forward strand.
AACCTCCCCTATTTCTCTTTTTGGAATGATTTGCGGAAAATATTTTGCTGCTTTAACCTTATATGGTGCAACATTGCTCGTTAATTCAATAAATTTCACCTTACTTTACATGTATGGTGAACCAAATCTTGCAATTATAATTGCTGACATTGTTGCAATTTTCTTTGTTGGCGCAGCTTTTCTTGCTGTTGGAATATTTATATCCGCACTCACTGAAAGTCAATTGATTTCAGCTGTTATGACAATGCTTGCAACATTCAGTATGATTTTACTTTCATATATTGCCAGCGTTGTTTCAACGGAATGGATAAGAGTTATTATTAAATGGTTTGCAGTTTACAACAGGTTTTCTGCATTTTCAAACGGAATGTTCGATATTGGTGCAATTATTTATTTCATTAGTTTCACCGTTGCGTTCCTCTTTTTGACCGCAAGACTTTATGAGCGTCGCAGATGGTCATAAAGGAAAGGAGAAAAAATATGAACAATAGAAAAATACAATATTCATCCATATCGATGGTATTTACGGTTGTTGTTATTGCCCTTATTCTTGCTTTGAATCTTTTTGTAACTTCTGTAGAAGATAAGTTGGCAACCAAAATTGACCTTTCAAAAAAGGGCTTGATTTCAATTTCCGAAGATACTGATATTGCTTTGAAAACCTTAGGTGATTCATTCAGCACAACAATATATTTTCTTACAAGTGAGGATTTATTAGAATCTACAGGTAATGAAAAAATCTATATGGTGCATGAACTTGCAAAAGAATATGCTCGTAGATATCCCGACTGTATAACTATCTCATACAAAGACCTTAATAAGGATATGGCTTTTCTTGAAAAATTCAAAACTAAAGCCCAATCCACCCTCACTCAGGACAAAATTATTGTTGAAGGAAAATATCACGCAAAGATATATGAATTTTCAGCATTTTTTGTTACTGATGAAAACTCAGGTCAACATTTTGCATTTCAAGGAGAATTAAAATTCACTTCTGCAATTCTTCAGACAGCAATGAATGAAGACAAGCAACCAATTGCGCTTTTCACATCAGGACATGGCGAAACTGTTAAAGGTATAAGCATTATAGATTCTAAGAGAAGCATTGTTGACTATGCTGTAAGTGCAATAAACGATGAAGAAACTTATTCTGCAATGGTAAATGCTGTTCCAATTTTTCAAATGCTTGATGACTCCGGATTTAAAATTATTTCCGCAGACCTTTCTTCTGAAAGCATTCCTGAAAATACAGACCTTGTTATTGTAAGTAGCCCTAAAAGCGATTTCCAGGGTTATACTCAAAACCTTGATGCTTCAACCAAAACGGAAATAAACAAGATTGATGACTTTGTAAAATCATTCAAAAGTCTTGTTGTTATTGTTGGAGATAATACTCCTGAAAAAATGCCAAATCTCACTGAGCTTATGTGGGAAGAATATGGTCTTGGATTTGAAGCAAACAACAAAATATGCGACTTTGACAACTGCGTTCTCGACGGTAGCTCCAACGGTTACGATGGACTTAGCGTTATTGCAAATTATGCTGAAGGAAAAGGTTCTCTTGAACATTCAATTCTTGTTAATGCAACATCAATTAAAACTATTTTCAGAGATCCTGTTAAAATTAAAATAGATGACGAAAAATTTGGCACAGGTGAATCAATTTCAACATTTAACACCGCTTCTGTTTTTTCAAAAGGAGAAGAAGTTGAAAAAGGTGAAATTCCTATGCTAGGAGTTTTCTGTAACTATGAATTTAAGCACAACAATGCCCTTCAGTATAAGCGTGTATTTTTAATTGGTTCAGATGAATTCCTCTCACCTATGTATGTTAGCGGTGAATATGGAAATCCATATATTTTCTATGCAATTGCAAGAACTGCAACAAACAACGAAATTATTCCTGACGGAATAACCTATATTAAACTCGATAATGAGGGCTTAAACGCTGAGCTTTTAACAAGCGAAGTTGCTCAAAAATGGGCTTTGAGAGTTTCCCTTTATATTCCTGTTGTTATTTTGATTGCTGGAGCAATTGTTTGGCTCAGAAGGAGACATTTATAATGAGCTTAAAGAAAAGGATTCAATCAATAATTGTTATTTCTCTACTTTCTGTTCTTGTTGTCGGCGGATATTATCTTGTTTCGTATTTTTTAGGTATAGATAATACCACAAAATTCACATATTCAGACAGTGAAATAGAGTTAATAAAAGATGCGGGCGAGTTTAATATCTATATGTTTGAGCCACAATATATGTTTTTAAACACTGCCAAAGATAAAGAAAACAATGAGAACAAAGGTGAGTTTTCTTTATTATTTGCATCTGGCGCAGGAGAGAAACTCGGCTCATCCATAAGAGATTATTTTGCAAACAAAAATCTTGCTAAAGATACAGGCGAAAGAGCTGATGAATACGAAAGCACAATAAACGGTTTCTTAAGCTCTCTTTCAATAGAATCTTCTAAAATTGATTATTTTTACGATGAAAACGGTTCCTTGGCAGAAAAATTCAACATTGAAGGAAATTATATTGTTTTTGAAAAGGGTAAAGAAATAAAAAAGATTCCTTATGATGACTTTTTTGTTACTCTTGAAACAGGTGAAAAATATGCCTTTAACAAAACATTTCTTGTCAATGTTCTTGGCTCTTTTTCCGGGAAAGAACAGCTTGATACAAAGAGCTTATATGCACTTAAAGGGTATGATACAGACGGAGATACCGTTAGCACAATAAGCGGTAATCCATTTGTTTTTCCCGGAATTACAGACCGCTATAAAGTTGACTATATGAAAGTCAAAAATGCTAACGGAGAATTTTCATTGATTCAAGACCCCAAAACAAAGAATTTCGTTTTCGAAAATGCAACAACATTATCCTATAATGCAGAAGCTTTTTCAACATTGCTTATGTCCGGAATATATATGCTTTCTGGGGGAAAAGTTGAAAATCCTGCAGAGTTATCCCAATATGGGCTTGATAACATTGATAAAGCAACCGCTGTTGTTGATGTTCTTTTAACGGACAAAACACTACACAGGGTAATTATTGGAAACCCTACTCTCGATGGAAAAGGTTATTATGCAAAGCATTATAAAAAAGACCATATTTATATTCTTCCAAACAATAATGCTAAAAACCTTCTTATTTCTGCAAATGACCTTTTGGAAACAACCCTTGTAAATGCTGTTTCATCCCTTGAAGATGTTTATTCCGTTGATGATATTCATGTTAAATTTCTTAAAGATAACAAAGAGCTTCATGTTGTTCTTTTAGATGACGATGATGACGACGGACAACAGATTTACAGCATTTGGAAGATTCTTGCTCCAGAAGAACTCATTCCTGCAGGAAAAGAATTTGGAAATCCTAACTCATCTGCTTTTACAGAATTTATTCAAAGTGCTGCAACATTAAAAACCGAGTATATAAAAGAATATAAAATGGAAGAAATTCCACTCAACGAGAATATTCTCTCTGTTGTTAAAGAAGATGCTTTAGAAAATTATAAAGCTGAAACCATTTTAAGTTTTTCCGATGATGTTCTGAAAAAATACGGTTTGGATAATCCTCGACTTGAAGTTATGTATACAAATCCGCTAAAAACTTCAGGTGATCAAAAATACAATATAACTTCTCGTGTTATTATCAGCGATAAATCCGAAGATGGATTTTATTATGCTTATTCGTATTTATACAAATACGATTCTAAAGGTAAATTGTTGGAAGTTTTCTGCACAGGTTGTATTTCAGTTTTAACAGTTGAAACTGTTGAATGGCTTGAATGGGAACTTATGGATTTCAACAATCGTTTTCTTTATAAAAACTTTGTTTATAATCTTGATTGGATAGAAGTTGACTATCGCAACGAGGTTTACCGATTCAATGTTGACGGGTCTCGTGAAGACGAGGATGTTAAAGGCGTTAAGCTCATTTGCCCCGATGGAACAACTAAGGACATCGATATTCAAACATTTAAGTTTTTATATGCAGCTATAATCAACATTTATATGGTTGATAACTATGATATTGCTGATGAAAATCCCAGCGAGATATGCAAAATTAAACTACATGCGGGTGGCGGATTAACAGAAATGGTATTTTTCAGAGTTACAAACACCAAGGCATATTATACATTGAACGGAGAAGGAAAATATTATGTTAAATTCGAGTCTGTTCATAATTTCTTGGAAAAATATCTGAGAGTTCTCGATGGCGATCTTCTCACAAAAGACGATTAAACTATGAAAAATAAATTTCTTGCTTTACTATTATGTTTGCTGTTTCCTCTATGCTCTTGCTCAGAGGAAACGGTAAACTATGATACAAAAATATCAGAAGCAATTTCAAAAACAAATAGCGAAGTTAAATACAAAGCATCATTTGTTGCCGAAGTTTCTGATATGGATACCCAAGACTTAATTATGTTTGTTCAGGGTAATTATCAAATAGATAAACAAAATTCAACAACCGCAAACGGTGAACTTGTTCAAACTGTTTTTGATACTCCATCGTCTTTGGAGTTTGGCTTTTACGATAACACATATGTAACAATTTCAGACAGTGTGAGAATACTTTCAACTCTTCCTGAGGAGGAACTATATAAACAGTTTATGTTCTTCCCTTCTATGGATTTCTCAATAGATGAATTAAAATCCGTTAAAAATTCCGCATCATCCGCGGGAACGATTTATACACTTTCCATTAAGGATGAATACGGAAAAAAATATTTAAACACGCTCTTTGGAGACGACATTTATACTTTTTCAAGTATGAAAAAAGCTCAAAAAGAGCTGACGGAATACAAAAACTTTATTTGCAAATATGTAATTTCCGATGCTGGCTATATCGTTAGTAGAGAACTATCATATGAAATAACAGCATATGATACTGTTCCATATTCTCCCGGAGTTCAGGAAAATTCAGAAAACTACAAGCGAAATTTCAATGTTTCTATAAAACTCAATTATAAGACTTTTGGGAACAATGTTGAGGTTGACATTTCAGATTTCCTATTTGATGAATCTGCAGAGGCCGAAAACAGCAAATCATCTTCTGAAACTTCAGATAACACAACAAATGAAGAAATATCATCTATAGAAAACAAAGATACAACAGAAAGAAATTAAGCAATATTAGAGTTCTAAAAAAACCTCTCTTATCATATTCTTTACTAAAAGAAATGAAAAGAGAGGTTTTATTATGGATAAAAGAAAGAAAATAAATAAAAGAGCAAACAAAGACAATATTATGTTATCTATACTATTTGGGATACTTGCAAACATTTTAGTTTTGCTCATTCTCAGCTTTATTTTTTCCGCTGTTTCTCTGAAATTCAAAAACCCAATAGACTTTGCGAAAATATTTTCTTTTTTATGCTTATCTTTATCAGGTTTATGCGGTGGATTAGTTTCCTCGGCAACATATAAGAAAAATGGATTTCTTTCATCGATATGTAGTTCAGCAATTATCTCTTTAATGTTAATATTAACATCCATAAACAACGCTGATAGTATATCAGTTTTAACAACCTTAGTTAATCCTGCTTTTATAATGTCATTTGGATTGATTGGTGGTTTAATCAATAATTCCCATATGAGAAAAAGAAAAATCAAAAAATATATAAATTAAGAAATATTATTTCATTTTTTCTTGTTTAACTTTTTTATCTATAATATGTCTTGAAGCTAATTCCTTGCGTATATCATCAAGAGTAACTCCTGTTTCAACCATAAGAACAAGAACATGATATGCCAAATCAGAAATTTCGTATATTTCTTCTTCCTTGCTATTCTTTGAGCCAATGATAACTTCTGTTGTTTCTTCACCGATTTTTTTCAAAATCTTATCAAGTCCCTTTTCAAAAAGATATGTTGTGTATGAATTTTCAGGCATTTCCTTTTTTCTACCGCAAATAAGTTCATACAAAGAGTCAATTGAAAATTCGGGAGTTTCAGCTTCAACAACAGGTGCAGTAAAGCAACTCTCAGACCCTGTATGGCAAGCAGGTCCATCTTTAATTACCTCAACAACCAAAGCATCCTTATCACAATCTGCTGTTATCGAAACAACATTTTGATAATTACCGGAAGTTTCTCCCTTAAGCCAAAGTTCATTTCTGCTTCTGCTGAAGAAACAAGTCTTTTTCTTTTCAAGAGTAATGGCAAGACTTTCTTTATTCATATAAGCAAGTGTTAAAACTTTTTTTGTGTAAAAATCTTGCACAATAGCAGGTATTAAACCTTTTTCATCAAATTTAAGTTCGTCAATATTCATTTTATACTCCTAAATTATTTTATTTTAAATTAAAATTCAAATTCAAACAAAAATATCTGCTTAGATACATCGCTAATATCTCACAGGTATATTATTTTGAGAAAGTATTCTCTTAAGCTCAGAAATTTTAAGCTGTTTAAAATGGAAAATTGAAGCAGCAAGTCCAGCATCAACCTTTTTCAAAGTTTTAAAAAGTGTTATAAAATCTTCAGCACATCCAGCTCCTCCTGATGCTATGACTGGAATGTCAACCACATTGCAAATAGCATCCAACATTTCAATATCAAATCCTCTTTTAATGCCGTCTGTATCTATGCTATTTACAACAAGTTCGCCCGCTCCTCTGTTGTAACCTTCTTTTGCCCATTCAATTGCATTTATTCCTGTGTTCTCTCGTCCGCCTTTTGCAAAAACAGTGAATACTCCATCAACTCTTTTTACATCCATAGAAAGAACAACACACTGGTCTCCGTATTTTTTGGCGGCATTATTTATAAGGTCGGGATTTCTGATAGCTCCAGAATTAACACTTACTTTATCTGCACCTGCTTTTAAAACACGGTCAAAATCGTTAACTGTATTTATTCCACCACCAACAGTGAGGGGAATAAATATTTTTTTTGCAACTTGTTTCAAAATATCTGTGAAAAGCTCCCTTTCTTCAAATGATGCTGTTATATCATAAAAAACAAGCTCATCTGCTCCTGCCTCATTATAAAATTCTGCAAGGGCAACAGGGTCGCTCACATCTTTTACACCCTCAAAATTAACACCTTTAACAACCTTGTTCCCTCTCACATCAAGACAGGGAATTATTCTTTTTGCAAGCATAATTTTTCCTCAACTATTTACAGATTTCAAGAGCTTTTTTCAAATCCAAAGCTCCGCTATAAAGTGCCTTACCCAAAATTGCACCATATATGCCCATCTTTGAAAGTTCTTCTATTTCGCTGTAATATGTGATACCACCCGAAGCTATAACATTTAAGCCGTTGATTTTTGAAAGCTGTCTGTATGCTTCCATATTTGTTCCGCTTTCTGTTCCATCTTTGGAAATATCGGTATATATTACAGTATCAATATTCATTCCGAGCAAATTTTTACAATACTCATATCCCGAAACATTACTTGTTTCAGTCCAACCATGCACCGCAGCATATCCGTCTTTAACATCTATGCCTGCTGCTACTAATTGACCGTATTTACTTCCCATTTCTTTGGCAAATTGGGGATTCTTAACAGCAACAGTTCCTAAAATAAGGCGATTTACTCCTATTTCTGAATACATCTTTATTCGTTCTTCATCACGAATACCACCGCCTACTTCAACAAAAAGGTTTGTCTGCTTTATAATTTCTTCTATTGAACGGAAATTATCCGTTCCACCGCTTTTTGCTCCATCGAGGTCAACAACATGAAGATGAGTTGCTCCAACAGCTTCGTAACTTTTAGCAATTTCTGAAGGTTTACCTTGATAAACCGTCATTTTATCATAGTCACCCTTATACAGACGAACCACATTGCCTCCACTTATATCTATTGCAGGGAAAATAATCATTTGAATTCTCCTTATATTTCTGAAAATGCTTTCAAAATGTTTAGACCAACAATACCACTTTTTTCAGGATGGAATTGAGTTCCATAATAATTGCCATTCTCAACAGCTCCAGTTATTTCAACTCCATAATTGCTAACTGCTACAGTTGACTCTTCACAATGCTTAGCATAGAAGGAATGAACATAGTAAACATAACTACCCTCAGCAACATACTTGAACAACTTACTGTCTTTTTTGTATGACAGAGAGTTCCACCCCATATGAGGTATTTTCAAATCCTTTGAAACATCATTTGAAATGGGACAAATATCCCCTTTTATTACTCCAAGTCCTTCATATTCACCATATTCATAGCTTTTATCAAATAGCAATTGCATACCAAGGCAAATTCCCAATACTGGCTTTTTTGTTGATTTAAGATATGGTATTAAACCTGTTTTTTCAAGCATAGCATAGGCATCACCAAAAGCACCAACTCCAGGTAAAATTATCCTATCTGCTTTTTCAAGTTCTTCTACATCTTTTGTTACAACAGCTTCAAGACCAAGATATTGAAGGGATGCATTAAGGGAAAAAAGATTGCCAACCCCATAGTCGATAATGCCAATCATACAATTGCCCCCTTGGTTGATGGAATCGCACCGTTTGAATCAGGGTCAATTTTTAAAGCCGCCTTAATTGCTCTTGCTACGCTTTTGAACATACCTTCAATAATATGATGTGAATTACTTCCTGCAAGAAGTTTGAAATGAATATTTATCTTTGCATTAGATGTAAACGCAATAAAAAACTCCTTAACAAGTTCAGTATCAAAATTACCAACTTTTTCCGTTGGAATATCAACATCATATCCCAAATAAGCTCTTCCGCCAAAATCAACTGCGGAAAGAATGAGTGCCTCATCCATAGGAAGAATCATATTGCCATATCTGTATATGCCTTTGCAATCACCGACTGATTCATAAAACGCCTTTCCCAAGCAAATCCCTATATCCTCAACAGTATGATGCATATCAACATTAAGATCACCATTGCAACCGATGGAAAGATCAAACGAGCCATGCTTGGCAAAAAGCTCTAACATATGGTCAAGAAAACCGATGCCTGTTTCAACTTCATACTCTCCCGAACCATCAACATCCAGCTTTAAATATATTTCTGTTTCTGAAGTTTTTCTTTCAATTACAGCACTTCTCATTTTATCCTCCAACAATCACTTTTAATTTCTCTATAAATGTTTTCATCTGGTCAGAGCTACCAATTGTAACTCTGATATAATCAGATATATTACCACCTAAATATCTTACAAGTATACCATTTTCTCTCAACTTAAGGTATAATTCCTCTCCTGAATAACAATTATGTTTAATCAGAATAAAGTTACCCAAAGAAGCTGTACAAGAAAAACCGAGCTTATTAACTTCTGCAACAGTTTTATTTCTCACTCTTATAATTTCTGCTGTACAAGAATCAAAATATTGTTTGTCTTTCATAGAAGCAGTGCCTGCTAAAATTGAAAGGCGGTTTACATTGTACGGATTAAAAGAAAATCTCAATGTGTTTATTTCGCCGATAAGTTCTTTATTACCAATTGCAAATCCAATTCGTCCTCCTGCAAGGTTACGGGATTTTGAGAAAGTTTGCACAACTAAAAGATTATCATATTTATCAATAAGAGAAACTGCACTTTCACCGCCAAAGTCTATATATGCTTCATCAACAATAACAAGGCGGTTTTTATTGGAATTTAATAATTTTTCAATTCTGTCAATTGATATATAAGTACCCGTTTGCGCATTTGGGTTTGCAATAATAACATTTCTTTCATCCTTATAAAATGCTGTCTCATCGTATGACAAATCATCATTCATTGGAATTTTCTTAAGCTCAACTCCGAAAAATGATGCAAAAACAGGGTAAAAACCATATGTAACTTCAGGGCAAATAAAACCTTTTTCTCCGTATGCATGAAAAGCAAATGCAAGAATTTCATCGCTGCCATTTCCAACAACAACATTTTCTGTTTTTATGCCGTAATATTCTGCGATACTTTCAACCAAAGATTGAGCTGTTGGGTCTGAATAGAGATTAAGTTTTGATACCTCTTTTTGAGACAAAGCCGAAACAACTGTCGGCGAAGGTGGAAATGGTGATTCGTTTGTATTTAACTTAATAAAGCTACCTGCAAGCTGTTCTCCGGGTGTATACGGAACTAAATCGGATAACGCTTTTGAAAAGAATCTGCTCAAAGCTATTCCCCCCTGATTAAAACACTTTGTGCGTGAGCATCAAGCCCTTCACAAGTTGCAAACTTTGCAATTTTATCTTTAACAGCAACGGTTGCTTCCTTAGGATAAAATGAATATGCTGACTTTTTAACAAAATCATCAACAGATAAAGGAGAAGCGAATTTTGCACTACCGCCTGTTGGCAATGTATGGTTAGGACCTGCAAAATAATCTCCCAATGGCTCAGGGGTATTATGCCCCATAAAAATAGAACCTGCATTTGTTATTTTATCAATAATACTAAATGGGTCATCAACACAAAGTTCAAGGTGTTCAGGTGCAATATTATTACTGATTTCTATTGCAGTATCAATACTTTCAACAACTATAATCTTTCCGTTTGTATCGATAGAAAAACGAGCAATTTCTTTTCGTGGAAGAAGCTCTATTCTTTTTTCAAGAGCAACAGAAACTGCTTTTGCCAATTTTTCGCTATCTGTTACCAAAACTGCTGTTGCAAGTTTATCATGTTCAGCTTGAGAAAGAAGGTCTGCTGCAACATAATCTGGATTTGCACTATCGTCTGCGATAATGAGAATCTCGCTCGGACCTGCAATCATATCAATTGACACTTTTCCGAAAACAAGTTTTTTGGCAAGTGCAACATAAATATTACCAGGCCCCACTATTTTATAAACTGCAGGAATTGATTCCGTTCCATATGCAAGTGCAGCAACGGCTTGCGCTCCACCGCATTTGAAAATTCTATCAACACCGCAGAGCTTCGCTGCAGCAAGGATTTCATTTTTTATCTTCCCATCTTTACCGCAAGGTGTTACCATTATTATTTCAGAAACACCTGCCAGCTTTGCAGGAATTGCATTCATCAATACTGTTGATGGATAAGCCGCTGTTCCACCCGGAACATAAATACCAACCTTTTCAATTGGAGTATATTTTTGACCTAAAATAACACCGTTTTCTTTTTCAATTCTAAAGCCATTTTTAATCTGACTTCTGTGAAACAGCTCTATATTTGATTTAGCTTCTTTCAGAATTTCAACAAATTCCTCGCTGACACTGTTGTACCCATCTTCAATTTCCTGCTTTGAAACCTCAAGAGATGTTATAGATGGACAATCAAAACGCTTTGTATAATCGAGAACAGCACTGTCGCCCTCGTTGATTACCCTTTGAATTATATCTTTTACTGCGTTTTCATATTCGCTGTATGTCTGTATTTCCCTATTAAGAATTTCAGAAATTGAAATTTCTCCATTAAATATTTTTATCATATCATAAATATAACGATTAAACTACAATGTTTTTCGTTATCCTTTCTAAACTTTAATTATCAGACTTTTTCTTTTCCAAGCTCTCTGACAATTGTGTTAATTTCATCAGTTTTAAAGAAGTAGCTGGATTTATTAACTATCAATCTTGCACTTATGGGAACAACTTCTTCTTTAACAGATAAACCGTTTTCAACAAGGGTTTTTCCTGTTTCAACAATATCAAAAATAACATCGGATAATCCCAAAATCGGGGCAAGCTCGACAGAGCCGTTTAGTTTAACTAACTCAATTTCCCTATTTATAGAATCATAATAAGTTTTTGCCATATTCGTAAATTTAGTTGCAACTCTCAAAGGTCTTGATGTGTTATCTCTGAAATCATTTAATGCGGCAACACACATTTTACATTTACCAAAACCAAGGTCCAACAACTCATAAACATCTGCCTCAGATTCAAGGAGAATATCCTTTCCAACAACGCCAATATCTGCTGCTCCGTTTTCAACATAAATAGCAACATCGGATGGCTTTACTAAAAAATATTTTACACCGTTTTTTTCATTAACAAATATGAGCTTTCTGCTATCTTCCAATATTTCTTTACATTCATATCCAATGGAAGCAAGCATATTATAAACCTTGTCTCCAAGTCTGCCCTTAGGCAATGCAACATTCAACATATTAAAGGTTTTCCTTTCTTTTGAACTTAAAGCCATCGGGAATCGCTGTGGCAATATACACGCTCTCTCCCCGTTCCCTTATCTCCTGGGATCTACTCAATACTTTTGAAGGGTCGGCATCTTCACTATAAATTAACAAAACATCGGCATCGTAATCAATTTTTTCATCAAGATAAAGAATATCATCAAGATATACTGCAAATCCTTCTGCATTTACTTTTGTACCGAATTTTTCAACAAGTCCATCATATCTTCCGCCTGAAAGAACAGCTCGCGGTACATTTGAAACATATCCGTTAAATACTGTACCGTTATAATAATCCAAATCGTTTATAATTGAAAAATCTATATTGATTTTATCTCCCCATCCAAGGGATTTCATAACCTCAACAGTTTTAGTTAAGGATTCATATGCCTCTTTTGTTTCTTCAACAACTGGAATTTTTCCTTCAAACAAAGAGTTAAAAAGCTCTTTTCCCTCACTGTCTATAGACAATTCATCAAGAATTGCATAAAGCTCATGTCTGCTCTTCTCACGAATGGAATTGATAATTCTGTTTTTATAGTAATCTGATGAAATATTCAAATGTGAAAGAAGACCCGCTATAACGCCAGTATTGGATATGCAGAGACGGCTATCTTTTGAGATAATATCAAGAGACATCAAAGCCAAATTAAGTATTTCGCAATCATGGGTAAAGTCAATCTTTCCAACTACCTCTAGGCCAAGCTGATTTATTTCCTTGTAGTCGTGAGATTTTCTATCATATCTGTACACATTTTCTCTGTAATAGAGTTTCTGCGTTTTTCCTTTTTGTATTTTAGCATTTTTAACAATAGAAAGTGTAACATCGGGTTTCAAAGCAAGGAGCTTTCCGTTATGATTAAAGGTTATAATGTAATCGCTTGAAAGAAAATTCTTATTTTCCATATAAAGAGAATATTCTTCAAACTTTCGCATTTTATAATATTTATAACCGTTGCTATCAAATAATTCTTTTAAATTTTCAATAATAATATCTTCTTTGCGTTTAAAGCTCATTTTTCCTCTCCGTTCATATATTTTTTTAAAACAGAACTATATCCACCGCTTCCATGCTTTATGCAGCGGCTAACCCTACTTAGAGTTGCTGTTGATATATTCTCAACTGATTCACTTACCTGTTGATATGTTGCACCCTCAAGCATCATAATTGCACTCGTGAGGCGTTGGCTTAAATATTCAAGCTCTTTATATGTGCAAAGGTCTTCAAGCAGGAGCTTCATATCAGATGGGTTATCTACGCGGGAAAGTATTTTATATAATTCTTGGTAATGATCAGCTTTATATTCCATAATTATTTTTTAATGCAAACTAAAAAAGATGCAAACCTTTCCAAAAAATTAAACTATTAACTCAAATTCTGTATGTACATTATACCACAATACTTTAGCGTTGTAAAGCACTAAAGTGAAATTTTCTTCAAATTTTATGTTTTTTTACAGTATGTTTTTAATTTAGAAATCAATGAACTATGTTGACAAAATATCACTTTTGAGATATAATAGAGAAAAACAGGAAGGTAATAAAGCGATATGAGAATTGTTGGTTTAGATTACGGTGATGCAAGAACAGGTATTGCAGTATGCGACGTGAATGAGATAATCGCCTCTGCAGTTACAACGGTAAAAGCAGGTGGGCTAACTGAGATGGCGAGAAAATGTGCCGAAGAAATAAAAAAATTAAACTGTGAGTTAATTGTACTTGGGCTTCCCAAAAATATGGATGGTTCAGAATCTTTCAGGGCAGAAAAAACAAAACTATTTGCTGAGATGCTGAAAGAAAACATTGATATGGAAATCGCATATTTCGATGAACGACTCACAACGGTGTCTGCCTATACATATCTTAACCAAACCAATTACAATAAGCATAAAAAAAAGAATGTTGTTGATGCACTCTCTGCACAGATTATCCTTCAGGATTACATAGATATGAAAAAAAACAAGAAAAACATATAGCATAGTTTTAGTTACAAAAAAGATAGAACATACTTTTAGGCAACATTTTCATCGTTTTAAAACGAGCTGAATTAAATTTCAAAAGCAATTATACTAAACAAAAAATATTATCGTTTGGGGCTGTTGACAAACAACAGCCCCAAATATTTATACGTCTCTGCCAAGCTCTATAGCTTTTTCAGCGGAAGAAACAGCAAGAGAATCGCACCTTTCATTGAAGTGATGCCCAGCGTGCCCCTTCACCCAAACAAAATCAACCTTATGCATAGCTAATACATTTAATAACTTTTGCCATAAATCAACATTCAATGCCGCGCTTCCATCGGATTTTTTCCATCCCTTGGATTTCCAGCTATAAACCCAACCTTTTGTTATAGAATCAACAAGATACTTAGAATCACTATACAATGTTACATTGCACGGCTCTTTAAGTGCTTCTAAACCAACTATAGCAGCAGTTAATTCCATTCTATTATTTGTTGTTTCAACAAAACCACCGGTTAATTCTTTCTCTCGTCCGTTATACACTAATATTGTTCCATATCCCCCGGCACCCGGATTTCCTTTGCAAGCACCATCTGTATATATGCAAACATTTTTCATTTCAGATTATTCTCCTAATTTTTGCATACGGATATCTTTACCAAGAAATCTTAAGATTTTAAAATCTCCAAGCAATCTTGAGAATATTCTTGGCTTATATGTAACCTTTAATTCTTCAGGAGAAAGATTTGTGCTTATTATCATAGCTTTGGAATTATTACATCTTTCATTTATGAGATTGTATAAAACAGAAACAGTAAACTGAGTTATATGTTCAGTTCCCAAATCGTCAACTATCAAAAGATCACACTCGGAAAACTTTTCTACATCAGCATCAGAGTTTCTACCAAATTTTTTATCCTCAAAGGCATCGAATATTTTTTGAGCACTATCATAAACAACAGTGTAACCCTTTTCAATAACAGTTTTGGCGATTGATGAAGATATGTGAGTTTTTCCCAAACCTGTTGAGCCGATAAGAAAAAGATTTCCCTTTCCCGTAAAGGTTTCCGCATACTCTTTTGCATCGCTATATAGCTTTGACATAGTTGAAAATGTGTCATTATCACAATCTCTATAGTATGATAGGTTGAAATTGTCGAAAGACTGAGCATATAAAGAAACTCCAAGCCCTGAATTTTTATATGTCCTCTCTGCTACCTCTTTTTTTAAGCAGGTACACATTTGTTTGCCAACAAATCCACGATCATTGCAAACGGAACATCTATATACAGGTGAATAAACGGACATAGAATATCCATGTTTTTCAAGAAGTTTACTTCTTTCATCACGAAGTTTATTTGTTTCTTCCTTTATTCTTTCAAGAGAAACATTATAATCAACGCTTTCATCCAAAGATGCCTGAACTAATTTAAGACCTGCAGACATAATTTCATCATCAATAGCTTTAAGCTCAGGTAAAGAAAAATGCAATTTTTCTATAACCCTTTTCAACTCAGCATGTGCCGCTGTCCTTCTCTCTCCATATTCTTCTAAAATTTCGTTTATTATCTTTCTATTCATCTGACTCATACATCCCCACGCGAACCTCGTGTCTGCCGCCATCAAATGGTGTTTCTATAAAAATATCAACTATTCTTTTTGCAATTTCTATGCCTAAAGTTCTCCCTCCGAGGCATAAAACATTTAAATCATTGTGACGGCGAGTAAATTCGGCACTATATTCATTTGTAACAGAAGATGCTCTGATTCCCTTTATTTTGTTTGCCGCTATACTCATGCCTATTCCTGTGCCGCAAACAAGAATACCTTTTTCTGCTTCACCATTTGCAACAGCTTTTGATACTGCCTTTGCATAGATAGGATAATCACAACTATCTTCAGAATATGTTCCGTAGTCTTTAACTTCAATACCTTTGCTTTCCAAATAGAGCATAAGCTCCTTTTTCATTTGAAATCCACCGTGATCAGAACCAATAGCAATCATTTTTAATTCTCCTTTAATGTTCTTTCTGCCTGAGAGGGTCTAAGATAAACGGGATTCAGTTTTTCACTTGATATTGCTGCTCCGTTTTTATATTTTTCATATCCACACAAAGCAACAGCAAGAGCATTTTGTTCTCTCACAGAATCCTTTGCGTAAAATAAATCACAGTTACCGCAATACAAATTTTTAAAAACATATGCACCGTCGCCACAAATAACGGCATTTTCATATGAGTTTAAATTTACGGATATATTTTCTGCTGAATCTGCAAGGTCTTCTGTAATTCTTGCAAGCGAACCATTATTCCATTTGAACAGCGCATAATAAAACTGTCCACGCCTTGCATCCATAACAGGACAAATAATATCTCTTGTGCTTTGGCTGTATGCAACAGCTTCCAAAGAAGATATATCAGCGCATGGAATATTATTGGCATAAGCCATCCCTTTTACGGTTGTTACACCTATTCTCACTCCCGTAAATGAACCAGGGCCTGATGTTACAGCAAACAGCTCAACATCACGAATATCAGCTCCATATTGCTTTAAAGCGTTATCAATCATCTGCATAAGATTTTCACTGTGCTTCAATTCTGTTTTAACTGTGAAAACAGAATATTTTTTTACAATTCCATTATCAATATCAGCCACAGCAACAGATGCAGTTACAGATGTTGCATCAAGTCCTAAAATTAACATATTGTTATTATCCTCTTTTCACCATCTTTTTTTATTTCAACATTATATGTTTTTCCACACCAACCCGTGTCAAACATATCAGCCCATTCAGCAATTACAACACCTCCACGGTCGAAGTAATCATCAAAACCGCAAGCATAAAGGTCATCGTAATTTTTCAAGCGGTAAAAATCAAAATGATACACATTTGTTCCCTCGCCCTCATATTCATTAACAACAGTAAATGTTGGGCTATGTACAGAGCTTGCACATTCTGGCACAAGAACAGAAACGACTCCTCTTGTGAAGGCGGTTTTCCCTGCCCCAAGCTCACCAACTAATGAAACAAAGTCTCCAACCTCAAGAGATTTTGCAAATTCTGCACCGATTTTCTCTGTCTCGGTAACAGATTCAGAATAGTATACTTTTCTTTCCATTTGTTTCCTCTAAAAATTTATAAATTCTGTTAGAATACCAGTAAGGACATATCTTCCATCAGGTTCGCTTGCAACATTTGTGCAAGTTACAAGAGAAATTATCCTTGAATTCTTATCATATGAAGTATCAAAGCGTATATCGTTGGGGGTAAGTTCTAAACGGCTTGCAAGATATTCTGTATATGCGTCTTTAGATGCGAATGACATTTTTATATAAGAATGATCCTCAGTTCTGTATGACGCAAAGAAATCATATATATATACTCCATCTAAAGTGATAATTTCAACTTCAAGATTTTTTGCAACCGCTTTTCTTGTTGATGTGTTGTCGTAAAAATCCTTTATACATCTGAACATGCTTCCGTTTGTCATACAATGACCATAGATAACGAGATTATAATTGTCGATAAGAGACTGTTTTGTTCTACAATCTGCCATAATTGAACCAGCTCTTAAAGAATCTCCCTCATATGTGTGAGACATATAATACTTATTATCAGTTCCAAGTAGAATAGGATAATCAACAACAGTTCCGTTAATTCTAATCCACCCGTATACATCTTCGTTTTTTCCCGTTAACTCAACAAGCTGATTATAAATGCCTTCATAATACTCGGGCGGTTCAGCAACATCAAAATCAATAATATCTTTTTCTCCGCCAACAAGAGAGAGAAGATTATTTGAAGCATTTCCTTGTTTTACCGAGTTTGGTTTTAGTATGGCACTTTGAGCAACCGACGGTACTTTCAGTGATGCATAAAAATCTTCAATTCTTTTGTACTCAATTGTATTTATTGCAATATTGTACAGAGAGTATACAAACACCCCAATAAAAAAGGTAAAAGCAAAAAAAGTTGTTACCCTTGAAAAAGTAAATATTTTTTTCTTTTTCTTTGGGAACGAACAGCGAACATCATTGTGAGAGAATGCTTTAACTGATAAAATGAAAGCATTATCCTTTTCCGTCTCATTAGAAGTTAAATCTTTTTTGGAGTTTTCTTTATTCTGTGCATTGTTAATTGCATAATCTTTAATCTGTTCATTTTTATCTTTGTTTATATTTTTATTATCAAAACCCATTGCTACCTCCTTGTCTATATTATATTATAACTCTATTTTTCGTAATATTCAATACTATTTTATTAAATTAGTCAAAAACAACAAAAAAAATTTTCCTATAAACCATAAAAACTCTTAAATAGCTGTTGACTTTTTAAACAAAAAGGTATAAAATAAATATTGTGTATTTGTGTGCACATTGATTTATGTTGCTTAATAAAATATATTTCATAAATTCAAGGAGTAAAACAAATGAGTTTTAAAAACATTAAAGACATCGAGACAAACAAAAAGGAGTGCGAACTTTTCCTTTCAAAAGAAGCATTGGAAGCAGAAGTTGTTAAGGTTTACAAAAAGAATGTTTCCAAAATTGCTGTTCCTGGTTTCAGAAAAGGCAAAGCACCAAGAAACATTATTGAAAAAATGTATGGCAAGGGAGTTTTTGAAGAAGAAGCTATTGATGCATTACTTCCCGATTTATATTCCCAAGCTGCTGAAGAAGCAGATTTTGAAATCGTTTCCAGACCCGAAGTTGATGTTGCTTCCAGAGATGAAGACGGCATTACTTTCAAATTTACATTCTACACAAAACCAGAAGTTACAGTAAAACAATATAAAGGTCTTAAAGCAAAGAAAGAAGCTGTTGAAGTTACCGAAGAAGATATCGAAAAAGAAATCGAATCAATTCGTAACCGCAACGCAAGAACAATAACTGTTGAAGGCGAAGCTGAAAATGGTGATATTGCTGTTATTGATTACAAGGGATTTGTTGATGATGTTCCTTTTGAAGGTGGCGAAGATAAGGGTCATAGTCTTAAATTAGGTTCTGGTTCATTCATTCCCGGTTTTGAAGAACAGCTCATCGGAAAGAAAGCAGGAGAAGAAGTTAAAGTTAATGTTACTTTCCCTGAAGATTACCATGCTGCAGAGCTTGCAGGAAAAGCTGCTATTTTTGAAGTTAAGGTTAACGAAGTAAAACGCAATGAACTTCCTGAGCTTGACGATGAATTTGTAAAGGATGTTTCAGAATTTTCCACTTTGGATGAATATAAAGAAAATATCAAGGCAAATATAGAAAAGAAAAAGCAGCGTGATGCTGATATTGCCTTTGAAAATGCTCTTTACGAAGCAATTATTGAAAATCTTGACGGCGAAATTCCAGATTGCATGTACGAAAACGAGATTGACAACATTATGAAGGATTATGAATACAATCTTCGTTATCAAGGCCTTGATTTCGCAACATATCTTCAGTACACAGGTCAAACAATTGAACAGGTTAGAGAAACCGCAAGACCTCGTGCAACTAAAGCAATCAAGAGAACACTTGCTCTTGAATACATTGCCAAGATTGAAAATGTTGTTCCAACAGCAGAAGATTATGACGAAGAATTCGCATTGCTTGCAGAGCAGTATGGAATGAAGGTTGAAGAAGTTAAAGAAAAGCTCCCCGAATCTGCAGTTAAGGAACAGCTCACTTTAAGAAAAGCATTCAATCTCGTTAAATCAGAAGCAATAGCTGAATAATTTTAACACAAAAACGAAAGGTGATTCATATGGCACTTGTACCAATGGTAGTTGAACAAACAGATCGCGGAGAACGGTCATACGATATATACTCAAGACTGTTAAACGATAGAATTATTTTTCTTTGCGATGAAGTGAACGATGCTACAGCATCACTTGTAATTGCTCAGCTTCTTTTCCTTGAAGCTCAGGACAGCGAAAAAGACATATTCCTCTATATAAACTCACCCGGTGGTTCAGTAACAGCTGGGTTGGCTATATATGATACAATGAATTATATCAAATGCGATGTTTCCACAATATGCGTTGGTATGGCTGCAAGCATGGGTGCTTTCCTTCTTTCTTCAGGTGCTAAAGGAAAACGCCTTGCCCTCCCCAATAGCGAAATAATGATTCATCAGCCATTAGGTGGAATGCAAGGTCAGGCAACGGATATTAAAATTCATGCTGAAAGACTTTCGAGGATGAAAGATAACCTTAATAGAATCCTTTCAAACAATACAGGAAAAGATCTTGCCACTATAGAAGCTGATACTGAGCGTGACAATTTCTTCACCGCTGCAGAAGCGATGGAATATGGCTTGATAGACAAAGTAATTGAAAATCGTTAAAGGAGCCAAATAAATGGCAAACAATATTAACAGTTGCTCACTTTGCGGAAAACAAACTAAAAATCTTACCCCTCTTGATCTTTCGGGTATTCCAATCAATGTTTGCGTTAATTGCATTAGTATGTGTACAGAAATCAGCGATGCGTACAACAAAAAAAATGCAATAAAAAAAGGAAAAGAAGATGTTTCAGAGCCATCATTGAGCTTTGAAACTCTTCCAAAACCAAGTGAAATAAAAGATATTCTCGACTCTTATGTAATTGGTCAGGACGAAGCAAAAATTGCTTTATCTGTTGCTGTCTATAACCATTACAAACGAATTTTATTGATTCCAGACAATAAATCATCAAAGAAAAAGAAAAAAAGAGATGCTCAATCAGATGCTACCAATCAAGTTGAATCCGAACTTCCAAAATGTGAAGTAGAGCTTGAAAAAAGTAATGTTTTGTTGCTTGGCCCAACAGGCGTTGGTAAAACGCTTTTAGCAAGAACCCTTGCTAAAACTCTTTCCGTGCCTTTCGCTATAGCTGATGCAACAACATTAACTGAAGCAGGATATGTTGGAGAAGATGTTGAAAACATACTCTTAAGACTTATTCAAGCAGCTGATTTTGATATAGAAAAAGCTGAAAAAGGTATTATCTATATCGATGAAATTGATAAAATTGCTAGAAGAAGCGAAAACAGATCAATAACTAGGGATGTTTCAGGAGAAGGCGTACAGCAAACCCTTTTGAAAATACTTGAGGGAACTATATCTAATGTTCCTCCTCAAGGCGGAAGAAAGCATCCGAACCAAGAGTATATCCAAATTAACACATCAAATATTCTTTTCATTTGCGGTGGTGCATTTGATGGTTTAACCTCTCTTATTGAAAAGAGAATGGGAAAACAGCTTATTGGATATGGGTCTCAGATACTAACTAAAGAAGATAAAGAGACAAACAAATCATATTCAAAAGTTACACCTCATGATTTGGTTAAATATGGTATGATTCCCGAATTGGTTGGAAGAATCCCTGTTATAGTTTCACTCGAACCACTTGATGAAGATGCATATATACAGATATTGAACGAACCGAAGAATTCTCTCATAAAGCAATATAAGAAGCTTTTTGAATTAGATGGTATTAAGCTGGAATTTACAGACGGTGCAATTAAAAAAATTGCTCAGAAGGCAAAAAAGCTCAATACAGGAGCAAGAGGACTTCGTGCTATTATGGAAAAACTTATGCTCCAATATATGTATGATGCACCATCAAATAAAAAATCAAAAAAACTTATTATTTCTGAAGATAATATTTCAGACGATTAAAGATATCAAAATATACTGATATTTCTAATAAAATATCAATCAGAAAAATGTTTAATAACAAAAAGGGTTGAATCCAAATCAAAAGTTTTGAATTCAACCCATTTTTTTATTCAAAGTCAAAGCCAGGGAGCTTCACCACATCACCGTCTCCAACGATATCGCTAATAGAAACGTCTTCAGCGGATATATTTGATTCCAAGGAAGATGTTACTTCAGAGCTATCTGTTGGTTGTTCTTCTCCCCAAGAATAAATAACATCAATTCCCTTAGCTTGGAAAGAGATATTTATATCACTGAAAGAAGGTCTACCACTTACATAGAACTCTGCAGAGCCACCGTGTCCAAAGAAAAGACTCTGTTTATTCTTTATTGACGGACTACCTTTGGAAATGGAAAAAGCATCGTATGCCTGATTATACGCTTCTTCGGTTTCAAAAAAATAATATGTGTACATTTGAGAAGCGGTAAGATCTTCATGTTCAAAATGATAGACAATATAAATCTCTTTAGCTAATGTTTCATATTTTTCTTTTAACGAAGATTTTTTAATGCGTCCAACAATTTTTTTGGGGTTTTCAGAAACACCAAGAAGTGATTCAGGTGTTTCATATTTTTCGTCATCGTTTCCTGGTAAGGAAACAACAACCCTTGAATAATCAACATCATTCATCGTTCCTGAAGTGTTTGAGATTGTATCTCCATCATCTGCAACTCCGCAAGATGAAATAAACAAAATTGATACAATAAAAACAATAATTAAGTTTCCTATTTTCATATTTAATCCTTATATTATAGGGTTGCGGATTGAACCGCAACCCTTTTTAAATATTCAAATTACTGATTTTTAAATCTTATAGATTTTTACTCAGATTATTATTCTATGGTGTAGCTAAGGGCAAGAACTTTATAATCAAGAGTTGTATAATGGAATTTGAACTTTGCAACCTTGCCATCTGCCATTGTATAATTGCCAATTTCAGCTACATCGCCCCAATCACCTTCGGGAGTAAATGTTGAATCCAAAAGACCGAGAGGCATATTTACTGTTGCAGTATACATACCAAACATTCCGCTAACATAAACTTCAACAAAGAACCACTCACCGTTCATTGTTTCACTATACTGAAGAAGGTCAGTTAAATCAAATTTGTAATCAATCTGGAAAGTTGTTCCATCCCAAGTTACATTTTCGGAATGCATAACACCCTTATCAGTGTTGGAGAAACGAACTTGTAATGTATTTACCATATTGAGATATCCTCTGTATTCTTCAGGAATTGTTCCTTTGAAGGAAATCTGAGGATACCAGCCACCGTTTGAATGGTTTCCGGATTCATCACAAACCCACTCCATTTTAAATTCACAGCTTTTAAGAATACCTGCAATTGTTGGGTCGATTCCTGCAAATGGGTCATATGCAGTAGATTCAAATTGAACTTTAAGCATATTTTCCCAAGCTGCAAATTTGTAAACTCTATCACCAACAGCAACTGCTGTATCAGCATCATAAGAAATAGTTGTTACATCGATATCAACATATTCTGTTTCAGTGTAATAAACATGGATATCATACCATCTTTTTGCTTCAACTAAAGAAGAAACATCGCAAGAGATGCTAAATGTGTTTTCAGTAAAAACTGCTTCTGTTACAACATCGTTGATTTTTGCAGCAAGTGTGCCTTCCCCTGTATAAGTGCCGTTAATTGTGAGAACAATATCAGAACCTGTTGTTGAAAGTGCAACATCTGTAAAGGTAAATGTGAATTCTTCCGGTTCAACAGTTGGTTGAGGATAGAGGTCAAAATCACCAAGGAAATAGCTCTTAACCTGAATATAGTCTGTTGTGTCTAATGTTCCGCTTTCTGTTGAATCAGCAGCAACAAAATTAACACCTTTAAGAACAAGATTTCCAATAAAGTGGCTCTTTACCTGGATATAGTCTGTTGAAGATACAACGCCATCACCATCTGTATCGCCTTTAATTACAACATAAGCAACATCGTCGCCAAGTGCAACCTTTGTGCCTGTGCATACTCTGTCTGAACCTGTTAATACTTCATCTGTTGCTGTATCACCAGCTGTTACAGCAATTGATTCAGAAGATTCAAAATTGCTTAAAAGGTCTGCAACTGTTTTCTTTTCTGCAAGTCCTTTAATTATTTTTTTGCCATCATACTCGCCGATGGAAAGCACGCTTCCCGATTTAAGAGTTAATGTTGCATCATCTGCAAAAGCTGTCAATGACGCAAATGCAGAAATAATCATGCTCATAACAATTAAAACGGATAAAAGTTTTGATGTTTTTTTCATTTTTTACTCCTTTTGTTATTTATTTATATTTTTTTATGCTCCAAAAGTGATTATCATCATTTTATATGGCAAAGTGCTATCTGATGTGAAGCGGAAATTGAATTCGATTTTATTTCCGTTTTCATCAGTGTATGTTCCTATATGTTTTGCCCATCCAGACTGCTCTGTTGTTGAAAAACCGGGAACAAAAACTTCAAGAGGAAGTGGCAATCTATATTCAACGCCATCCATGACTACAACGCCTTCAACCCAGAACCATTCATCTTTCAATGATTTGAATTTCAAAAGCTCTGTAAGGTCAAATTCAACTGATGCCATCCTATTATCTTTGATTTCTATATCTTTTATTATTTCTGCATCATCATGAGATATACGCAATTTTAAGCTCTGAATCATAGATGGAACTCTTCCTTTTATTTTAAGAAGCGGATACCATCCACCGTTTGCATGAGCGTTGCCGTTATCAGCATTTGTCCAATCGCATGATGTTTCTACATACTTAAGGATATCATCGATAGTTTCAGGATAAAAATCTCCCTCTGGTTCTTGAGATTTTTCATAAAAAGCAACCTTCAAGCAGTTTTCATATGTCTCAAACTTATAAATTCTGTTATTTATTTCAACTGATTGATTCATATCAACAGAGATAACGCTTACATCAATGTCATGATATTTATCGGATGTATAATATACATGTATATCATACCATTTACCTTTTTCTGTTAAAGAAGATAAATCATATTCAGATGAATATTTACCGCCATTTGCAGTTGTTGAAGCAATCTTTCCACCGACTTTAACAGTTATATTGCAACCCTCTGCGTATGTTCCACCTATTAAAAGGTATGGCTTTTGATTTTTTTCTGTAAGTTTAACAGAGTCTACGGTAAAATCGCTTGGTTTAACAGGACCTGTTGGTTCTTCAGAACTATCAGGTTCTTCTGAACTATCAGGTTCTTCTGAACTATCGGGCTCTTCTGTTGAAATATCTTCAGAATAATCCGGCTCAACCGAACCATCCCCGGAATTGGGATAAAATGCTACTTTTAATGTGTTTTCAAAGTTTTCAAACTTATAATATCTGTCTCCTGAATAGAGCTTTGCCGAAAGGTCGATATTCATTGCCGATACATTGATATCATCATACTCTGTATCAGAATAATACAGATGGATGTCATACCATCTACCCTCCTCGGTAAGCTGGGTCAAATCAATTGAAACTTCAAACTTTTTGTTATTGATAGTTGAGAAAATAAGATTATCGTTTAATTTAACCTTAATAAACTCTGCCTGTCCCAGAATTCCACTTAATGAAAGAGTTGGAACTCCGTTTTTATCAACAATCTGTACGGATTCAAGGACATACATACTATCAATATAAACTTCCTTGTTTAATTTAACAATACCGTCCCATTCCGGCAATGTGTATTTATATCCGTTTGAAATTTCGCCACCGCCAAGATTTGATTCTGTATACAAATCATATTCTCTGCCAAATATTGATTGTCTGATTACTATATCATACCAAACATCAACTTTAGACAGTACAGATGGGTCAAATTCAAACTTCAATTTTCCCTTTTCTGTTGAAATGTTTGCAGATGTAAATTCTTCTGTAAATGTTCTTATCAATAACTCATATTCAGTATCCATAAGAACATCTGATTCAACATAAAGCATTGCTTTACCATCATTATTTAATGCAACCTTAACAGATGCATTACCAATAACATCTTCTCTCTTTAATAATGGGAGAGAAACGAATTTACATATTCCGTTTTTAGCAGAAATTGTAACATAATAATATGGTTTTGAGGAATCAAACTTTCTATCTGTATATGACTCAAGAATTATTCCCAAATCAGATGCAACAAGCTCAGCAGAAGAATCCCATGTTAATGAATTACTTCTGTAAACAGTTTTACCTGCAGGGTCGCAGTATGAGCTCCACGATGTCTTTGAATCAAAGGCAAACGAAACTATACCGAATCCTTTATCGTTAATTGAATAATAAGGACTATAAGATGGGAATGTTAAAGGAAGACAAGCTCTGTTACCTTCTTTAACTGCCCAAAGATAAACATCCTTGGAATACTTGGTGATTTCAATCATATTCTCTTTTGAAAGAGAGAAAACTATATTATCTTCTTTTGTCTGAGTATTAAGTGAAAACGCCTTTGCTTCATCAAAATTATCATTTTTAGTGAAATATAATTTTGCATCTGCTCCCAATGATGTTTTAAGAGATACATCAAAGGAATTAAACCCTGTAGCAACAAATTCAACATTATCTATTGTGCTTGCTTTAAATGATTGAGATTCTGAACCACCAAATACAAATGTTACCAAACTCTGAGGAAGAACTCTATATGTGAGGGAATTGCCATCAACAACAATATCAACCTCTTCATATGTTGAGTCATTTGTATTCTGAACAACGACCACAACAGCTCCATCAGCACGCTTAAGAGCAGTTGCATTTATTTTAGAAGCATTTGAGCTTTCTGCTCCCAATGCCTTTGCAACATTTCCATTTACAGCATAGGCAAACTGAGAAACATGTGCCATACTATAATAAGCAGCGTTTTTATTGTAATGATAATTTCCGTCTGACATTTTGTCAAGAGAAATAATACCAAAACAAGTTGCTGGGTTTCCAAGAACGGGTTTACCATCGCTTGAAAGCACTGCGTTCCAGTATAAAGCCATAGAGTTGCCATCATTTATTGGGGAAATAACAATATTGTTTGCAGAATATGTTGTATTAAGGGCAAAGTCAAGACTTCCAGAATGTTCTGTTATTTCTGTTATATAGCTCTCCATATTTGGATAGTTTTCTCTCATATACTGTATACCATGTTTAAGAGTATCAATATGAGAGCCAGCATAAGCATGGAAAGATGTTCCGCAGATATGCTTAGCGGCATCGCTTGCCATAACTAAATCAATATATGTCTGAGCAGTTACATCAGATTCACCTGTATAGTTATGCTCATAAGCCATAAGTTTAGGTGAAGTCCTTCCCTTTTCGTCTAAAAGTTTAGCGAATGCGGAAAAAACTTTAACCTGTTGGTCTCCCTGCATTTTCATATGAGGATATCCTAAAGCATTAACAAGTGGCTCATTGATAACTGCAAGACGAGAAATTACTATTCCCTCTTTTTCGTATTCTTCAACGAATTTGAGAAGATATTTAGCGTAAACATCAATATATTCATCTTTAAGACTACCGCCTTTAAGAGTTTGAGATGTTTTCATCCATGCGGGTGCAGACCAAGGTGCTGCAAGAACAGTTACATCAGGATTAATCTCATAAACTTCCTTCATAACAGCAATGATATTTTTATCATGCTCAATGGAAAAGTTTTTAAGTTCCATATCTGTTGCATTTGCATCTTCAGACAAATCTATGTCATCACAGGTAAAAAAGTCAGAAGTTTCAACATAGTCGCTTGCACCTATTGGGATTCTGATGCAGGACAATCTTGCTCCTTCATCACCAAAAAGCTCAGTGAGAATCTCAGTTCTAAGTTCTTTGCTTACATTCATAAGCAGATATGCACTGGAATGTGTCATTGCAAGACCACACCCATAGAAATTTTGTTTTTCTGCCTTTGAATCAACAACAACGGAAATATTCATTGAACCCTCATCATACTTTGAAAGCACCATATCGCTCTGGCGTTCCAAAAGCTTGGATTTTGTTCCCGTTGTTTCATAAATCTCAACCCATTTTCCCTCTGAAGATGGGTTTACAACTTCTGCATCACTTGAATTCTCATTTTGAGAATTATTATTAGAAGAAATTACAACCACCAAAGCAGTTATCAAAATAACAGCAATTAGTATAATACTTATTATTATTTTTTTATTTTTCATAACAATAATCGGATTAACCGAAGCTCCTTTAAAAGATATTATTTACTAATCCTTCATACCACCAACGGCAATTCCACCGATAATATATTTTTGAAGAATAAAGAACAAAATAATCATAGGTGCGGAAACCAAAACTGCGCCTGCCAAAGTTATTGGGAAATTTTCAACAAGCTGCTGACCGCGATTCATCAATTCCCCCAAGGAACGAGCTAATGTAAATTTTGACTCATCTTGTATAGCAATAAGTGGCCACATAAAGTTATTGTAGTTCCACATAAATGTTGTTATCCCCTGAACAACCAATATTGGCGCAACAAGAGGCAAAGAAATTTGCCAATATATTCTGAAATTAGAGGCACCGTCTATTCTCGCTGCTTCTTCAATTGAGCTGTTCAACGCATAAAATTGCTGACGCAACAAAAATACATTATACACAGACATAAGAAACGGGAAAATTAAGGCAAATAAAGTATCAAAGATACCAATCTTATTAACTATTAAAAAGTTTGGAATCATCAATACCGTTCCGGGAACCATCATAGTTATAAGTGCGATATAAAAGATAACCTCTTTTCCAGGAAATCTTAATCTTGCAAAGGCATAGGCGGCAAGACTGTTAAGAAACAAATTGAGGAATGTGTTTACCAAACACACTATCATTGTATTCTTAAATACAAGCCCTAAATTTAATTCTTTAAATGCTGTTTTATAGTTATCCCAAACAAAATTGATTGTTCCATCTGGATTTGTTGGAAAAATAGAAAATTCAGGACTTGCAACTGCACTTGGTGTTTTAAGACTTGAAGATAATAACCAAACATATG
The DNA here is from genome assembly GCA_045577455.1 of Eubacteriales bacterium. Classification (GTDB taxonomy): domain Bacteria; phylum Bacillota; class Clostridia; order Oscillospirales; family CAG-382; genus SIG653. Next base: position 41,855 of record JAZNIJ010000090.1, read on the forward strand.
GGAAAATAAATGTAAAAGTGAAAATACCCAAAATGAGGTAAATCAAAACTCTTGAAGCTATCTTAACAACCTTTTGAGAATTGATTGAAGAAGCTGGTGCTATTCTATTTTCTACCACTTTTCTTTACCCCCTTTTGCTTGTATTCTCCTTGGGGAAGAACTTTAAACTGAATTATAGTTATAACCAAAATTATAGCAAAAAGAATATATGACATTGCAGAAGCAATTCCCAAATTTGGAGCATCACCAAAAGCGCGGTTATAAACACCAAACATATATGTATATGTACTTTGGTTAGGTCCGCCACCTGTAAGGAAATATGCCTGGTCAAATACCTGGAATGCACCAATCAAACCTGTTATAACAAGGAAGAAAGTTGTTGGCATAACCTGAGGAACAGTTACACGAATAAACTTCTGAAATGCATTTGCGCCATCAATACTTGCCGCTTCATACAAAGCAGGGTCTATATTCTTCATTGCAGAAAGCATTATAAGAACATTATATCCCAAGCTACCCCATATACTCATTATTGCAATCGTTGGCAATGCATAATTCTCGTTTCCAAGAAAGTTAAGATTAGTGCCAAACAACTGGTTTATCAAACCAAATGTTGGGTCAACCATATATCTCCACATAGCCATAATTGCTACACCAACGGTTACTGATGGGATATAGAAAGAAGTTTTGAAAAATCTTTCTGCCTTAACCTTTGAATTAAGAAGTGCCGAAACAACTAACGCTAAAACAATGTTTGCGGGTACTGTTAGCACAATATACTTCAATGTTACAGTTAACGATTTATAAAACTCAGGATACAAATCGTTTTTATTAGTCAGAAGAGCAATATAATTATCTACTCCAACAAAAGATTCTCTCGGAGTATTTACACCTTTAAGAAAACTGTAATAAAGAGCCATAGCCATTGGGGCTATAAGAAATATCGCCATGTAAATAATAAGGGGCGAAACAAACAAATAACCCGTTATTGCCTCTTTAATTTTTCCATTTTTAATAGAGCTTGACTTTCTCTTTTTTCCAACTTCTTCATGAACGATTTCTTCCGGCTCTATCGACTCATTAACTACATCAGGTGATTCTGTTTTAGGGGATTCTATGATGTCATTTTGAGATAAATCTGTTTTATTTTCCGTTTCCATATTTTTTTTCATTCTAAAAGTCATCCATTTTTAAAAATTTTAAGATGCTTTGGCAGAATTAGTAATCAGCCATTACCGCCTTAGCTTGATTTGCTGCCCTATCAAGAGCTTCTTTAATTGCATCTTCTCCAGCTCCATCAGCGAGAATTGTTTCAAAAGCTGTTCCAAGATAGTTATCATTGATATCTATCCAAGCAGGAACAACAGGTCTTGGACAAGCTGTTTCGAGCTGTGAAATAACAACATTTTTCTGTTCGTAATAAGGGTCTGATTCATCAACTGCTGCAAATGCTTTAACTGCGGAAAAGTTACCCGATACATTTTGAATAACCTTTTGTGAGCTTTCACTCATTAGAAATTCAACCAATTTCATTGCATTATCCTTATTAGGACAGTTTTCAAAAACAACAAGATTTTCTCCACCGATATTTGAATAAGAAGTTCCGCCTTCATTAACAGGAGGAATCATCTGAACGCTGAAATCAAGATTTGGGAAACCAACGCCAAGGTTTTCAATATCAGAACTGCTTCCCAACTTTGTAAGCACAAGACCATTTCCAAAACAGTTGTTTGTATCTCTTATATTTTTAGGAGATTTAGCATAAAGGTCTTGAAGCATTTTAGCTGCCTGAATGCCTTTTTCGTCGTTGAATGTTATAGTTGAAAAATCAGGAGTTGTAAATTTTCCGCCTGCATTTTCAAGGAATACCTGATAATACCAAGATGCATATCCACCAGAGCCAACGCCTTCAAAAAGTGCTTTATCTGTTGGTACATTAAGGTTAAGCCATTCATTCCAGCTATCAATTGATTCAGAAACAAGGTCATTGTTTACAAACAAAACTGAAGTTGTTAAAGTGAATGGAACAGCGTATTTTTTTCCATCAATAATAGTTGTATCATATGAACCCTTGAAATAATCATATTTTGAAAGAGTTTCAGATGATGCAATTCTGTCTGTAAGGTCTGCTAAATAACCGTCATATACAAAATTGGATATCAATGGCTGGTCAAGATATGCAACATCGGGCTTTTTGTTAGAGAGCAATGCAGTTCTTATAGATGTGTTATAATTATCTTTATTAACAAAGTTAACTTTAACATCTATGCCTGTTTGCTTTGTGAATTCATCAAGCAATGCTTTATAAGCATCTTGCTTTGCCTGAGTGTCAGGTTGATAAGCAAAGAAAGTTATAACATTTGAATTTGATGCCTCTGACGATGCATCACCCTCTTTTTCTTCAGAACCACCGCATGAGGCAAGAACTGTTGAAAGTGCTAAAATTAAAGATAGCGAGAGCAAAAAACTAAAAATTTTTTTCATGATAAATCTTTACGGAATATAATCCGTTTCCCTTTCTTATTTTGTTAATTTAAAATACTGTAATAATATATTGGAAGTGCGCTCCAACCATGGCAAAGACTTCCAGCTAAATCAAATGCTTTTTCTCCATCAAGAGTTTCCCAAAATGTTGTTGCGCCATTATCTAACATAAAGCCATATTCTTCATCAAGCTGATTCAAAATATAATCCTTATATTTTTCCTTATTAACCGCAAGGAGAGCATCGTAAACAAATGCTTCCATGCTAAGTGTCGCCTTTGTGAGAGAAGCATCGTTAACAATCCTTTCAGCTAAAGCTTCTGCAATATATCCGTTAGCTGCTCCACAAATAATTGCTAATGCGTTTCCAAGCTGACTATACTTATTATCAACATCATTGTTTTTATAAAGCTGTTTTTCTTCGTTATAAAAAACTTGATTTATTCTCACCAAGATATTATCTGCAAGTGTAGAATATACATCTTGTTTTTCGGCAATTTTTGCAAAATAACTCATATTTTTAAGAGCAATCACCAAAAGACAATTCAAACACAAATCTGTGCTTTTTACATTTATATCAGCTATATCGCCTGTTAATCCATCAGCCCATTCATAAAAGTTCCACATATTTTTTCCAGCAATTGTGGGAATTAAATTATCTTTCAAGCGAGAAATAAATGTGTTAATTACGGTTTCAAAAACATGATAGTTTTCTTTAATAAAACCAAAATCCTTTGAATAATCCACATATTCTCGGCATTGAGTAAAATAATGAAGATTAAAAGAAGGTATTATAATGTCAATAGCGCATGGATGGCAAATAGGCAAGAAACCATCTTTATTTACACTTTCGGCAACGAGCTTTAAAGATGCACGAGCAAACTCAAATTCTGAGAAGGAGTAATATCCGCATAGCATCTGGTTTCTGCTATCCATCGTATACAGGGCTTGCTCTCTCCAAGGGCAATCTTCGTAATGCTCATGCATACAGCACCGCAAGGTATGAACGGAGGTGTTATATATTTCTTTCCTTTTGCCCGAAAATGGGTTTTTGTTAACCTTGAGGGGATAAACAACAGGTCTTATACCCACATACGATATATTTGTTGGCTTTTCAAAAAGGAGCTCTAAATATCTGCACCCCAACCGCAAAAACGGATTCATATACTGATTCTTGCCCTGTTTAAGATTAAAGCTCACGCTAAAATCTCTGCTTCCAATATGCCGCCTTACACAACCATCTGCCAAATGCTCCCCATATGAAACAAGGAGAAATTGTTCGGAGTCGCTTTCCAATTGAATATCAATAAAACCAACTTGCTCCATTTTAAGGTCAATTATGTATCTTTTATTTTCTTCATTTAAGACAATATCATAGTCAACTCGTTCAAGAAGTTCTGTTTTTTTGCAAGGTCTTGGAAACAAATCGACTTTTTTATCAACAGCAACGCTTTCGGAAAAATCATCAAATTTTCCATGCAACCATTCATCCGATTTATCAAGGGAATAATGGAAAGTATATCCAAGCTGTCCCGTTATTTTCTTGCAACGATGGTTCATATATGAGGGGCTTAGTCTTGATACAACGGCTTCACTGCTGAAAGCAACAATCTCATCATCGCTCACAATTTCAAACAAAAGCCCTGCATCAGCCGGGAAATAGGTTTGACAAGAAGTGTCTCCCTTATAATACACAACTATACCGCATTTATTTTTTTTAGAGTTACAATATTCACTTATATCAACTGAATCATATATCTTATAGTGGGGAAAATCGGGATATTGTCCAAAAGAAACAAGCTCTCCGTTTATATAAAAAGCGTAATCGCTATCAACAGAAATATTGAGAAAAGTTTTTTTGCCAGAATCGAATTCAAAATAAAACTCAACATATTCATCTGGCAAGAATCCGTCTTTTTTCCATATCCACTTGCTGTTATCAAACATAAGCCAACCTCTTTTCATGTTTGAATAATAACTCAGTTTATACTTTCAAATTATACAGAGTAAAAACTGCGCCAAACTTTTTTATCTTTGCATAAAAAAGATAAATAAACCGCACTTAAGCTTTGTATACTTTGTGCATATTAACGTACCTAAATTATACTACATTTTATTGAATTTGTCAATAAAAAAAAGTGATTAAATATGCTTTCAGAAAAAATAAATGTAAAAAACTAAAATCCAACAACTTTATACAAATTATTTATTATTTATAACTCAGTTTTATTAGTTTTGTAGAAGTTTTCTTTCAGTTTAGTTTTATATGATAAAAGTATATCAAATAATACAAAAAATTCGAAAAAAGAAGATAATGCTATGGAAAAAGTTAAAATAATAACAGACTCGTGTTCGGATTTAGACTCTACCCTTTTAACTCGATACGATATTGACTACGCAAAAATGTCTACGATTATAAATGAAAAAGAGTATCCCGCTCTTTTAACATGGAACAGAAAAGAAGCACACGCTTTATATGAGAGAATACGTGGAGGAGAAAGAATTACAACTGCGCAAGTATCACCAAAAGAATTTTACACAATATTTGAAAAATATCTCTCCTGCGGTTTTGATATAGTTTACATAGGTTGTTCATCCAAACAATCGGGTTCCGTTAACACAGGACGAGTTGTTGCGAATGAGTTGCTAAAAAAATACACGGATAGAAAAATCTTTTGCATTGATTCTCTCAATGCTTCTTTGGGTATTGGAATGTTAGCAATAGAAGCATCAAAGCTGGCAAAAGCAGAGAAAAGTGCATCTGAAATTGCAGAACATATCACTTCTATAAGAAATAATGTCAACCAATATGTTACCGTTCATACTCTCGACCATTTAAAAAAGGCAGGAAGAGTTTCTGCATCATCAGCATTTTTAGGTAATCTTTTTGGAGTTAAACCCATAATTTTTTCTGATTCCGAAGGAGTACAAACTCCATTAAAAAAAGTTAAAGGAAGAGAAAACTCACTTAAAGAAATTGTTAATCTCTTGAAAGAAAGCATTGTAGAGCCCAAAAATCAAACAATTTATATTGCTCACGCAGATTGCAACGAAGATGAAATCAATTTTCTTTCAGATACAATAAAAAAAGAAATACCATGTGGAGAGATTTATATAGGTTATATAGGCCCTATAATCGGTTCTTCCATTGGACCTGATGCAATTGGGATTTGGGGTTTCGGAAACAAAATTGAAGCAATGGCAAAATAATATTCAACCAAAAGGGTAGATTTATGTTCGAAAAAGAAATAAGTGGAAAAGATTTTTCAAAGATGATAAAACAAGGTGCTATAAACCTTAAAAAGCACATAGATACTGTAAATGACCTTAATGTTTTTCCGATTCCAGACGGTGATACAGGAAACAATATGTTTCTAACTATAATTGGTGGTGTTAATTCAATTGATGAAACCGAGGATAATATATCTATTGCTTTATCAAAAATATCAAATGGTATGATTCTTGGAGCGAGAGGAAATTCGGGAGTAATTCTTTCTCAATTTTTTTCAGGAATGTCTGACAGCTTAATTGATGCTGAAACCCTCGACGGAATCATGCTGCAAAAAGCTCTGATAAAAGGTGCCAATAAAGCATATAAGGCGGTTGCAACTCCAACAGAGGGTACTATACTCACGGTTATGAGACAAGGCGCAGAATATGCATCAAAACAAAAATCAAGCTCCCCATATTCTGTTTTGAATGATTTCCTCAAAGAATGCAGAGTTGCCCTAAGTGAAACAACGGACAAACTGGATATACTTAAAAAAGCAGGAGTTGTTGATTCCGGAGGAGCTGGTTTTGTATATATTCTCGAAGGAATGTTAGGTATAGCTGATACAGACAATGACCTTGATGAATTTCTACATAAATCATCCAAAGAAAGCCAAATAGATTATAGTTTCTTTGATGAAAACAGTGTGCTTGAATTTGGTTATTGTGTTGAAGTTCTTGTGAGATTACAAAATTCAAAAACTGATATTTCAAACTTCAACGAAAAAGAATTTGTTTGTTCATTAAACAATTTTGGAGATTCGATTGTTGCTTTTAATAATGGTAGCTTATTGAAAATTCATATACATACCCACTTTCCCTACAAGATTTTGGAATTCTCCCAAAAATACGGTGAGTTTTTGGAAGTTAAAATAGAAAATATGTCTCTCCAACATAATAACAAAATTGTTACACAAACACTAAAGAAACTCTTTGGCATCGTTTCAGTATGTTCAGGAGAAGGAATTCAACAAATGTTTTTGGACAGAGGAGTTGATGTTATTATTGATGGAGGTCAGACAATGAATCCATCAACAGAAGATTTTCTTCAAGCATTTAAAAAAATAAATGCCGAAACTATTTTTGTATTTCCAAACAATCCAAACATAATTCTAACAGCAAAGCTCGCGGCATCTATGTATAATACAACATCAATTCAAATTATAGAAAGCAGAAACTTGGGAGAGGGATATGCAGCTTTATCTATGTTTGATAGCTCCATAGAAGATATTTCTATTCAAAAACAAAACTTTTATCTTGCAATGGAAGGAGTTAAAACCTGTTGTATATCACAATGTGAAAAAGATACGGAAGATGTTAACATTGGAGATTATATCGGATTTATTGATAAAGAAATCATTTCAATTGGAAAAATCCGTTTTGATGTTGCGATTGAATCAATCAATAAAATTGATTTATCCAAACGCGACATTTGCATAATAATCTTCGGTAAAAATGTTGATGAACGAGAAAGTCAGATGATAAGTAGCTATC
>JAZNIJ010000091.1:0-5422 GCA_045577455.1 Eubacteriales bacterium
TATTATTTTTATCATATTCAAAATTAAAATTCTATCTTAAATAATTAACAATTAGTTATATTTTTTTATATTTTTATGTTTTATATATTTAAAAAGAATATCAAATAAAATATCTTGACTTTTATTGTTGGATTTGTTATAATTCTGTTGAAACAAATGACTTAGGAGAATAATTTTATGGGCGGAATTGCTTATCAACAATTCAGCACAATCGTTCCATTTATACTTCTTTTTTTTATGGGATTTTTGTGCGGAAAAAGCAAACTATTAGATGGAAAAGCAATAAAAACATTGGGCATAATTGTTATGAATGTTTTATCTTCTTTTGTTGTTTTGGATTTACTACAAATTCCAAAAAAATCCGAAACAAGCTCTGAATTAGTGTGGGCAATAGTTTCTGCTATTATTGTTTATTTTATTTTTGTACTTTTATCTTTTCTTTTTTTTCGTAACAGAAAAAAAGAAACCTCAGCAATATATTTTTGCGCATTAAGCTCATCCAGCGTTATTATTTTGGCTTATCCATTGTTAATGAATATTTCTGGTAGTAAAGCTCCAATTTATACTGCAGCTTTTTGCATTGTTAACAAGATATTCTTTGGAATAATTTGCACAAAAGTTATAAATCATAAAAGAAAAATTATTAAAGATATAATTAATTTGTCAACTGTAGTTTCTCTATTAGGATTTGTATTATATTTCAGCAATTTCCAACTTCTTTTACCGATTGCAAACACTGTATCTAAAATATCAGAAATGGTGCCAACCGTTTCATCACTTTTAGTTGGCATGTTTTTATCTACATTCCCTCTCAAAGGGTTTAAATTACAATTTGACTCAATTATATTAGCATTCTTCAAACTTTTCCTTCTTCCATTGGTAATCTCAACCATCTGTATGTTACTCAAAATTTCTCTTGAAAACACATTGATATTAGTTATTCTCTCCGGATTGCCATGTGGTTTTGAGCTTCCATGCGAAACATCCCGAACTCAAGAAAAAAATCTCCCATGTGCTTCAACATTATCTGCGTTATCATTTGTTCTCTCTGTAATTTCTATCCCCGTGATATGTTATGTAACATCGCAGATATATCTTTTTATCTATTGATATAACCAAAAGGGCTTGCAAAATGATATGGACATCTTTATAGTAACGCATATCATAAACGGCAAGCCCTATTATTTTATATTATTTTGCACCTACGCTACAAAGAAATTCATCAAAAACTTCATCCTGAATAGCTTTTAAAAGTTCAGGTGAATTTCCGCCAACAACATCATCATTAAGTTGATTTACGGAAAGACAAAACTTTGAAGAACTTGAAACTATAATTTCATCTGCATTTTTAAGTTCTTCAAGTGTAAAAGGTGTCTCATCAACAGGAATACAAAGTTTTTTGCACGCTTTAATTATATGAGCACGAGCAATACCAGGAAGGATATAACAATCTGTTGGAGCAGTTTTGAGTTTTCCGTCTTTTAGAATATGAACATTGCTATGAGAACATTCGGTAACTCTGTTTCCTCTATGGAAAACACATTCTTCTGCACCTGCTTCTTCAGCTCTTTGAGAAGCAATAACTGTTGGCAATAAGTCTATAGTTTTTATATTACACATAAGAAAACGACGGTCTTCTGCAGTTATTACTTTAATTTTTTTGTAAATATCTCTTATTGGCGCAGGTGTAATTGTTATGTATAAACTAGGTTTAACATCAACGGGATAAATATGATTTCTTTTAGCAGCACCTCTTGAAATTTGCCAATAAGCAAAACATTCATCAGCATCAACTTTTTTGAGTAACGAATGTAGTAATTCATTAAGACATTCTTTTGAAAAATCAGGTTTAATATCAATAAGCCCTGCATTATTGAAAAAACGATCTATGTGTTCTTCAGCAAGATATACTTTCCCGTTTTTACAACAAGTTGCATCATAAACTCCATCACCAAAATAAATAGCACGGTCACTCATTGGGATAGACATTTCTTCTATAAGACCTGTTTTTCCGTTATAATAACCAATATTTTGCATTTGATTTTTCCCCCAAATCAAGAAATATTTTCTTCTGTTAACTGTTGACCATATTCTGCATAATTATACTTGAGCAAATCGCCGCTTTTAGCATCAAAAGTAAAATTATATACTCCTTTTGGCGTTGAGCAAAAAGCAGTATAAACTACAACTCCATCTTCGTTAATATCGATTTCACATCTATATTCTTCTATGTCTTCATAATCTGTATTTGCATGAAAAACAACATTTTCTTTTATTTTTTCTCTACCAACATATTTAGAATCCATAAAAATATTTGAAAACTGAATCGTTACGAATATTCCAAGAAAAAAAAGTAAAATGCTAATTAACAATTTCTTGAAGGTTATTTTATTATTATGTATTTCTTCTTTTACTTTTTCAGAAATGTTTTTTTTATTCATTGTAAAATAATCCTCCGAAATATCTTCGGTAGAAGATAATGGAATTAAGTAAAGTTTTATAAATCCAAAATAAAACGCCAATGTGAAAATTTATCAATGTAGTTATAATTTATCGGCCAACAATTGTAGTGTTTTAGTTCGGACAGGAAGGAGAATGTTCTCCCCTTCCTGCAAAAAATGAATTATTAAAATGTAATACTAGTTGAGGTGCTATATTATAAATTTTTAACCAGCTCTTTAGTATCTCTTGCAATAACTAATTCTTCATTTGTTGGAATAACAAAAACTTTAACAGCGGAATCATCAGCTGATATTTCCCAAGGAGCATTTAGAGAGGAAAGATTTCTGTTCTTTTCTGCATCGAGTTTAACTCCAAGATATTCCATATCTGAAATAACGCCTTCTCTTACATCTTCATCATTTTCGCCAATACCAGCAGTGAATACAATGCAATCCAAACCATTCATAATTGCTGCATAAGAACCGATATACTTTTTAATTCCATAAATGAGAATGTCAAATGCTAATTCAGCATCTTTGTTTCCATTTTCCATCGCTTTTTTAACATCTCTAAGGTCGCTGGAAACACCAGAAACTCCAAGAAGTCCACACTTCTTATTCATCCAGTTTCCAATATCATCAACAGAAATATTTTCTTTTTGCATAATATATGGAACAACTGCAGGGTCAATAGCTCCACAACGAGAACCCATAATAATGCCATCGAGAGGTGTAAATCCCATGGATGTATCTGCAACCTTTCCACCTTTAACTGCACTTATTGATGAGCCGTTACCAAGGTGGCAAGTGATTATTTTTGTATCTTCAACAGGTTTATTTAAATATTTTGCAGCTTCTGAAGCAACATATCTGTGGGATGTTCCGTGTGCGCCATATCTGCGGATGTTATGTTTTTCATAAACCTCTTTTGCAACTGGGAAAGTGTATGCCTTTTTAGGCATCGTGGAATGGAATGATGTGTCAATAACAAGCACCTGTGGACAATCTGGCAAAATAGCCGTGCAGCCAGCTATCCCCTGGAGATGAGGCGTTGTATGAAGTGGTGCTAAATCAACGCATCGTTTTAAAATTTCAATTGTTTCATCAGTAACGAGAGTTGGTTTTGTTAGCCATGGCCCCCCCTGAACAACTCTATGTCCAATAGCTGAAATTTCACTCATGCTTTTAAGAACCCCATATTCGTTATCAATGATTGCATCAATCATTGCACGTGTTGCTTCTACATGAGAAGGCATTGGTATTTCTGATACAAAAACTTTACCGTTAACAAGATTTTTATGAGTTAATTTGCCATCAATCGCAATACGCTCACAAAGACCCTTAGCAAGAACTTTTTCGCTTTCCATATCAAAAAGCTGATACTTGAGAGACGAACTACCTGCATTTACAACTAAAATATTCATTCACTTTTTTGCATCCGTTAAAAGAACGGAGCTTCCCTTTCATTATTTTTTGAAAACAGGTTGACATTTTTCATGTAAAACATTATACTACAAGTAAATAAAAAAAGCAATACTATTTTTAAAAAGAGAATGTGAATTTAAAACAAAATGAAAAAAATAACTGCTATAATATGCGAGTACAATCCATTTCATAATGGTCATCTGTATCAACTAAAAGAAGCTAAAAAAGTATCCGATGTTGTAATATGTATAATGAGCGGGAATACGGTTCAGCGAGGAGGATTTGCTATTTCCGACAAATATGAAAGAGCAAAAACTGCAGTTAAAATGGGTGCTGATATAGTTGTTGAACATATATTTCCTCATAGTATGTCTTCTGCAAGAGATTTTGCAAAGTCGGGAATTTTTATTGCTAATGCTTTGAGGGCTAATTTTTTAGCTTTTGGTCACGAAAGCGATAAAGAAAAACTAATGCAAATTGCAAATATCCTTGCAAATCCCGATGTACAAGAAGAAATAAAAAAGGTATGCATAGAGAAAAAGAATTTATCCTATCCAAAGGCAAGAGAGATTTTTTTATCCAATTTAATTGGTGAAGACAACGCTATATTGCTGAGAAAACCGAACAATATTCTTACCGTAGAATACCTGATGGTTTTAAACTCATATAAAACTATTTCACCACTTTTTATAAAGAGAAACAACAATTTTTTATCTGCAACGGAAATAAGAAAAAAAATATTTTCAAATTCAGTAATAAGTGAATATATCCCAACCCAAACAAGCAATTATTTGATGGAAAATAATTTGGATTTACCTATTTTGGCTATTCTCAGAAGTTGCAATAATTATAGCGAAATTTATGATTGTGATTACTCACTTTATTGCAGAATCATATCGGAATCAAAGAAATGCTTAAAGTTGAACGATGTGATTTCTAACTGTGTCTCTTCAGCGTACACAGCTTCTAAAATCAGACGATGCATTTATTCTATTGCTTTTGGTACTAAACCTGAAGCTGTTAAAAAAAATCCGGAATTTACTATTCTGCTTGCCGCTTCTGAAAAAGGAATCCGTTATCTATCAGAAGAAAAAAAACAAATCAGTATACCAATATTAACAAGGATGTCTGATGCAAAGAAAAATGAAATCGATGTAAATTCTGCTCTTATACCTGATACAATATACAGTTTGCTTGTTTCAAAGGAGTTTTCACCTTTTACAAAACCCCATTTGGAAATCAAAAAATAAGGAAAGGTTATTTTAAAACTTTTTGTTTTAAAAATAAATTCTGATGAAAATAATTATAGTATCTCTTAATTCTGTTATTGATATTCATCACTTTATGGATGATTTCTCAGTTAACAAAGAAAACTTTTCAAATAGAACAACAGTTTTTCCTGCCGGTAAAGGAGTTAATGTTTCAAAAGCAATAAAAGAACTGGGAGCCAAATATATGTTATATGTTCTTTTGGGCAGAGAAAATGCAGATAACTTTGAACAGTTATTGAGAACTTCGAAAATTGATTATTTCCCATTTTATTGTGATGGAAGAAT
>JAZNIJ010000092.1:0-7769 GCA_045577455.1 Eubacteriales bacterium
AATTTCTGCACATACCTTTGAGTTGAAAACAGTTACACTCAGCTCAATATCTGTTTCCAAGAACCCCAACAAAACAACATACACAGTTGGTGATACTCTTGATACAACAGGTCTTACAATCAAAGCAAACTACAGCGATAATACAAGCAAAACATTAACAACCGGCTTTACAGTATCTCCATCAGGTGTTCTTTCCACAGCAGGTACAAAGACAATCACTGTTACCTTCGAAGGAAAAACAGCAACATTCAATGTTACTGTAAACGAAAAAGTTGCACTCAGCTCAATCTCTGTTTCCAAGAATCCCAACAAAACAACATACACAGTTGGCGATACTCTTGATACAACAGGTCTTACAATCAAAGCAACATACAGCGATAATACAAGCAAAACATTGACAAGCGGATTTACAGTATCTCCATCAGGTGTTCTTTCTACAGCGGGTACAAAGACAATAACTGTTACCTACGAAGGAAAAACAACAACATTTAAAGTTACTGTAAACGAAAAAGTTGCAGACGAAACAATGCTTGTTATTAAATCAAGCTCCAAGTTCGTTAAAGTTGATGGTTATGTAACAAAGGTTGGCACAGGTGCAACTGCTTCCTCAATCCTTTCTCAGTTTGATAACACAGGCATTGCTGTGTTTGATAAAGAAGGCAATCAGGTATCAAATTCCACAATTTGCGGAACAGGTTACACAGTTAACCTTATTGCAAACGGTGAAGTTATTGATTCTCTCACAGTTATCGTTGCAGGTGATGTTGACGGTAATGGTAAGGTGGACACAACAGACTACCTCAGAATCAAGGCAAAATTCAACGGAACATACAACCTCACAGGTGCAGAATTCTATGCAGGTGATGTTGCTCCCGATGGAAAAATTGATACAACAGACTACCTCAGAATTAAAGGTGCTTTCCTTGGCACATATGTTCTTGGTTAATTTGAAATCGTAAAAGCGATGTCTTAAAAGACGAAAACCGCCTGCCCGATTGGGTAGGCGGTTTTTTAAGTGATAAGTGATAAGTGATAAGTGATAAGTGATAAGTGATAAGTGATAAGTGATAAGTGATAAGTGATAAGTGATAAGTAGATATTGGTGTTTTCTAAAAAATGGCAAATTTATCAAATGACATATGTATAGTGCTTGATTATTTGAGCAAAAACAGTAAAAATGATAGTATGCATTTTTAAGAGTGCCAAAAAATAGTAAAGAATATTAGCACTCTGTTTGTATAAGTGCTAATATTTACATTTTGGAAATACAATAAGGTGTAAATGTTCATAAGTAGGGTGTATAATACAGGTGTAGTTCGAAAGGGAACGAAGTTACTGAGAAAGAGATAGCAAGCATGCAGTTGTTTCTCATCGGTCTAAAGGTTTCCTTTGGGAAATATTGGAAAATAAATAGGAGGAAATGAATATGTTTAGTTTAACACCTTATTTTTATAGGAGAGAAGTTGACCCATTCAGAGAATTTGAAAAGTTGGAGCGTCAATTGTTTTCTGCTCCCAAACAGAGGGTTTTCAGAACCGATATAACTGATAAAGGAGACAGCTTTTTGCTGGAAGCAGAGCTTCCCGGTTTTGCAAAAGAAAATATAAATGTGGATATTGAGGGAGAAACCTTAACAATAACCGCAGAGCGAGGAGAAGCAAAGGAAAACGATGGAGAAGGTCTTGTTCAGCGCGAAAGAGTTTACGGAAAATTTGTTAGAAGATTTGATATTTCCGAAATAAATGAAGATGGAATAACCGCTTCTTACAAAGATGGAATTCTTGAGCTTGTACTTCCTAAAAAGCAGGAAGAAGCTCCTAAATCCAGAAAGCTGGAAATTAACTGAGCAGAAGCTCCAACGAGCAGAGCGTTAGAGCAATAGAGCAGAAGCTCCAACGAGCAAAGCGTTAGAGCAATAAAAAAGCTAATGCTGATATTAACAAATAAGGAGAAATGTGTATCAAGCCGACCTATTTGGGTCGGCTTGATTTGTTTTATAATGGAATATATATTTTTTAGAAGTGATTATTTGGTTAATCTCTTTCAAGAAACGACAAAATAAATATAAAATAAATAAAAAAGCGCACATACGTTGAAGAAACTGTGAACAAAAAATCAGTTTTCTGCTAAATCGGTTGACAAAGTAAGGTGAATATGATACAATTAAAATAGCTATAAATATGAGAATAAATAATAATTTTCAAGGAGGAAAAATTATGAACGCTATAGCTAAATATACGGGCATTCAAAAAATTGTTGCCCTTATTTTGCTTTTTTCTGTTCTAATCACAACATTTTTAACAACAGAAATGTTTTTTGATAGCTCTATCGGTATAAACGCAAAAGCGGAAATCGATGGTGTTATTGTGTCTTTCGACGATGTTCCAACGAAATTGTATGAAGTTGACGCAGGTACAACACTAACCGATATAGGGCTTCCTAAATTGGTTAAAACAACTGTTGAAAAGGATTCACTTAAAAAGACGGTGTATATTGATGCTGTTTGGGAAAGTGATACCTTTTCAGAAAAAACAGGGCTTAATTCTGAATATACATTTAAGCTCTCAAAAAGCTCCTTGCCTTGCTCAGTAAAAGACGGGGTTGAGCTTCCAACATTAAAAGTAAAATCGGGTAAATATTGTATCAAGGGATTTGAAGCGATAGACCCTAATCTCGTTGCACAGGCAGTTAACCCAACAGAAGAAGCAGTTTTCCCTGAAACCGTTGAAGCATATATTGGCAACGATGTGGGAACAACTTCCGTTAAGGTGAACTGGGTAAGCAATAGTGAGACGGTAAAAGGTGGAACAAAGAAAAAATTCACTTCTACCGGTTCAAAATATTATTTCAGAGCAGAAGCAGCTGAAACAGATAAGTATTATTTCACTCCGGAGCTTTCCGAAATAAATCTTAAGGCATATTCAGCACCTTATATAACTGTTTATGCTATCAGCTCAACTGTTGCATATGTTGGTGCAGGCGGACTTTCAAATCTTACCGAGGCATACAATTATATCAATACCACAGGCGGTGGAAGCGGTACAATTATAATAAACGATTATTACGCATATTATGAGTCTGAAAAGAATCATGACCCCAACTTTAATATTGTTAAGACTACAGGGGATAACTATACCGATTCTTATTTCCACGAGCCCAGACATACAGGTATGGTTGTTATCAAGGGTAACAACTCCAAGGCGGTTTTACAGTTCAGTTACAGGTTCTATCTTGCAGGGGATGTTATGTTCAAGGATATCACCCTTAGAGCCGGCTCATCAATGAAAGAGCGTATATATGGTAACGGACATGACCTTGTTATGGGCACCGGTATCACTTGCGGATGGGATGAGGCAACATCGGAAGGATATGTTCAATCTTATTCCAATGCTTTCCGTATTTACGGTGGTTCTGCAACAACTGATCTTAATGGCAACACAAGAGTGCTTCTCCTTAGCGGTGAATATTATCTTGTAAGAGGTGGTAACGAAGAAGGTGGAACAATTTACGGTAATACTCATGTTCACCTTGGCGGTACTGCAAAAACATATTATGCCTTGCAGGGCGGCTCAAGAAAAGGTGTTGTTCAAGGTAGTACATATGTTATGATAAGCGGTGATGCTGAAGCAAACGCACTTTCCGGCGGTGAAGATGAAGTAATCAATACTGCGGTATACGGTGGCGGAACTGACTGTACAATAAACGGTGATAAAGATAAGAATGGCGTTGTTGAAGGCGGTTCTCATGTTATTGCGTTTGGCGGCACGATTAACGGTGCTATTACAGGTTCAAATCAAGCCGGAAAAAATAACGGTAAAGTGTTTGTTGTTGTTACAGGAAGCACAGTTATCAATTCCGGCTCTCAGGGAGCAATCTTTGGTGTTGGTTCCGGTTCTTCCAGCTCAAGCATAGCAAATAACGATATATTTATTGCAGTTTGCGGTAATGCTCGTCTTCTTGAAAAATCGGGTCTGAATGCAAACATCTACGGCACAAATGTAAGCGACAATGTAAATGGAAATATCACAATTGACATTCACGGAAACGCATTTATTGAAGGAAGCGTTAACGGCGGTGCATATGCTGCCGGCTCCGGTGTTGGCAATGCTAATAGCTTAAAGAATACAAGTGTAACAATAAGAGAAAACGCATATATTAAAAACAGCGTATACGGTGGCTCTCTCAGAAAAGGTGTATACGGTAACTGTAGCGTAATTGTTAAGGATAATGCAACTGTTGGTCTTGCGGTGTACGGTGGCGGACAGGGTGCTTCTTCTGTAAGTGAAGCAAATGAATACGGTATGGCACTTAACACATCACTTCTCATTGAAGGAAATGTTAAGGTAAATAATGTATTCGGTGGCGGTAACTACGGTTATGTTAAAGGTACATCCTCTGTTGTTGTTAGAAATGCAACAATTGGCGGAAGCGTTCACGGTGGTGGAGACTTTGGCGGTGTTGCCGGTAAAAGCACAGTAACTCTTGATGGTGCTGTTGTTAATTTCAATGTTTATGGCGGTAATGGTTCTACAGCTCTCATATATTCAAATGGTGCAAACACAGAAGTGAATATTTTTGGTGGCACGATTGTAAAGGGTAATGTGTTTGGCGGTTCGTGGAATGCGTTAACAGGAAATACATCGGTTAATATTAAAAACGCAATAGTTAACGGTTCTGTATCTGGCGGTGGCGAGAAAATGAAAAGCGGTGATACATCCGTCACCATCAGCGAAAACACAATTATTGGCGGTAATGTATACGGTGCAGGTTGTGAGGGCGATGCGGGCAAAGCACAGATTACAATAAACTCCGGCTTTGTAAATAATATATACGGCGGAGGATATTCGGGCTTTGCATCAGGCGTTGAAATAAATATAAGCGGTATTGAAAACAGCTTTAACTTTGATATTAAAGGAAAAATCAGTGGTTTCCCCGAAAATCCGGGCGATGCTTCAATAATTTCCTCAAAGGTTAACAGTTCAAATTCTTATATTCTGAAATTCAATAATTTCTTTGGCGAAGCAGGAAAAAATATAAATGGCTGTGGTGATGTTAAGTCAATAAGCCACTTCTCAAATGTTGATATTGCAAACTCCCAACTCACCTTCACAGAAGAAGAAGGGGAAATTTTCACAGGAATAACTGCTTTGAATCTCTCAACCCAAACAACAAAGGTTGAGCTTCCTAAAAAGTCAACAATAATGTCCGATTTTAACGCATCGGGTAACTATAGCGTTTCAGGAACAAATGTGCTTCCTGCAACATTTAACGGCGTAAAAGGAAGCGTTCTTGCAATCCCTGCAAGAGCCGAAACAGACGAAGAAGAGCTTGCTTCCAAAGGCAAGGTATCTCCAATTTTCACTGTTTACGGTAAGGTTATAGGGGACGCAACAATTCTTGTTGACGGTGAGAAGAAATCGGGAACATATGTAACCTCATTTATTAGCGGTTCAAAGGTAGGAAACGATATTGATAATGCAACTCTCGATTATTTCTACGAAAACAGAGACGGTGTGAGAACAGGTCATAACCGTAACTTCGCAACATATATGGCAGACACCTTCCAAACAGGTGCGATAACTATGGACGGTGTTTCAGAAATTTATGCTTCTAACAGAGTTTTCACAACTCTTATTAACGGAGCGTATGGAATGCTTGATAGCCAGAACTCTGCAAACTGGGTAATTTGGGAAGGCAAGCCATATGCAAGCATTTCAATTTCAAAGGTTGGCGAAACAGAGATAGACGGTGATAAAGCACCCCTTGGCGGTGTTGAGTTTACAGTTTACAGTGATAAAGAATGTACAGATATAATTGAAAGCGTTCGCACAAACGAAAAGGGCGTTGCTTTCACGGGGGATCTTTCCGCAGACAATGTTACATATTATGTAAAAGAAACAAGAACAGGAAACGATTATTATCTTGATGAAACGGTTCACAGCATAACACTTTCAAACGAAGATTCGGGCAATGTCGTTGATCTTACCGATTCTGCAATTGTAAATTATCTTAAATACGGTGAAATAATAATCATCAAGAAATCCGACGACGATGTTTTACTTGAAGGCGTAACCTTCCTTATTAAGGGCGACGGTTATGAAAAACGCTTGACAACAAACTCCGTTGGTTATATATCAACAGGCAAGATACCTTACGGTGAATATACAATTACAGAAGTATCAAATGCAAACCCCGGCTTTGTTGCTCCCGATTTTGAAAAAACAGTAACCATTGGTGATGAAACACCCGTTGTAAGCATTGATGTTACAAACAACAGAGTAACAGGTAAGGTTGTTTTAACAAAGAAAAATGAAAACGATGAACCACTTGCAGGTGTTTCATTTGACATTTATTCTGATGCTTCCCAAAAGGTTCTTGTAGACACAATTATAACAGATTCCAACGGCTATGCAGAATCTAAAGAGCTTACAATTTACGGCAGTTCAACAACATACTATGTTGTTGAAACAATAACTCTTGAAGGTTATGTTCTTAATACCGGAGTTTATGAAGCTGTTCTCACTCCAACTGCAACAATTGCAACAGTTGCAGACCCGAATTCGGATGTTGTTTACAACTATTTTGAAAAAGCAACTATAGCAATCTCCAAAAAGGGTGAAAACGATGCACTTCTTGAAGGCGTTGTATTTGGAATTTATTCTGATGTAGAATGTAAAAACCTTGTTGAGAGAATAATAACCGATAATACCGGCTCTGCAGTAAGTACCAAGCTGAAGTTAGGTACATACTATGTTAAGGAAGTCTCTAACCCAGATAAAACATATCTTGTTTCTGATACAGTATACACCTTTGTGCTTGACGAGAACGACAAGGTTTATACAGAAACCGTTTATAACATCAAAGCAGGGGCATATATCTCCCTTGAAAAGATTGACAGCGACGGAAAAGCAATGGCAGGCGTTGAATTTGAAATCAGAAACGCAAGCGGTGAAGTTGTTGAAACAATAACAACAGACGAAAACGGAAAAGCTATTTCTTCTGCTTTAACAATAGCTGTTGGCGAAGATAACCTTTTCACGGTTAAGGAAATCAAAGCACCCGATTATGTTTATATCAACGAAACAATTTTCGAGGCGGTTCTCACAAGCGATAATCAGATTTACGAAATTAACGGCGGTGAGCCAATTGTAAATAAGATTAAAGAGGGTTATCTCACTCTTGAAAAACAGGACGAAACAGGAAAACCACTTGCCGGCGTTGAATTTACTGTATATGCCGACTCTGCTTGCACAAATGCAGTTGATAAAATTGTAACAGATGAAAACGGCAAGGGCGAAAGCGGTAAACTTTCTTTTGGAACATATTATGTTAAGGAAACCAAAAATCCCGACGCTTCATATGTTCTTGTTCCCGATGTATTCGTTGCAGTTATCAGCGAAGAAACAGGAACAGTTGCAAATGATAAGCTCTATGTTCCCGTAAGCTCCGCACCAATTGTAAACTTCCACGCATCAGGTTGTATTGCAATTTCAAAAGTGGATGAAGAAGGAAAACCCCTCGCAGGCGTTGAATTCACAATCTATGATGAAAATATGAGAGAACTCTCAAAGGTATACACAGGTGCAGACGGTAAGGTTGTAACTTGCAATCAGGTAATCAGAGACGGCGTAAACGGCACAAAATACTATGTTGTTGAAACAAATGTTTCTGATGAATACAAACTTGATAACACAAGATATGAAGCAATTCTCAAAACAAACGGTCAGGTTTACGCTCTTAACGCAGGTGAAGCAATTGTAAACTACTTC
>JAZNIJ010000093.1:0-6187 GCA_045577455.1 Eubacteriales bacterium
CCATACTTAATTACCTATATTCTAACACAAAGTTCACAAAAGTGGTACTTTTATTACAAAAAATACTTGACGTTCACAAATGTGCACCTTATAATAAAGATATAAAAGGAACACAAATGTGGACTAAATAGATAAAAGAGGTGATTCATACTTAAAAGAATAGAAAATAGCTCTTTTTCATCTTTTGGCGAAGTTCAAAATCATCGGGATTGGATTTACTATATCAGTACGAGTTGCATAGACGACTCAACAACTGAATAGCAGTTGCGAATGTAGTGAAAATTCCGGTTCAGCTGTTAGACATTATCAGTCATAACTTGCGAAGAGTGTTGATGGATCGAAAGATGAAAATGGAGCAAGTAAAGCAGATTAAAAACTGTTGCGGAAGGATAATAAACTATGAGGGTGCTTAAAAGAAGCTTCCCGGTTCTCGAAAAGGCGGTAGAGAAGATCGTGTTGCAGAATTGCAAGGCGTCGTAAACGCGAAAGCGGCTCATTCGTAACTCCCAAGTGTACGGGGCGAAGAGGTGGTTTGAAATAACCGGCGTACACCTACATGCTTCCATGAAGCTGACGTGACTGAATATCAGCAGGTAATAAAAGGAGGATGTAGAAATGATAGTTATTATCTTAGTAGTGGTTTTTATCATAGGGTCATTACTAATGTGGTCTTTTGTAAAAGTAGCAAGTGATGCAGATAAGAGGTTGGATGAACTTTTTCAGGCATTTCTCCTTAGAGAGGAGAATGCAGATGGGAACCTTTCATAAAAAATCGGTCAGACGATACAAACTCAGATTATCTGAGGAAGAGAAACTTGATAAAGACCTTAAGGAGTGTATGAGATGCAAATACTTCTGGGGAAATAACAACAGATGTAGGAAGAGCAAATGTTATAAAGAGAAGAAAGTCCCTGTTGTCGATAAGCCTGCAAGTGAGTGTGATGGTTGCCCTTACAATAAAGGCGAAGGATATTGCTTCCCATGTATGAAAAAACTCCTTGGAAAGTAGAGGTAATGATGAAATTCAAATGGAGATTAAAAAGGAGGAAACAGACGATGAACAACAAAATCGAAGTAATTGGTATTGACCACGGCTGGAGTAATATCAAAACCTCGTCGCAAGTATTTGTTACTGGCGTGAAGGAAATTACAACTGAGCCTGCATTATTTGATGGAGTTCTTGAGTATAACGGTAAGTACTACAAGGTCGGTGGCAATAGACAGGAAGTAAGGAGCACTAAAACAGAAGATGATACGTTTTATCTTCTAACATTAGCGGCGATAGCAAAAGAATTAAGAAGAAGAGGGTTGTGTGAAGCAAGAGTTTTCTTGGCGGTGGGATTACCACTGACAAGATTTGGTAGCGAAAAGGCTGATTTTGTGAAATATCTTACAGCAGAAAAGGATATTGAGTTTTCGTTTGAAAACATTAAGTATCACATTCTTATCGAAAATGCAGCAGTTTTTCCACAGTGTTATGCGGCAGTAGCGGATAAGCTTCAGATGTTTAATAAGAAGACATTAATTGTAGACATAGGTTCATGGACGATTGATATCATGCCTGTTGAAGACAAAATACCAAATGAAGCTAAATGTGTAACAATTCCTAAAGGATTAATCACATGCATGAGAAACATCAACGAGCAGTGTGTCAGACAGTTGAATGGTGAGTTGGATGAAACCTTTATTCAGGACATTATGAGAACCGGAAGGTGTGAGATTGACAGAAAGTACTATGATATTGCTAAAACGGAAATAGAAGCCTTCTGTGAAAGGGTATATAACTCAATTAGAGAGTATGGCTATAATCTCTCTACCACACCGATTGTATTTGTTGGTGGCGGAGCATCAGTAATGAAGCTTTTTGGTGGAATCTCTCAACAGAATATTACTTATATTACTGATGTAAGAGCAAACGCAAAAGGATATGAGCAGTTAGCAACGATGGCACTGAGAAAGATGAAAAGGAATGTGTAGGGGGTGTAATAAATGGCATTGGAGCACATCATTAAGCATTCATGCAGATTTAATATTAAAAATCCTCAACATAAAAAAGTAAATGAAGTTCTGGTTAATCTTAGTCCGGATGTATGTAAGTCTAAAAGCCAATTTCTCATAGATGCTGCAGAATACTATATTGATCATTTTGGAAAAGAAGCATTTATGGACGTGAAGAAGAACAAGGTTGAATATGTCACAAGGGAAGAGTTTGAGGCTTTAAAAGAGCATATAATTGACCTTGCAATCAATGCAGCCAAGGATGAAATGATTAGGATTGGTTATAGCCTAAAAGAGGGCAGTAATGTTTCAGCCTATGTATCAAACATACGGGAAGAACCTGCAAAGAAGGTCAAGGAAGAGGATGACGAAGTTATCGTGGATTATGCATTAGGTTATATGCCTGAAGGAATGGAGGAGTAGTTATGGTAGGAAGATTTTTTGCCGGATTAGGCAGTATTTTAGTAGCAATATTAAAAGCAATCGCATGGCTTGTGCTGAATGCGTTGCAGTTAGTCTTAAATATGGCGAAGGTCTTCCTTTTGCTGTTAGGACTGGTAGGCAGAGTTTTTCTTGCTTTTGTAAGGGCAGGAACACCATAAGAAGGGAGGAAAGCGGTATGATGAAGACTTTTATGAATTATCGTAAGAACCGTCGATTAGTTAAGTATTTCTTCGCTTTGAAGAAGATGGTATAATGGAAGGAGTTTAATATGTATCGAGTACGGGACCGACCCAAGTAAGTGTCCCGTGTACCAATAGTTTAATGTTCACACAGTAAGGGTGGACGGGCACGGACACTAAAGCCTATCCCTCTTACGGAAAGGGATAGGTGACGATTATGAAAAGATTATTGATGATTCTTTTATCCGTAATGGTTTTGACAGTAGCCGGATGCAGTAATTCAGAAGATATTAGCACTGAAACTTCAGTCGGTTATGAGGAAACAATAGAGACAGCGGAACAAACAGAAACTCTTGTTGCAGAAAGCGAGGAGACAGAAATAACCGGGAAAGAAGCAGAAACAGTAGAGGAAGATGCAGAAGCGGTTACGGAAGAGCCTTATCAGTCCGCAGAAGATGTGAAAGAAGAAAACAGTGATGCACAGTCACAGGAACCGGAAGAAACGCAGAAACCGGAAGATACACCGAAACCTACAGAGGAACAAAAAGAGCAGGAACCGCAGAAGGAAGAGGCGAGTGAACCTACACCGGAGCCTACTGAAGCTCCTACAGAGGAGCCGCAGCCGGAACCGGGACAACCTGCTCAGGCAGTTGGATATAATCCGCAGAACGTTGTGTCACTTGCGATTGCAAAGTGTCAGGCGGGCGGTATGATAACAACGCAGGACAATCTTGCAAATGCGTTATCTGAAGGAAGAATTACACAGGAAGAGTACGACGAGTATTATCCGTATGACGGTTTGGAGAACAGCTATTACAGTGTGTTCGTAGAAACAGATTTGAATATTGCAGGAACGATTTCGGGACAGCCATTGCGAAGTGAGGATGCCATTGCAACTTACATAGCAGACATGCTGTTACTTGAAAACGGTCAGGTATTCAACATTGTTTACGCAGGTGTTTATAATAACAATGGAACAGAGTTTTATGAGTTCCGCTGTCTCAGATAACAAATTAATAATAACAGAAGTAGCAGGCCATGAAAGTGACCTGCTATTTTTGTGCCAAAAATTAAGGAGGAATGAAAGTGAAACAGAAGTTTAAACGTTTTATGGCAGGCTTTTTAGCCGTGCTTACTATGTTCACCACTTTGTTCGCAAATGGAATGACCACGTTTGCTGCCAGTCCGAGTGCCAAGATTCAGTTCTGGTATGCTTCGGCAAGAAATGTCGGCGAAGTAAGTGAGTTAAGACCAGGGCACAGTCATGAAAAGATTCTTTATGCAATCATTGATGGCAATGCGGCGTATTGTATGAATTTCGGTCTCGCTGCAGATGGCGGTCAGTTGATGAACAGCTTTGAGAATCCGAACACAAACTTATCTGCTGCACAAGAAAAATTGTTAGCATACTGTCTGTATTTCGGATATGGCAGTAATGTGGCAGAACCGCCAAGCAATGACCAGTGTGACCAGTTTATTGCAACACAGGCGATGGTATGGGTCATTGTAGGAAATCTGTTTGGAACGGGTTCAGATGATTCAGCAGCTAAGAAACTGTGTGATTCAGCACCTAATCCGACAAACTCTTACAATTACTATTTGGGGCTTAAGAGCAGTATTAGTGCATCTTATTATGCGACAAGACCTAGCTTTGCCAGTGCGACAAAGAGTGGTGCAACCACTTATGAATTAAAGTGGAATGATGCAAATCAGAGATTTGAAACCACATTGACCGATGGAAACGGTGTCTTAGGAAACTTCAATATTTCCTTAAGCGGTTACAATGTTGAGAAGAGTGGAAACAGTGTTACCATTCATACAACATCAGTAAATACTAATTCAACAATGGCATCCATGAGTTCTACCATCGGTGCAGTGGAACCGAGTTCAAGCTGTGTATTCTGGCTTACCGGAAAAGATGGCTATCAGGAATTTGTTTCCGAAAAGCCTACCGTTGATCCTGTGTCAGCATATTTCAAGGTTAAGACTGAGAATATCGGTTATGGAAAGATTATCAAGCAGGACGAGGAAAGTGGAGTGAAGCTTCCCGGTGCAAAGTATGGTATTTATACTGACAGCGGATGTACGAATAAAGTAGATACCATTACAACCGGAAGTGACGGAAGTGCGACTTCAAAGGCTTTGGTTGCCGGAACTTACTATGTAAAAGAGATTCAGGCTCCTACAGGTTATGTGATTAGTGACAAGGTCCATACACTTACCGTAAAAGCCGGACAGACAACTACTTTTACTGCAACTGATAAGGAACAGCTTGGAGCGCTTACCATCTATAAGGAAGGTGAAGTTCTTTCCGGATGGAATGGCAGTAACTTCACTTATGAGTTAAGAAAGTTACCGGGAGCAACCTTTAAGGTGACTGCAGGTGCAGACATCTATAAGGCAGATGGAACTAAGGTCTATAGCAAAGGAGACTTGATTGCAGAAAACCTTGTTACCGGAACCGATGGTCAGGTAGTTCTTACAGACCTTCACCTTGGAACTTATGTAGTAACAGAAACTAAGAGTATTGATGGTTATACCATTAACACTACTCCTGTGACTGTGAAGATTGAGTACAAGGATCAGAACGTGGAAGTGCAGTATGGATCAGCAACCATTCAGAATACCAGACAGAAGGCAGAAGTATCTGTGATGAAGAAGGATTCTGAAACTGATAAGCCGCTTGATGGAGGCAAATATACTCTTTACGCAGGTAATGATATCAAGAATTATGCAGGTCAGGTAATCGTAACCAAAGGTACTGCTTTACAGACAGTAACCACTGGAGAAGATGGCAAGGCTGCATATACTTTGGATTTACCGATTGCAAACAGCTACTATATTTCTGAAACCCAGGCACCTTTTGGATATATCAGAAACAGTAGTGATGTTTACAGCTTCAATTTCAACTATCTGTCAGAAACTACTGCAAAGGCTACCTTTAGTCATGCGTTTGTAAATGACAGAACAACTGCAAAGATTCATATCTACAAGGTAGATAAGGAAACAGGTCTTGCAGTACCACAGGGCGATGCTTCATTTGAGGGAGCAGTGTATGGTTTGTATGCCCGTGAAGATATTGTGCATCCGGATGGTGCTACAGGTGTTGTGTTCAAAGCAAATGATTTGGTAGCAACCTTGACAGTTGATGCAAATGGTGATGCGGAAGTGAATAACCTTTATCTTGGAAGTTACTATGTAAAGGAAATCACTGCACCGGAAGGATACCTTTTAGACGAGGAAGAGCATGATGTAGTCTGTGATTATGAAGGTGATCTTGTTGCGGAAGTATCAAGAAGCACAACTTCGGCAGAACAGGTTATGAAGCAGCCTTTCCAGATGATTAAGGTATCTGACAATGGAGAAGACACAGAAGCTCCGTTACTTGAACAGGCTGGTTTTACAGCTTATCTTAAGTCATCTTTATCCGTAAAAGAAGATGGTAGTTTCGATTTTGACAGTGCGACTCCTGTTGTGATTGGTGCAAATGGAGAAACACAGCTTTTCACAGATGCAAAGGGACATCTTGTTACAATTCCTATCCCTTATGGAACTTATGTTGTGAT
>JAZNIJ010000094.1:0-3639 GCA_045577455.1 Eubacteriales bacterium
TTTTTCATTAATTAGATAATTGATTTCTCTTAGTTTTTCAAAAATGAGCGTGGAATCATATCTGTCTAAATCTTCAAAAATCACAACATCAGCATCGCAATTTTCAAATAAATATATTACCTCATCCAAGTGTTTATCAAATGCAGAATCAGAAGTTTCATCAAAGACCTCTATATCAACAATATCCTTTATTCCAATTTTTCTAAACTTATTAAAATATCCGCCTTTTATAAAAAATGACCTTATCACAAAAAATATTTCGACTAAACTAGTAAAAATCAAAAAAAGTTTAAATGGTGTTTCTAATGTCATTTTTAACAGCTTATATTCTGTTTGATTAATCAAATTAAACCAAGGAGAATAAAATACAAAATACAATATAGCTACAGATAGAATAAAAGCACCTAACATATATGTTACTTTTTTCATTTTTGAAACCGGTTGTTTGATGCTAAAATTAGATTCAGATATGTTTGCAGATTTTATTTGATGAATCAACTGATTTAAAATTTTACCCTCCAAAAAATTTGCTATTTCTTTTTCATCAACAATAGTTTTTTCATCAAAACTTCTTACATTTTCCTTATTTGCTTGCTTCTCTGTTTGCTTTCCAAGTTTCCTTATTTGATCTTTCAGTTCCTTAATTTGCTTGTTTAAAATTTCTATATTATCTCCAAAGTGCGCTAAAGAAATATGTATATATTTGTGTTCTAAATGTTTTTTTGCATAGCTATTCATTATACTACTTTTACCAGATCCATAAGATCCCATCAATGCAATGTTTTTAATTTTCTGTTTAGATGAAAGCGCAAAATTTATCGCACTTTCATAATTAGATATATCAATATTTTCTTTAGGCATTAATGAAGTATATGTTGAAGAAGTATCATCTACTACTTTTAATTTAGCATTAATAAATTTCCTATAAAGACGAAGAATACACTCAAACAAAAAATCTATAATTTTGTATACTATTTTTTTCATATGTAAATCCTCCCACTTAGAAAAATATTATACTAATTATAACATTTTTTTTGACAAAATTCAACAGCGTATAACATCATTGAATACATATTTTGCTAGTTTTATGATACAATAGAAACATTTTTAGCTTTAAAGAAGATTTCTATTCGCATGAAAAAAGCACATTTAAAACAAAAAATGAAAAGCAAAAACAGAACTCTTTAGAATATCATCTAAATCGTTCTGTTCTAGTGTAACTTTTATTATGAATTTACATCATAAATATTATGAAAATTTATTCATCAACCAATCAACATCATCTATATCTATAAGTACCTCTTCCCTGTATCTAAAACTTCGTAATTTATGGCTTATTTCAAAAAATGAAATTCGTGCAACCCAGCTCGAAAATCTGCACTGTCCATGATATTTATCAAGTATAATAAATGATTTCAGAATTATGTCTTGACACAAATCTTCATATTCTTTCATCAACCTGTCGTATGTAGATAGCCCATTTCTTTTTATTCGGTCTAATATGATATACCTTATCTTTTCATAAGTTTCTTCATACAACATATTTAACGCGTTCTTATCTCCTCGTATTGCTGCTTCTTTCAATTGAAATTCCCTCAGTTTAAGCATGTCATTTTCATTAAATGCTTCAACGCTAACAAGAATATCACTTGAAATTGTTATTTTCCTTAGGTGTTTCCTACATATGTTTTCATCAAATTCATATAGAAAAAACATTTCGGTCACCTTGCATTTGACCGCATTATCAGATATTGTAATTGATTCTTTGCATATTCGGCTACCATGCTCAACTCTATTAGCACACCTCCAAACGACTTCTGAATTTCTTCTTGTGATTCTTCTATAATTTGCTCCGCATATGCCACAAACAATTTTCCCCGACAGAACGTCATTACTATATCTCGTTGTCTTTCTTGAACTATGTCCTTTTAAATCAACTGAGATATTTGTTCTTCGTTCTTTTTCTGCTTGAACTTTTTGAAAACAATTATCTGAAATAATCGGTTTATGATGTACCTTAATAAAATATCTATCTAACTCACCATTATTTTTTACCTGTATTCCCGTATGAAAATCCTTTACAAATGTTTTCTGCCCTATAACGCTGCCTGTCAGTTTCTCGTTTGACAACAACTTTGATATTGTTTCACTACTCCATTTTTCTTTGCCTGTCGGAGATTTTATATTTTGCTTTAACAATTCCTTTGATATTGCTGATAGACTAAACCCCTTCAAATACCATGAAAATATATTGCGAACTATCTCTGCTTCATAATCATTTACCACGAGATTACCAAACTCATCATTCTCATATCCATAGCATTTTCTGTTATATAGTTTTGATTTTCCCGTCTTAAAACCATGCTTGATACCAAATTTGATATTTTGACTTTTACTCTCACTTTCCGCCTCGGCAAAAATCAATAGAAGTTCATAATTTACACTAGATGTCAATTGTAATAGTTTCATTCCTTCTTGTTCAAACCACACATCTACACCTATAGCTTTTAAGTGTCGTAATATAAGAATGTCCTCATATAAATTTCTTCCGAATCTCGTTATCGATTTCACAAGAATGATATCTATATTTCCAGCATCGCATTCTGATATCAATTCTTGCAATCCATTCAGTTTATCAACTCTAAGACCGCTTTTTCTGTCAAAAAACACTCCTGCATAATCCCACATATAATTACTTTTGATATATTGATCATAATACTTTATCTGAGTATCCAAAGAAGATTCCTGTTCTTCATGCTTTGTACTTACTCTGCAATAAGCTGCAACACGTTTTCTTCGAGGTTTAGCATTTGCTAATATTTCAATTATTTCCATTACTACATATTAAGCTTATATCTGATAAAATGTCATTTATCAGATTGTATTCGTGCTTTGTTTTTCTTGTTCTTCTAAGCTTTTCCTCCTGAACATTTTTAAAGGTTTCCACAGAAATAATAGCAGGGTGAGAATTTGTTGTCAAATACTTATCTTCAAAACCTTTATTGACAAATTGAATGCCACATTCAGAAATAGTTTTCTGCAAAATGACTGCACCAATATATTTTTCATTAGAAAGAATTTTGTCTATTGCCTCTCGATTCCACTTATCTTTTCCTGTCGGTGACTTAATATTTAATTGGTATAATTCATCTGATATTTGTCCTAAACTAAAACCTGATAAATAACTTTCAAATATTTTTTTAATAATTATAGCTTTTTCTTCTTCTATTATTAAATTTCCTTTTTCATCCTGTGTATATCCATAGCAAATTCTTTTTGCCATTTTTGATGTGCCTTCCATAAATTGATTTCTTATAGCATTTTTAATTTCAATGTTATATTTCATATTATAACCTTCTTTCTTATTTTTTTATATTTATTTATGAAAAAAACCATAATAATTTTTCAATTACTATGGTTTAATGAATGTCTATTAAATTATTTATATAAAAAGCAACAAACCTGCTTCTTTTTTGAAACAGGTTTGTCAACTTATCTTGGCTCCCCGTGCTGGGCTCGATACCCGCCGACAACAACAGACAGAATCATAGTCGCATAGTTTCGTTTCTCTCACTCTGCTCCTTGCTTCTTCCGAACTCACCTTCCCTTTATCGTCCACCGGACGCGGTCAGGCTCGTT
>JAZNIJ010000095.1:0-16349 GCA_045577455.1 Eubacteriales bacterium
GCCCGTTTCTCTTGTAAAAGACAGACGGAGCAATCAATTGAAGGACAGTTAAAAATCTGTTATGAATATGCGGCAGCTCATAATTATACGGTAGTCGGCGAATATATAGACCGAGCACAAAGCGGTACTTCCGACAACCGTTCAGACTTTCAGCGAATGATTGCCGACAGTGAAAAACACACATTTGAGGGTGTGCTTGTTTACCAGCTTGACCGTTTTGCCCGTAACAGATACGACAGTGCAATTTATAAGGCGAAGCTGAAAAAGAATGGTGTAAGGGTGTTCTCTGCTAAAGAGAATATCACCGAAGATGCTTCAGGTATTCTCGTTGAGGGTTTGCTTGAAAGTATGGCAGAATATTATTCTGTAGAGTTGGCACAGAAAATAAACCGTGGTCTTGCAATCAATGCAGAAAAGTGCCTTTCAAACGGAAGTAATCCCGGACTCGGTTTTAAGGTCAATAAAAAAGACCGCACCTTTTATGTTGATGAAGATGAAGCGGCAATTGTCAGAGAAATCTATGAACGCTATGCCCGTGGGGAGCCAAAAATTGAAATTATCAAAGACCTTAACAGACGGCATATTAAAACCTCAATAGGTAATGAGTTCAGCTTCACAAGTCTGACAAGACTTTTAAGTAACAAACGCTATATCGGCTATTATTTATACAGCGGAAAGGAGACTCCCGGCGGTATGCCGAGAATCATCGAAGATGATTTATACTATCGGGTACAGGAAATTTTGAACAGGAATAAGAGAGCGCAAGCAAAAACAAAAGGCGATGATGCCTATATTTTAACCACCAAGCTTTTCTGCGGTCATTGTAAAGAAATGATGATTGGTGTTTGCGGTACAGGTAAGTCGGGAGCCGTATATCACTATTATGTCTGCAAGAGTGCAAGGAAGAAGAAATGTGAGAAGAAGTCTATCAGCAAACAACTGATTGAAGACCTTGTTATTAACGAGTGCCTTAAAATGCTTACAGATGAAAAGATGCAATATATAGCTAAAAAGATATCGGAAGAATGCAACAAAAATCCCGACAACCTTTCTATCAAAAATCTCAAAAGTTCAATCAAAGAAATTGATGAAGCCATTGAAAACATGTGGTTGTCCATTGAAAAAGGCGGAGATGCAGTAGCACTTACAGAGCGAATCAACCGCCGTCAGGCAGAAAAAGAAGAGTTTGAGGAACAGCTTGCCATTGAGCAAAACAAGAGAGTGATTCTCAGCGAGGCTCAGATTTTAGCCTTTCTTAATTATGTCTGTGAGATGCCCGGTGACAATATGGCAAAACGCAGAGCAATCATCAATATCTTTGTTCATTCGGTTTATCTTTTTGATGACCACCTGACACTGATTATCAACGCAAGCAATAAGCCTGTCACCATAGATGACATCCTGCTTGATGATATTGAAGCAGCCTTCAACAGCGAAAAATCAGCTATGGAGCAATGTTCGAACACCTCGGGCATTGTTCCACCACCTAAGTACAGCTTAGGTAATACAGCCGAAATCCCTTGATTTATAGGGGTTTCGGTCTTTTTTATACCTCAACGCACTCTGAAAATGAGTGCTTTTTTCATTTTTACGGCAAATCTCACGCTATAATCGTATACGGAGTACGCCAAATCGTATACGGAGTATGGCAAATTGCAACCTTGTATGAGTAATCGTATACGGAGTATAGGTAATCGTGTACGGAGTGTAAAAATGAAATAGTTTTACGGAGTATGTAAAAGTTTTACGGAGTATGTAAAAGTTTTACGGAGTATGCTAAAGTTTTACGGAGTATACTAAAGTTTTACGGAGTATATAAAAGTTTTACGGGGTATAAAATTACTGTCCCTGATACTCGTAACAGTGTAAAAATATCCCGTGGAAGTGATGTTCACCTCCACGGGATGCATGTTTAATAAAGCCTATAGAATTTAATACCAAATCCAACCAAAGAGGAAGATTATGATAAGCCATTGCCACCAAGCATAAGATACTGTCACTTTGCAGGTATCTTCAACAATGTTTCCATATTCGTCTGTGACTGTTACTGTGATTTCAGCCTCACCTGTGCCTGTTGCAGTAACATTACCATCTTTGTCAACTGTTGCTACAGATTCATTTGATGATGAATATTCCACAGTATAATCAACATCACCAACAAACTTCACATCAGGTTCTATTTTAGTAGTTCCCTTATAACTTACAGAGATATCAGAAACTGTAACGCTCTCTACAACCGGTCGTTTTCCTGCATTTACTGTTACGTCAGTTTTTCTCAAAGCATAATGCCTGTTTTAATAATTCATCTCCGCAATTTTATAATTACTATCCCCGGCTTCCAAGACATTGCTGTGAATATTTTTTGGCATTCGTATTTCGGGTATATACAACGTGAAAGGCATGTGGTTCTGTTAAGCCATCTACGATAAATGTACCGATATCGTCATTACTGACAACAGACTCATATAAAAAACTAATACCGATACCGCCTGATACCAATGCTTTAATAGATACGAAACTGCTAATGGAAACTTGTCTGTTAAAATCATTCAGCTCATAACCTGAAGAAATCAGTCTTTCCTCAAAAATGCGTCGAGTGCCCGAACCCTCTTCTCTGACGATAATGGTTTCTTTTAATAAGTCTTCAATTGTCAGGTGCCTTCCGCACAATGGACTATTTTTCGCACATATTCCTATAAATGGTTCCATACGGAATAAATAAGAATCATATTTAGTCTTGCTGAATGTTCCTTCTATAACCGCAAAGTCCAACAGATTTTCATCTAACATTTGCAACAAGTGCTTTGTGTTATCAACAACGAGAGATAACTCATGGCTTGGAGAACTTAAATAATCCTTAATGGCATCGATCAACACATAATCTCCGATCGTTTTCGTTGCTCCTATACGCAGTTTAAAGCGTTCTTTATCAGCAATAGCCAGTTGCAGTTCTTCAAACTGATATTGCATAGAAATGGCGTATCGTTCTAAAAGCAAGCACTTTTCAGTTTTGTGTAAAGTATGACCGTCATATAAGAACAGCTTTGTACCCAAAGATTGCTCCAATGATTGGATCTGTTTTGTTACTGCCGGCTGTGAAAGATGAAGGCGTTCTGCAGCCAATCGATAGTTCATTGTTTGGCAGAGTGCAAGAAAGGTTTGAAGTTTCGAATCCATATTATTTCCTCCGATAACTATTTGGAATCAGGCTATTCCATATAATAACTTTATCTTATCATACATTCGTGGTAAAATAAAGAGGAAATACAAAAATAGTTCGAGGAGAAGAAAAATGGAAACGACATCAAAAAAACGAGGTATGTTTATACTTGGCATTGCTATCTGTTTTGCGGTTGCAGGCTTGTCGATTATGTTGGAGAAACTCATTCCCGGTGAGATTTTAGGAGCATCCATCATAGCTCTGTTTATGGGCACAATCATTAACAGCTTTTTTCATCCAAAGTGGATACAGCCTGCACTGAAATTCACATCAAAAAAAATATTGAAAGTTGCAATCGTTCTTTTAGGTGCATCTTTATCTATCAATACAATTATGTCAGTTGGCAAGATGACATTTTTTGTGATGATTTTTACTTTTGCAATGTGTTTTGGTGGCGGTTACTTTATACGCAAAATCTTTGGATTGAATTGGAAACTTTCAAATCTCATTTCTGCCGGAACAGGTATTTGCGGCGGATCTGCTGTGGCAGCTATTGCACCGGTAATAGATGCAGATGATAAAGATGTTGCATTTGCCATGTCTTCCACCTTTTTATTTGATATGGTGATGGTTGCTCTTTATCCTATCATGGGTAAAGCATTGAAAATGACAGATATCGCCTATGGAATTTGGGCAGGAACATCAGTTAATGATACTGCCAGTGTTGTAGCTTCCGGATATGCGTTTTCCGAAATGGCGGGAGATTTTGCAACAATGGTAAAACTTACCCGAACAATTGCCATTATTCCTACCGTCCTGGTTTTTGCCTTTATCAGTACTCGCATTAAACAAAAGGAAATGAAAATAGCAAACAATGGTAAAAACGTGAATCTTGTGAAAATCATCCCTTGGTTTATTGGTGGTTTTCTGTTGTTGGCTATTCTGAACAGTATCGGATTAATTCCCGCTACATTATCAAGCGTTATTAAAGGAATAAGCAAATTTTTAATGGTAACCGCTTTAGCCGCTATCGGTTTGAGTACAAGTATAACCGATTTCAAAAAAGCAGGACTCAGGCCCATGTTTTACGGAATCACAATTGATACTCTTGTTACCTTGACAGCACTGGTTGTTATCTGGTGTATGGGCTTGATGTAATCCTGAAAAGATAAAAATAAGAATATCATAATCGAAGAAAACAGAATCTTCAGAAGCAACAGTTTAAAAATGAAAACTGTTGCTTTTTTCTTTGTTCTAATTTCATGAAATCTTTATAACCCTCTTTCCTAGTTTCACCGCTAATCGTTCAAACTCCCACGCCCCTGCTGACGGATGTGTTACATAAGTTACGACCGTGTCAGCCTGTTTCAGCATCCATTTATTACGCCATGAAATTGAAAAACGTTTCGGAACTGTTTCAATCCCCTCTGGATAAATGGTGTTAGTGTAAACATCATACTCACTCTTTTTGTCAGGTAAGTAGGCTAAAACTACACTGTAATTAATGTCATAAATTTCTGACAGTTCCTCAAGCTGGTGACGCACCATAATATCAAAATTACCATTGTTACCAACATAAAAATCTGTTGCATTTTTATTTTCAATCAAATCTATCAGAGTCGTCCGTAAGGTCGGCTCTATTTCTTTTGGAGCATCCCTGTGACCGAAGAAAGTAACCGTCATAAAATCACCTCATAAAAAAAGCTCACCGGGGTTAACCGATGAGCCCTCTCCTGACTTCGCTATCTCTGTTAGTTAATTGTATGAATCATACGGGGATATTTGTGTGTATAGCGATCAAGAAAGATACCGCTTAATTACCCATAATCGGGTAATTACATTTTAGCACAGACATATTATCAAAGTCAACCCGTATTCGGGTAATTTTATATCATTTTGCAGTTATCATATTATTAACCCATAAATGGGTAATGATAATGATGAGGTGCAAATCATGGAATACTCTGAACTTTATGTAAATCGCATTAAATCCCTGTGTAAGCAGAGAGGCATTGCTATCAATAAACTTGCAACAATGAGCGGTGTAAATCAGTCTACCCTCGATAACATCGTCAGAGGTATCACAAAAGATCCGAGAGCAAAAACACTTCACAAAGTTGCAATCGCATTCAATATGACATTAGCAGAATTTCTTGACTTTGATGAGCTGAACGATTACTCATTTGAAGATGCTGATGACGAAGAATAATTAAGAAAGCCTATGAAGTTGGGAGTCTGACTTCATAGGCTGATTTTTATATATCTTTAAAATTTGTCGATTTGTTGGTGTAAGTTTCCACGATAATTTTTACACCTAATTTCACGCCCTCCACAAATGCTTCCTTTTCTGAAATGCCGTACATTTCATGGGTGCATTCCTTGTATTTTTCAAATAGGCTTTTCTGCTCCTTTGTAAGTGTAGCAGATAACTTCTCCTCATTTCTTGCAGCAAGATTTAAAAACTTTGAATACTCACTCCCTTTTTTGATAGCCTTGTCCGCCGGAACAATGTTCCCATAATACAAGTCTTCCAATGTTGTCATAAAAAACCTCCTTTCAGCATGTCCTATATATCACTCTGAAAGGAGAAAAAGTCAAGTTATATTTTGAGCATTTCTGCAAAAAAATTATGAAAAATCGGAATATGAGACTAAATAGACTTGAATGAGACTATTTATATGTGGTATTATGTATAATGAAAAAAACATAAAAACAATAAAGTAAAATCAATTGTAATAAAGTACGTCTCTGTGGTATCATTATAATAGAAAAAGATTATAAAAGTGTGTACTAAAGTGTGTTGAAGTGTACTGTCAATCTATGCTACACTATGCAATAGAAAAAAATAAAAAATGAGACCAAATGAGACTATCATTTATGCTACACTGTATAATAGAAACAAATGAATAAAAGAAAGTCTTTGCAACAGTTTTTGTTGCAAGGGCTTTTTCTTTTTATATAAACGCACCTGAAAGGAGGTGAAAGCATGAGACCTACAAGAAAGCAAATAATTCTTCAGAACCTTATTTTAGCAGCACATGGTTTAATTACCGAAGAACAAGCGAAAGCCTGCATTAAGGAAGACCTCAAGTTTTGGGGATTCCAAGTAGCACCAGATGATGAAAATGTTGAAAGCAACGCAAAGGAGTAAAAGAAAATGCAACTTTCTACCACTGATATTGTCAATTCGGTTGCTGCAAAACTCAAAAAAGAGGGCTTTGCTGAAAAAGATATTGAAATGGCAATAAAAGAAGCAAAAAAGCATTACGCTGCTTATTTAAAAAGTGTAAAAAAGCCAAAACCAGACAGAGAGGAGGTGGACGATGATGATTATTGATTAACCCTAACCATTGATTATAACGATGGTGAACCTGCGGATTGTTTTTCCTTCAGGAGAATAGTTTCTTTTGAAATAGGTAAAATCTACAATCATGCTATCAGGAATAAAATTTCACTCAATTCAATCGAAGAGTTATCAGAAACACTCACAAAACTCCGCGAAGAAATTGAGACAAAAATCATTGATGACTTAATCACCGCAGGTAATGAATATGTGTGTAAATACGAAAGCGTTGTACTGGTGATCCTGCTAAAATTAACAAATTGGTTGTAGAACGTGATAAAGGCACTCTTAAGTTTTTCAGACTTGAAAAAGCCACTGAAAGTGAACTTTCAACATGGGATGCAACAAAACTTAAAACACTTCCGCTTGTCAGAGATTTCTACAACGGCTTCGGTACCCGCAGTCCCTTTGGTGATAAATGGAAGCTTACAGTAGAATTCGCCGACTCTAACATGGAATGACGTAACAGTTGTTGCGATGTAAACTGTCACGCCAATAACATCTACAAAATAAACCTATGAAGCCGAAACACTACAACTTCATAGGTTTATTTTGAATATAATTTGCAACAATATCTAGTTCGAATTGATAACTTCCCTTAATTTTACAGTTATCTTACTAGAAATCAAATCGAATATGTTCCGTCTTCGGAAGTTTTTTGAGCACAGACACCGCTTCAAGGGGGAGTCTTTTTACTGCTGTTATTACATCATTCACCCATGAAGGAACTTGTTCAGGTGCTGTGATTTCTTTCTTCACTCTACGATATAGCGCAAGAGCTTTTGCATTACCTATATCCCTTATTCCTAGATTTTCTTCTAATCGATACTGGAAACCTAAATAATTTTCGTGAACTATTCCGTCAGGAAACTCATTATCTATACCAAACAAAGAAAGTATGCCTTTGTTTTTTTCTATTGTTGCTTCTTCATCTTCTTTTCCTTTATTATGATAATCACCATCAAAAATAATATATGATGGAATCCCAAATTCGCTATACATTCGATAAAAACGATCAAGTTCACTTTTTCCACCACATCTAACAATTGTAACGCCTTCAGATATTTCATCATATCCACAAAGAGAGAAAAGATATGGGAGAATAAGCACTTCACTTTCACCTTCTACTAAAATAACTTTACGAGCAAACATTGCTTCACTGGCTTTTTGTGAATCACCAGTATTTTCGAAGGCATTGCGATATCGTTCCATAATATCTGCTTCTGTTGTTTCTCGTTCATAACGCATCTTAAAGTCATCTGCAAATAATTTGGGGTATGCATTTCTAATGTAGGTGCCTTTTTCCATGTTTTTTCTTACGACAAATATTTCGTTGAAATGATCAAGATCAATAAACTCTGAAGAATGTGTTGTCAGGAGCACTTGTGTTCCGTTTTCTGCCAAATCACGAATAATTTTATAGAAATTTCGCCTTCCTTGTGGGTGGAGATATAATTCTGGTTCATCAATCAAAATAGGAGTTTGATTTTTAAGTTTCAGTTTTGAATAAGCTTTAAGTATTGCAATAGTTATACTTGCCTGTACACCCATTCCCAGTTCAGAAGCCCTAAATGTCATTCCAGTCTCTGCTTCATGAACCATGATTTGCAATGTGCGATAAAAATTCCACGGATCATACATATTCAAATCCACATTAAATTCATCAGGGGTTCTGTTTAGTTGTTTCGCAGTTTCAGTACCAAGAATTGAAACAAATTGTTGCATCATATTATTTCCATCGTCATCAGTTACAGTAAATAAGATTTCGTTGCGAATTCGTTCCATTTCTTTTTTAAATAATTCTGACTTTTTTATTTCTTCTAACGTATCATAATCCCAACAGGTCTCTTCCATAAATCTTGCATTTATATCTCTTAATAATCTACCAAGAAGTGTCCATCTATTAGAAGCTGGATTATCTGATACTTTTCGATCCGCTCCAATTAAAGCTGAAATGTATTTTTGTCGAATATCATCCGATACGTACTGATGTCCATCAAGATTTAAACCACTTTTAGGTTTACCGTAACAATCATGCCAAAGATTGGTTAATTCTAAATAATGCTGATCATCGAAGTGAATCCTAATAACTACATGGGCAGAAGTATCTCCACGATAATAATCCTCTTTAGCAAAATTATTAAACGATGGATAAACAGGTCCAAGCATCCAATCAATGGCTGCAAAAATATTACTTTTTCCAACGCTGTTTTCTCCAATAAAAACATTAACTTTATCAGAGAGAGCAATGTTGATTTCACTAATACTTTTGTAGTTTTTAATGTATAAGCTAGTAATTTTCATTTGTTTCACTCCTAAAAGAAAATTTTAGAAAACTAATATAAATTCTCTTCCACAATATTATCCAGTTCAACAACCTCATCTTTGTGATATAAAGACTATATTTAAACTAAAACCCCATCACAATGTTCAATTTCGTGTTGAATTATTTGTGCTGTCCAACCGTTGAAAGTTTTGATGCGTGTTTGGAATTCCGCATTCTGCCACTGCACTTTTATCCTCTTAAAACGCCTACACTTACGCGGACCACCAAGCAGAGAAAGACAGCCTTCTTCCGTTTGGTATGGTTCTGACTTCTTGATAATTTCAGGATTGAACATTATCATATATGTACCATCATTATCAAAACAGATGATACGCTTATGTACGCCAATCATATTTGCAGCCATACCAACGCAACCGTCAGCATTGGCAGTAAGAGTGTCAAGCAAATCTTCTGCCACCTGCAAATCTTCAATTGTAGCCTTTTCCGATTTCTTAGCTAACAAAATCGGATCGTGAATTATTTCTCTAACCATAATATACTTCCATATTTAATCTAAAAATTTTGTTTCCAGCCATCCTCACTCGTTCAAAGTGTATTATTCTAACCACTTAATTAATTCCAACACATCAATATCTTCAGATAAACTACAATCAACATCATAAGTAATGCCACTTACGCCATTTGGAATATCTGAATCAATTTGTGGAAGTTGCGATACCTCAAAAAACTTCAGATTATCAATAGCATGCTGCATTGCGAAAGAAAAACCGTGGTTTTCTTCTGAAACATTACATTTTTTCATTAATTTCTTCAATGCAAAAATGCTTTCAGGATTTGAATACAGCGAAATTATTAGTTGAAACATATCAAACAAAGAAATCCCTTCTTGCACGACTTCAACCATTGCTGAAGCAACATAAACTTTTAGATCTGATCTGCTTATTTGATTGTGAGAAAATCTATGAATGCGTTTTTCTGTACTAGTAGTTTTTATCTCCAATCTTATGTTATCGGAAATTTCAATATCATGTTTTGAGTAAAAATCTTTATGATACTTTTCTGTTATATCCGTATAACCACTATCATATAGTTGCTTAATGCAAAGCAACTCACCAAAAACACCTATCTGTAAATTTTTCAACTCACGAGCAGGTGTTATTTTAAAATATTCGTCTATTGATTCAATTAAAACAGATAGATCAGTATCACGCATCGGTTCAGAAATGCACATAAAAACATATTCGTAAACAATATCAAAATATCGTTTAAATGTTATATCGTTTCTTACTGCGGTAATGATATGGAAATGATACTCGGTGTCTTCTAACCATAAAACAGCATTCAGTTTAATATTAATATTATCCGTGTTAAAAGAACTTGAAATCTTTTTTTCTACCGCATTTCTGATTAGAAGTGCAGGAAAACCATCTTCGTTCAAACAAGGTACAACAACATTTTCTTCTAATTCATTTTGAGTAATTTGACTAATATATTTATATTGTTTCATAATCGTTGTCTCCAGTTACAAATTTCACGTTAAACTGCGTGATTGGATTGTTTAAAGCCAACATTGGTACAAAATCATCTTTATTTGAATTATCATGATAAACTAAATGTAATTGAATATAAAACTTATCTGAAAAACCATGCAAGTTTTTATCTCCATCATAATTAGTACTGGTATTGCTACCCTGTGGAAGTTCTTTAATAGCATGACCACTCGCAATTAAAGAACGTTGCTGGTGTGTTTTATATCGCATAACCATCACATATATTTTATCTTCAGCATGATTTAATTTAACTTTATTTAAAATATTTTGAAAAATATTCGGTCCAAATTTACTTCCTTTTGGAAAATGATATTGCGTTAAAAAAGCATAATAAAAATCACTGTACGTCATCTCTATTATGTAATGCGTCTGTTCTCCAGTGGTATCAAAAGAAATTGGAGTTCCATGCTCTTTCCATTTTTCAAAAAATGAACAGAATAGTTCTCTGTTTTCTCGCCTTTCCACTCCCTCTGAATCATACCAAACATTTTTATCATAAGAATATCCTGGATTTACGCGAGATAATATGATTGTATTGGAAACACTTTTGCGTGTGAGAATTAACTTATCCTCATTTAAAGTGAAAATACGAGGAAATTCCTTAATTTGTATATTTGCCATAAGAAAGGCATTTATTGAATTCCACATATCGTTTTCATTTTCAACAGTAGCCAGGAATTTTCTTTTCAGAGCATGCGTCATATACACCCTACATACATCAAAATATGACTGTTTATATCCAAACCATCGTGCTCTTTGGTATAACGTATCTATAGCTGTAACTTTTGAATCCCTATAAATATATGTAACTATTAAATTCTCAATAGTTAATCCTCTACCGAGCATATTACCACCAATATATATTTTGTATAAACTCTCATCAAATTCAGCTTCCTTCATTGAAACTCTACCGTTTGAAGAAACATTAAATTGGTATGTCTTTATCTCATCATATACATATGGCAACTGACTTATAACATCATTAAAAGTATAGTTACACAGCAAATTTTCTTTCACATAAATTTCATAACATTTTTTTATATTGTCAATCGCATCTGTGTAAGCAACATGCTGAGGATCTTTTAATATTTTTACAAAGCCATCGATATAATCATCAATTTTACTTTTTATTATGTTATGTATTACTGTCAACGAAGAAGGATGAACTAACATGGAATACGGCTTTGTTAACCCTTTTGCTCGTTGTAAACAACAAGCAAAAATAAAAAAGTACAAACTTTCCGTAAAAGATGCCGGAATCGAATCTTCGAAGTCGTCGGTATCTCTAATTTCAATAACATGAGGATTATCCATTATATCATGATACGAATTGCCGCCTGTGTATCCTTCACCTGGTTCCACCAAAATTGCATAATCAGGACTCATTTCATCAATCGTCGATAAAAGCAAATTTGCTTGAGGAGTAGCTGTAACTGATAAATATGTGCAACATTTTGGTGTAGTTATAATTTCTGTTATTACATCATGGGTTTTACCTGCTCGAATATTTTTCTTTTTCTGTTTTGGAGCGCCAGGAGTTACCTCATCACCCTCATCATCAATAATAATAGAAGGAATATCAGAAAACTCATCAACAAATTGTTTTAATTTTCCAAGATTAGTTTTTTCAGCGGCATTTTTCAAAACAAGAACAACAATTTTTTTGTTTTTGGACAAATTTTCTGTAATGTTTTCGTAATCAATTGTTTTAATGTCGAGCACAACAATATCACTATCATTAGAAAACTCACCAGTTGCTCTAATATAGTTTTGATTTAGCAGAGCTGTTTTTGTTCCACCCAAGATATATGAAATTTGATAACCGTTGTCAAAAGCGACTGCAGTAGTGGTAATAAAAAACGCTGTCTTGCCACTCTGAACCTTTCCTAAACATAAAATTTTTGAAAGATTTCTCTCAGAGGTATTAGGACACGCAAACAAATTCAGTGCTTTATATGCATTCGCAAAAATCCGGTCAACTACATTTACACTCATTTTTTGTTGCATATGGGCATAGAGGCGTTGTTTATGTACCCCATCTATTTTTTTATTAACTAGTAATTTGTGATTTGAGTCACCTACATAATCAATAAGTTCAATTTTACCCATAACAAAAGCTCCTCACTAGTTTGAATTGTTTAAAATGCTGTTTATTTGTTCAACGAACAATTGTGTTTTATCTAAGTCCAATCCCAATCGTTTGCTCGATAACTGCGCTAACGCAATCGAAACAGCCATTTTTGTAATTAATTTTTTACTTTTGGCTTCAGCAAAATCCTCAAACATTGATACCCTAGTGTTAATGTGCAAATCATATTGATTTTTTTCAAAATCTCTCACTTTTAACAATATCCATTTATTTTGCATTTCACCTGAAACAGATGGAATTAAAAATAGTTCATATTTAATGCCTTCATACGTAATTTCAAGTTTTTCTTCATCAACAGTTTCTGTAATATAACCGCTTGATATTGTATCGTTATTCGCATCCACTTTTACTGGTAGCACCTGTGCAACAGTTTTTGTCGCCGGAACCGGTGTAGCAACAGGCTTTTCTACTTTTTCTAAAGATTTAAAAGCGCTATCCAATTTCATTCTAGACAGTGATTTAGCATCTACATTTTCATCTTTTTTTCTATACTTTTTTGCAAGATTAAATAGATACATTATATTTTCTGATGCCATTATACTTTCCAGAAAAGCTTCGTGTTGCCCATTGCCGCCCCACTTCATACCACTTTTAGTAAAGGATACAATCCAATTGTCTCCATCCAAATAAATCTCACCAACTATACGTTGATGTCTAAAATCATTAGATTTTCCAAACAATTCTTCTGGTCGATAATTCAATTGAATTGCACGATCTCTTTGAAACAACGCAAATCCTGCATTAGATGTGTCACCAGTTTCTAAAACGCCAATCCAGCCACTATAGTTATATGTTGCATCTCCAACTGTAAAAGATTCTTCAAAAATCTCCAAACACTCCGACCCTGTTTCTGGATTTTTCATAAATTGTGGTTGATTATATGTGATTTTCTTACCATTAAAATATAAATCTAGTTTTTTATATTGCAAATCTTTTGAGTATATTGCAGATAATTTTCTAATCAACTGCTCTTCAGGAGAAGAACCTTTTTTCTTGCGACCCGCATTAAAGGTTGAAAAAGGAATAAAAAGTTTTCTAATAACAATTTTTGTACCATGCACATGCCCAAGCGTGTTTGAAATAGTCATTTCAACTTCTTCTGTATTTGTTTTTTCGATTTCCTCGATATCCATTACTGCATAATACTTCTCCATAGAGCCGTATTCTGTAGATTCTATGCTATACCAATTTCCTAAATTCGCAGCGGCATATTTCAACCCTATACCATACTGACCTCTGCTAGTTTTAGTGTAAGATTCTGCTTTTGCATTCAACTTTAGTGCCCTGAGGAAGTCATTCTTTTTCATGCCATATGCATTGTCAGATATAATTATTTCATCTTCTGTCCATGTTATTCTTACTTCACAGCGTTCGGCACCGCTGTTTTTTAATTCATTTTCGTGATCCAAAAAACTTGTTGTTGAGTTATCTATAAACTCTTTAAAGGCACCCTCTGTGGAAATATCCATTCTTCCTAAAGCTGCATAAAAACTGGTGTCAATTTTTATACTTGCGCTTTCTTTTCTTTCCATATCTATATCCTTTTCTCCTTAAAGCGATTTAAATAAACAAATTATTTGTCTACCTCAAACAGTTTTCTCGCAGCCTGTTCAATAACCATAACATTAACCGCATTACCAAACTGCTTGTACGCCTGATGGTCATCCACATCTGGCAAAAAAGAATTCGGGAAACTCTGTAATCTTGCTGCTTCTCTCACTGTCAGTCTACGTTTATATTTGCCAATAATCGGAATTTGCACCATTGCTACAAGCGCCGGGAAACACGTAGGAGTTTTAACTCTAATTCCAGATGGTCTAAATTGAATTATACCTTCCCACAATGATGTTATTTTATTTCCTGCCTGCCACTCCATTTTTCTATGTGTTGGTGTAAAATCTTCTAAATTATTGTATTTGATTAACCAAGCATCAATAAATT
This sequence comes from Eubacteriales bacterium, assembly GCA_045577455.1. Lineage (GTDB taxonomy): Bacteria > Bacillota > Clostridia > Oscillospirales > CAG-382 > SIG653. The sequence goes on from JAZNIJ010000095.1 coordinate 14,431, forward strand.
TTTTATTTAATTGATAAAGTGATTTATTTTTTCTTACGAACTCCTTTTTCCACTCAGGAAAATCTTCTTCAGCATCTTTATCTTTAAAATACTCCGCCCAAATCGGAAAGCCAATAACAGTTTCTTCTATTCCTTTATAGAACTCATCCCATACATTAAGCACATATTCTTCTTTTTCACTGATGTAATATTTATCATCAACTTCACCGTCATCAAGCACAGTGTAGACAGAATTTTCATCTTTGCTTAACAAATTGTCAAATGTTATTTGTAAATCTTCATTTGCGTTTTCTGGGTCGTATATACCGAGAATAACAACACGTTCCCTTAACTGTGGAATTCCGAACTGATGAGGACTTATAATGATCGGCACTGGTGTTAAACGATATCCTAAATCTTTAAGATGACTATGTATTGTTCTCCATGTATTACCCTGATCGTGAGACACAAGATTACGAACATTTTCAAGTATAATATATTTTGTTTTGTGATGTTTCAGTATTCTTTCAATTTCAAAGAAAAGTGTTCCGCGGGTGTCACTCATTCCTTTCTGATAACCCGCTTTGGAAAATGCTTGGCAAGGAAAACCTGCACACAGAACATCGTGTTCAGGGATGTCTTCAGCAGCAACATTTCTTACATTGTGATTTGCATCTATTTTATAGTTATTATAATATGTCTCAATACAATGAGCATCAATTTCAGATGCAAAAACACATTCGCCGCCAAGATTTTCCATAGCTTGATGGAATCCACCAATTCCTGAAAACAAGTCTATGAATTTGAATTTTTTCATATCGAATCACCTCATCGGGAGTATAAACTAATATTTTAAATAAGTCCAGACAATTAATTAAAATTCCATTTTATGAATCAAAAAATTGCCTATATTTTTGTCTTTAATTTGAATTTTGGGATTTCTTGGACTTCCGTCACTGTTATGTCCCTGATGAAACACATCTAAATATTGTTTGTTGAATTTATTAATTTCAAGAACATAATAAGATGTCAATGTCACAGAGTGTTTCATTTTATTGGCATAACTCAATAAGTTTTCTTTACCAAGTTTTGTGTTCCAAAAAATTGCAACTTCATTTCCATAATTACGGTCTTTTTCAGTATCATGATTTAAAACAATGTAATATATACTGTCAGTTTCCAAAACTCTCATTACGGTATCCCAATCGTTTCCTTGAATACCTGCTGATTCATTGCTGTGCGCTTTTAAATCACCGTATGTGCTAACCCTCGGGAAGAATAAATCTAAATCTATTTCTCCTGATTTTTTATTCTGTTTGTATTGAATATCTTGACTTGTACCTGAGTGTTCTCTTATATATTTATCTAATTTATACTCGTGGTAAAAGCCGGGCCACTCTGGTTGGTATGCATTATTAAAATGAGCATCAATCATCTCTTGGTAGGCATCAATGCCAAACCAACGTTTTGACAAAGAAGTATAAAAGTCATCTAAAATGGTTATAAAACCTAACCTCAAATCAACTCCACCAATAAGTTTGCTTTTCAAATATTTCTCAACATTTTCCGGGGTGAATACAGTAATAAGGTTCTTTCTGATGTCTTCTTTTTGAAAAATGCCAAACAACAAACCATTTTTCAGATCAATTGTATATACGTGTGCAGATGAATTGTGAGACTTATTTGTTGCATATTTGGTTGTATCAAAATCTACAAACAATAAAGTGCTTTTGTATTTATAAACACCTATCAACAGTGTTTTTATATTATTGTTCTTGTTTTCTTTGTAAATTTCTTTAAAGTTATCACCAATTTGAATTCTCTTCTTAAAAAACGGATGCGGAGTTCCAAGGTAACTTATATTTTTAAAATAAATACAGTATTTTTCTCCTGCTTTTTCTCCATACAAGCAACCATTTTTATATGTAGTATTTTTAAAA
>JAZNIJ010000096.1:0-8261 GCA_045577455.1 Eubacteriales bacterium
TCTTTTTTTATTTTTATTTCTAAATCTAATGGTAAAACTACTTGACTTCTTGCTCTCATTGTTGTATAATTACCTCGCTTTATGTGTGGTTTTTCGTCAATTCCATTATATCATAAAGCACGTGGATACTCAATACCTTTCCGTAAAAAGTATCCACGTTTTGCTATTCCGTCCGTTGCTTAATGCAACAGCCCCTTCTTGCGCCGATATCTAAACCGGGTCGCATCGTTGGTCACATAACTTTTGCTTTTTCAATCTTTTCTTAAACAAAATGAAACAGCACCCTTTTCAGGATACTGTTTCGTTTTGAGTAGCGGTGCCAAAAAAGATGACATTACCCTCGTTTAATATCTTTAACTTTATAACTGGGATATTTAGCCATAAATCTCGCCAAAGCAATAGACTCCGTTGTGGCATGTACATGTGTAGTACCGTGGTTGTGATAGACTATCCATAATACCGCATTACCTTCATAAGATGAAAATCCGTCTGCCATAGTTTTTTACCTCATATTACTTATTTATAATTATACACATTCATTATAACTTGCTTCAAAGTAAGATTTGTGTTCTTCCTCTGTAGCTTTTACATCATGTAATGACGACAACGCTCAATCAAGTTCCGAACACATTTCAGAAGAAAACTCATCTGCTGATAGTTCAATTGCATTGTTATTTCCTGCTCCCAATTTATGGAAAATCAATTTTATATTCACCGTTGCACGTATGAAATAATCTTTTTCTTATTTTGATTAGAGCAACGATTAAGCAATATTTTTTTAAAACTAAAATTGAATACTCAGAACAAGTTGGCTTGCAAGAGCATCTTCGCCGTGTTTCTTCCTTTGCATAATGTTGATAACATTCTACAAGTTTAATGCAAAAATATTTTGAAATGAGAGCAAATGTAACAAGCCAAATAATCAATCCTAATATGAAATTGGGGATTGTAGTGTTAAAGTATTTGTTTATCGTTACCATGATTACAATGCATATAATGAGATGTAAAACAACTATACATAATATATTTTTCCAATTAGTTTTTGGACGATAAAGTTCTTTACTGAGAACGTAAATTCGGGCTTCCTCAGACTCTTGAGCTATTTTATAGAATCTGTAGAAATCTATTTTTTCTTCTTGTGCAGATGACATTATTTAGCAAAAGGAATGCATCCTGCCTTTTTTGGCATTTCATAAGAGGAATCGAACTTTTTAACTTTTGCGGTGTATTTTTCGGGAAGAGTTTTGTCTATTCCATAAAGAGGAGGCCATTGTTGCTGTAAGGAAATACCCGCTTTCCAAGCTTCAATTCCTGTTTTCATTGCTTCGGAATTTGATGAAAAATATTGTTCAACTGCGTCTCCAAAAGCATAAAGCATTTTTACGCCTTCTTGAGCCACTCTTTTAAGGTGGTCATAGCTGACAACTTTAGCGTTTACGAGTGATTCCACAGTTGTAAAAATAGTTTTCGGAAAATTTTTGGCATAATCAAACATTTCGGAAAGAAGTTTTGATTTTTCAGAATCAGATACATCGGCTTCAAAAACCAACTTGATGCATGAAGGAACACCTCCACAGAAGGATATAAATTTGCTTGCTACTTCACCTTTTTTTGAATTTACAACATTGCAAAATGAATTAAAGAATTTTGCTTCTGCATTCGTAGGATCTTCGGTGTATGCCATTTCAAAGTATTTTTTTGCGTTTTCTTTGTCATTGTCTCCTATTGCCGTTCTTGCAGCCTTTAAGTATTTTTCGAGTGTTTCGTTTGTAGCCATTTTAGGGCCTCCTTTGTTTTTTTATTTTTTATTTGCACAGGGTTATACCCTGACACATTCAATTTGTATCCACTTCGTATCCGTCGCTAAAAGATACGCGAATTATCTTATGGGTGATTTCCCAATCCTCCAACTTTGATTCATAAAGGGTTGTAGTAAGTTTGTCTTTGTCAAGCTCTCTTTCTGAAATGCATATTTCCTTTATCATCTTATCACCTTTTTTAAGATTAAGAGACGTGGAATAACGATCTCCAAATCTCGATTGAACAGTACCCATTGATTTTCCGTTTTTATCTTTAAAATACGTTATAACCTCTATGTAATCAATATCGACGTTTGTTTCGTTTTTTATCTCGTAATCGAAACAAACATAATATTCGCCATCGTAATAATATGACTCGCTTTTTTCAAACTCTGACCACATCTCAATTATATCTATTTTTATATTATCGATATTGTGGTCTTGTTTTTTCTTTTTAGGGTAATATACACATCCACCCACTATACCGCAGATGATACAAGTAATGACAATGAATTTTCCTACAAAGCTGAAAAATTTCTTCTTTGCTTCTTTTCTCGCTTCTGCCCTTTCCCTTTTCGCTTCTTCTTTTTCCCTTTGTTCCTTTTGAGCTTTAAGCACTGCCAATTCTTTCTCACAAGAAGCCTTTTTCGAGTCGGCATCTCTGAACCCTTCAATTTGTGTAAAAAGTGATACTGCTCTTATAAGGGAATCGACAGTCCCTTGCAATTGAAGCTTACATGCTGTTGAATAAGCTTCTTTTACAGCCTCAAATTCAGGGTCATAAATATCTGTCAGTACAGAACCGCAGCATGAACAGGTATGTGTTCCATCGTCATTTCTTTCTAAGATACCGCCACATGTGTTGCATTTTAAATTTGCCATATAACCACCTTAATTTTTCAGGATACTGCAATCACTTTATCATTTTGTTTTCTTCGTTTTGGTTTTCGATATAGACGTCCGTCTTTCTTCAATATTATTTTCCACGGCGGCTATTTCTTTTTTTGCTATTTCTGCAAAAATCGACAAAATGAGGAAAATTCCGAAAAGAATTGTGCAGATAATAATTGATACCCAGTCAGGAATATAGCTGACAATTTTAAATAAAAAGAATACTATCAGCTGAAATAAAAGGTATACAGGTCCTATGTAAAACGCATAAAGCCCTGAGAATTTTTCTTTTTGAGACGTTTTTTTAAAGGCTTTGAAAATAAAAATTTGAGATATAAAAGCAATAACGGTGAATCCGTATGCTATCCAAAAGGTTGCGGTTTTTTCAGATGGAATAACAAAAGCCAAAATATTAAAAATAGCGAAAAGAATTCCAAAAATCGAGTATAATAAAGCCGTACTCTTTTTCATGAATTACACCTCTCGTTTTTCTCCACATTTTGGGCAAAACTTGCCAGAACGCTCGAATTTATATCCGCAGTTTTTGCAAACGTCGTTTAAAGAAGTCACTTTTGTTCCGCATTCGTCGCAAAACATAACGCCTGCCAACAGACTTTTTCCGCAATTATCGCAAAAAATATCAGAGGATTGATTAGAAGTCATACTTGAAAAAGCATTATTCACGGTATTGCCTACCAATCCACCCACGTTAGCACCAACGCCTGCCATCATTCCAAGTCCTATACCCATATTGGTAAACTGACCCATCCCCTCGTTTTGTGCCGCATCCTGTGCAACGTCAAAGCCACGTTCTTGTTGGTATGTATATCCCTCTTGGATTCGTTTGGTCGCTTGTGCTTTTGAATCCACAATAATCTTTTGTGCTTCTGTCTCCGCATATATCATATCGGTTTTTTGCCTTAATTGAGCTTCTGCAATATCCGCATATTGACGGAAGTGCAATTCCTTGAATTTTTCATACTGCTTATCACCGTCAGGCTTCACAATGGTAGTAACGAAAAAGCGGTTAAGGTTCAAACCATATTCAAGGAAATCATCATCAAGCTTTTCTTTGACAGAATCGGAAAAAGTTTCCAGATGTTCATCAATTTCAAATATGTTTATCTTGTTTGTCCTCATAGCCTGGGCTATATAGGATTTCACTCTTGTCATCAAAAGTCCTCGGAAATACGCAACAAGCCTATGCCTTTCAAGGGTATTTTCCGTGCCAACAAGATTAACAAGCAAAAGTCTTGAATCGTTAACGCTGAGCGACATTTCCCCGGAAGCACCAATGGAAATAGGAAATTTGTATACTGGGTCTATGTATTGAACCTTACTATCTGTTCCCCAACGTATTGCCATTTGTTCCGTTTTGTTTATGAAATATACTTCACAATGGAAAGGCGTTTTGCCACCCGTAGGTAAATTTATAATGTTCCTCAAAAGCGGAATATTCTGAGTTGACAAGGTATGCCTGCCCGCTTCGAACAAGTCCAAAGCACAGCCGTTTAAAAACAGGATAGCTTCCTGAGACTCGTGAACTATCAGTTGCGTGGTTGTGTTAAAATCCTCGCACGGATGCTTCCATATAAAGGTGCTGTTGTCCCCCTCGTACTTTATGACATCTATTATTTGGCGCATAGAATTTCTCCATTGTTAGTTATATATCACTAATATTATATCATTCAATATTTGTTTTGTCAATACTAAATTAGTGATATTTAACTAACATTTTTTGGTTCAGTGATATATCATAATTAATGATAGAAACTTAAATAGTTATTATGGTGGTATATATGGGTATTTATGAATTTACAGTTAATAGAATTTATGAGCTGTGCCGTGAACGAAAAATAACTCCCAATGCATTGAGTTATATGTGCGGAATTCCACAGGCAACTTTAAAAAGCATTCTGAACGGCGAAAGCAAAAACCCTGGAATCGTAACCATAAAAAAGATTTGTGACGGATTAGAAATCACAATAATGGAATTTTACGATACTCCCGAATATAAAAAGCTTGAGCAGGAGCTTAAATAAAAAACTCTTTTGACACTTTTGCCCCTAATTTGCAAGCTGACGAAAAAGCGTCTTTCACTTCCATAAAATGTATTTGAGAAGTGAGTTCAAACAATTCTTCATAATATTTTGTTTGTTCTTCATTAAGCTTATTTCTCAATTCTTGCTCCTTTTGAGACGCCTTTTTACAGAGATTAACGTATTCTTTATCCTTTGAAACCTTTTGCTTAGAAAGGTATTCTGAAAATAGGGTATTTATTATTTTTTCCATTTGTTTCCTCCTTTCGTGAGTATTTTAAACCAAAATTTCAAAAAAATCTTATGCTGACAGCATAGAAAAATAAAAAATATGAAAAAAGCTGTATTTTATAAATATGTTCAAGGGGCTGTTTCACCAACGTTGGCGAAACAGCCCCTTAAAGGCATTTGGCATTAGGCAATAGTGAAGGAAACTTTTATCTCTGCGTTTAGAAAAATATTTTATGAAAATGCTTTTTAAGTGTTGAATAAAATTTCTATTTACTATTTTTTAAAAATCTATTGAAAATAGTAAATATTTGTGCTACGATAATACACACGAAGAGATGACTAACTATTAAAAGTCACTTGACTTGATTTGAAGGAAATATAGAATCCCTTTATAATTTCAAAACGAAGCGGACAGAGGTGTACACACAAAATGAAGGATACATCAAAAATAGTTGAAGAACTAGGACTTTGCCCTGATTTTAAAACCTTTTACGATGAAAATAAGGACTACATGATAAAAGAGAACTTGGCTACACTTTTAGATACGCTTATAAAAAAACACGGTTTGAAAAAGTCTCAGATAATTCGTGATGCAGAAATGAGCGAGGTTTATGCTTATCAGATATTCTCAGGTATAAGATTTCCCGAACGAAAAAAACTTCTTTGTCTCGCCATTGCAATGAAGCTGTCTTTGGAAGAAGTGCAGACTCTTTTAAAATGTGCAGGCTATCCCACACTATACGTTAAATTACCTTTTGACAGCGTTGTATTATACGGAATCTGCAAAAAATTATCCGTTATTGAGATAAACGAGCTGCTTTACGATTATGAATTAGAAACGTTGGGGTGAGATCATGAAAAGATGTCCCAAATGCAATGCAGAAATCCAAGAAAGCGCACGTTTTTGTCTTTACTGCATGACATCCTTTGAAGAAAAGGAACATATAAATACTTCCATTAAAAAAAATCGCAGAATTGTTTTTATAGGGTGTATTCTTCTTTCCATAATTATTTTGAGCCTTATTATACTGTTTTTTTTACATAACGGCAAAAGCGATGAACCTACTTCGTCGGGAGAGCCGATTTTTGGGGAAGAAAGCACAATTTCCAATGATGAGCCTTATTCTTCAAATCAGTTTTTGGAAAACAGCGAAGAATCCGAATATGCCGTAAGCTCAGAAGAAAGTGAATATTCTGAAGAAGCCGAATCTTCCACAGAACCTGAATCTTCTGAAGAACCTGAATCTTCTGAGGAGCCTGAATCTTCCACAGAACCTGAATCTTCTGAGGGACCTGAATCTTCTGAGGGACCCGAATCTTCTGAGGGACCCGAATCTTCTGAAGAACCTGAATCTTCTGAGGCGCCTGATAAAACCTACGCCTTAAGCAATACTATAACCGCAGAGCTTTTCGATGATACTCTCGTTATAAGCGGCAAGGGAAATATTCCTGATTATTCTTATAGTCCAACTCCTTGGAATCATCTAAGAGATTCAATAAAGAAAGTGATTATAAACAATGGCATTACAAGTATAGGAAACACAACATTCAATCGTTGCGGATTTCTCACAAGCGTATCCATACCAAGCTCTGTAACAATTATAGGGGACTATGCATTCTGTGACTGTACGTTATTGACGAGAGTAACAATTCCATACGGAGTCACGACCATAGGAAAAGGAGCCTTTTATGGGTGTGGCTGGCTTGATAACATAAACATTCCCGAAAGTGTTTCAGACATAGGTGAAGATGCTTTTGATTACTGTGGACTTAAAAGTATAACTATACCGAATTCCGTAACAAAAATAAGAGGTAGCTTCTCATACTGCATGAGTCTTGAAGAGGTAACCATATCAAAAGGCGTAACAAGTATTGGAAGCCATGCTTTCGAATGTTGCAAAGCTCTCCAAAGCATAACTATCCCTTCAAGCGTTTCGAGCATAAGAAGTAACGCTTTTTACGGTTGCAACGCTCTGACAAACATAAATATGTCAACCAACATTAAGAGCATAGGTAACTCAGCCTTTGGTTATTGCACAGCTCTTAAAAGCATAACTATACCAAGCAAAGTTGTAAGCATAGGCAAAAATGCTTTTACAAACTGCACCGCACTTGAAAAGGTTGAGTTTTTAAACACCTCAGGTTGGTATGTAACAGAAAAAGAAGGCGCGGGCAGAGGAATAAACGTAAATGTCAGCGACGTTAAAATCACCGCTAATTATTTAACCGCTGATTATGAAAATTATTTTTGGTATTGCCAATAATTCAAGCGATTGGGCAGATAAATATGAATTCAAAACAATACATGGATGAGTTTTTCAAGATATATTCCTTAGTGTCTGTTTTGAGCGATAAAAACGAATGTAAAGTTATAAGAGCGAGAAACAAAGAGCTGAAAAAGGACATTATTTTGCGAAGCTATTCAAATCACGTTCCTGCATACGAATTGCTATACAACATACAATGCGAAAATCTTCCCGTTATCTATGACGTTATAAATTCAGAAGACGGTCAGATAATATTGGAAGAATATATTGACGGAATGACCGTTTCAGAGGTTATAGAAAGCGGAAAATACCGTTATTCGGGAATGCGTAAAGTTATAAGGTCTGTATGCAATGCCCTGACCGTATTGCACAGCAAAAACATCGTTCACCGCGACATAAAGCCTGAAAACGTTGTAATAGACGGAAACGGCAGAGTTGTACTCATAGACTTGAATGCTTCAAGGAAAATTACCGACTCAAAAAAAGATACGGTAATTATGGGAACTGTAGGCTACGCCTCCCCCGAACAGCTTGGAATAGCTCAAAGCGATGTGAGAACCGACGTGTATGCGATAGGGGTTATGATTAACGTAATGCTTACGGGTAAGCACCCAAGCGAAAAGTTGGCTAAGGGAAAAACGGGCAAAATCGTTCTTAAATGCACAAATATCAACCCTGACAAGCGTTATCAGACAATAGAAGAGCTTGCAGAAAAACTGTAGTTTCTCCTGTTTCAACCTTGGTTTCCGTTTCGCTCACCTCGCCCACAAACGCCGTTTCTGCGGACTTTTCGCTCCTCCACGCCCTGCGTGCGTTCGGCGTGCAAGCAAGTTACTCGCCCGACTCGTCGGGCTCATAACCCCAGACTTTGCTTTAACTCTTGCATAACCAAAAAGCAGATGCTTTGCATCTGCACCAACGACCTTTCAGGTTGCGGTGCCCGAAATTTTCTTCGTGTGCATCGCACACTCTAAAATTTCGACCGCTGCCCCTTGCTTCGACAAGTCGAAGCAATCAAAACGAAGTTTTGTATG
>JAZNIJ010000097.1:0-13654 GCA_045577455.1 Eubacteriales bacterium
ATTTTTTTAACTGAAATAAAACAAACGAATACTTTCGAACAAATAGTTTGATAATAAAACTTTAGTTTATATTTTTTTGCCAATCTTTCTATAAAAAACAACGGAAGCATATATAACACCTACTGTTATGCCGAAAAGAATAAAAAATCTTAAATTTTCATTTATAATAACCAAAGGAGAGGTTATTCCCCCCATAAGTCTATCTGCTGACTCTCTGTATGAATACCAAAATAGCTCATCATATTCTCCAACAATATGGAAATTACGAACTAACTTTTGTTCAAGCACTCTTTCACACTTGCTTCCAAACTCACCTCTAACCTCATTTGTTGCATAAGTCCACGATTTAAATCCCGTTTGTGTTGGCATGAACATAATAACAAGGTCTATGCCTTCAGCAGAAAATTCTTTACATATATCTGCGCACGATTTTTCCGCCTCTTCATCAGTTGGATAAACAAATTTATCGTTTTCATCTTTCATAGCGGGAACAGTATAAAGAAAAATTTTAATACCTGTTTTATCGTAAAAATACTCTGCTGACTCATTTATAATACGGTATCTTTCCTCCTCAAAGAAACCGACTTCATCTGAAAAATAATTTTCAAGATAAGCATCATTTGTTTTTTCAATTGGAGCGTGTCTTTGAAAAACAGGTGAAATGTAAAAATATATGCCATCTTCTGTTATAGAAAATATAATAGCATAAATAAAAATAAGCAAAACAGCAGGAATAACAAAAAATGCTGGTCCTAAGGAATTTTTTTGCTTAATATTCTTTTTTCTCTGATTAACTTTCAATGAACTTTTCTTACCCATAATTTTCTCAACTTTCATCTACAGAAATCCGGCGTAAACGGAAACCCGTCTCGCCGGAAAATGGTGGACGATAAGGAACTCGAATCCCTGACCACTCGCACGTCAAGCGAGTGCTCTACCAGCTGAGCTAATCGTCCATATATTTCAGTAATAAAATCTTACTGACAGGTGGATTATACCATATTTCTTTTCGATTTGCAATAGCTTTTTATTATTTACTTACATATTTTAGATTTAATATTTTAAAATTTCACTATTGATTAAATTTAATTTTAATGGTATAATCAAAAAAACTATAAAAAGGAGTTTTTATAATGAAAAAAATAATATTTCTAATTAGCTTATCCCTTGTTGCTGCATCAATTCTTACTTTCTCTGCTTGCTCAAACAATAAAAAAAACACTAAGGGAGAGATGATAGCAGAAAGCTCAAATGATATGTTAGATTCTTTAAATTCTGAAAATACGGTTATATCTTCCGACAATGGTCATTCACACGATTCTAATTCAATGTTTATACTTGATATGGTCGCTGTACCTTCCGAAAAGAATCCAGGGATTATTAACGCAGTTATTACGGTTAATCATTTACATTGTAGTTTAATGGGTGTTGAGTTTTTCCTTACATATTCCAGCAATACCGTTGAAGGTGTTTATACATCCAACGATGAAATGGCAAAAACTATGACAACTGTTCCTATGTATGATTCAACAGCAGGAGTTAAACTACCTCGTTTTGAACAAATATGTACATATAAAAAAGCATCGAGTATCTATGAATGCAGATATGTTGACCTGCTTGCCTACCCCGGTGCTGTTAGTGGCACAAAATGTGAAGGTCTGACGGAAGAGGGGCAGCTTGTTATAACAATACCGTTTAAGGTTAATCCAAATGCAAAAGCTGGAGATATTGTTAAATTTGACTATATTCAAAACTCCATTAAAGGTACAGAGCTTGAAACTATATCTTCAGTTAGCGGTTCAGGATATAGCGTTTCATATACACTTACAGAAAAAGATATTACAAAGTAAAAAAAACTCTTACTTTGATATTTAACATACGCTAATTATACTACCAGCAAAAATCTTTTTTTACATTTGAAAGTTTATAGCTTTTTCTATTAAATCATATTTTTGATGTAAAAATCCCTCCTATAGTAGATGTTTATATTCTACCATAAGAGGGTTTTTCTTTTTTATAAGACTGTGTATCTTTCAGAAACACAAATTCAAACTACATTACTACATCCTAAGCAAGAAGATTGATTCCTGATTCAATATCAAAGAAATGCATAACTTTTTCTTCAAAAGTAACATAGATTTCTGCGCCATGAACAAGAGAATGTCTTTGCTCGTCATCAAGATACATTGTTGGAACACGAACAATAAGTTTGCTTCCATCATCTGTAACAACATGAAGATGAAGTTCACTACCCATCATTTCGTTAACCTTAACTGTGCAATGAATTGCAGCAGGGTTATTGGGCGTTGAAAGAACTATATGTTCAGGACGAACTCCAAGATAAATCTCTGAGTTTGGATTTCTTTCAGAAAGCATTTTTGCTTTTGCGCCATTTATTTTGATGTTAGCACCGAAAGCACTTATGAGGTACTCACCGTTTTGAAAAGAAGTAAGATTTGCTTTAAATATGTTCATTTTGGGAGCGCCGATAAACTCTGCAACAAAAAGGTTATGAGGCATATCAAAAACTTCTGTTGGAGTTCCAACCTGCTGGATAAAACCGTCCTTCATAATAACAATTCTATCCCCAAGAGTCATTGCTTCTGTCTGGTCGTGAGTTACATATACAAAAGTTGTATCAATTTTCTCACGAAGAAGAATGATTTCTGCTCTCATCTGGTTTCTGAGCTTTGCATCAAGGTTTGATAGTGGTTCATCCATAAGGAAAACTTTACTATCACGAACCATTGCACGACCTATAGCAACACGCTGTCTCTGACCGCCAGAAAGAGCTCGTGGTTTTCTTGTTAAATACTCTGTTATGCCAAGAATCTCTGCAGCATTTGTTACCTTTTCATAAACAATATCCTGAGGAACTTTCTTAAGACGAAGACTGAATGCCATATTTTCAAAAACAGTTAAATGGGGATATAACGCATAGTTTTGGAAAACCATAGCAATATCACGGTCACGAGGTTGAAGGTCATTAACAACAACTCCGTCAATTTCAATTGTTCCGCCTGAAATCTCCTCAAGTCCTGCAATCATTCTCAATGTTGTAGATTTACCGCATCCTGATGGGCCAACAAAAACAACAAATTCTTTATCAGCTATTTCAAGATTGAAATTATCAACAGCAACTGTATCTTTTCCATATATTTTTTTTACATTAGTTAATTTTACCGAAGCCATATTATCCTCCTATTATACACTAATATTATCCTTTAACTGCTCCGCCTGTTACACCTTCAACATAGTATTTTTGCAATGAGAGAAATACTACAATAACAGGGATAGCAACAATAACACCTGCGGCACAGAACATTGTGTAATTTGTATTTACCAATGTTTTTGAAAGCCATTCAAACATACCAACAGCAACATTCATACCTTCACTGTTTTGGTTAATAAGATAGCTTGCTAACATAAAATCACCCCAAGGTGCCATAAAGCCCATTAAAACTGTATAAATTACAATTGGCTTTGAGAGAGGTAAAATAAGTTTATAAAATACTTGGAAACGAGTTGCACCGTCAACCCTTGCAGCTTCATCCAAGCTCTTTGGAATTGTATCAAAGAAACCCTTGGATACATAATATCCCATACCACTGCTTGCACAGTATACAATAATCAGTCCAACAGGAGCCATGTCCATAATTAAGCCAAAATCTGAAAACACTTTATAGATAAGAATCATTGTTAAGAATCCAGGAAACATTCCAAGAACCAACATAAAATTCATTAAAAACTTTCTTCCTTTGAATCTTAATCTTGAAAGAACATAACTCATTGAAAGAACAAAGAATGTCTGCAACACAGCCGTCGCAATTCCAACAATACCTGTGTTTATAAACCATCTTAAGAAATCAGTTTCTTTGAACAAACGAATATAATTGTCAAAACCAAATTTCTCAGGCCAAAGATAACTTACCTGACCCTTATATTCAGTTCTGAATGACTCAAGAACAATGCCAAAGAAGGGGAAAAGCCATATAACAGTTATTAAAATAAGGACACAATAAACAACAATGTTACCAATTCTCTGTTTAGACTTTGCTCCCATATGTTTTTTTGAAATGGGTGTTTGATTTAAAATTTGTTTTGTTTTATTTTTCATCGATAATCCTCCTCGTTTTTAGTAGAAGGAATGAGATTATATACTATCAAGGATAAGCATGCAACAACAACGAATACCATTATTCCAATTATTGATGCCAAATAATATTTACTCTGTGAACTATTAAGGGTTATTTTGTATAACCAGGTAATCAGCAAATCGGTATAACATACAGAAACACCACCAGCTAAACCAAGCTCAGTATTCAAAAGCTGGTTATTCTGAGTTAAAAGATAAATAACGTTAAAGTTATTAAGGTTATTAACAAAGCTGGTTAAAAGATAAGGTCCCATAACAAACATCATATATGGAAGGGTTATCTTTCTATATTGTTGAAGTCCACTTGCACCGTCAATTTTTGAAGATTCATATAAATCCTGAGGGATATTCATAAGAATACCTGTTGCCATAAGCATAATATAAGGTATACCAACCCAGATATTTATTACAATCAACAAAATTTTAGATGAAATTGGATTTTGCCACAATGATGTTTGGTTAGCTGCAATCATTGAATCGGGTAACAAATTCCAATCTAACAGCAATTTACCGATAATTCCCGAAGAATCAAAAAGCTTTGCAACATAAAGTAATGAAACAAACTGAGGAATTGCAATTGTCATAACAAGAACTGTACGCCAGAACTTTTTGATTTTGATTCCTTTTTTGTTAATCATAATTGCAACAAACATACCAAGGAAATAGTTCGTGAATGTTGCAAAAAATGCCCACATCAATGTCCAAGAAAGTATTTCACCAAAAGCAAGACCTAAACCGCCAGCACCAAAATCCAACATTTCATTGAAGTTTTCAAGCCCTACCCAACTGAAAAGGTTAGAATAACCATCGTGATTAGCATCATAGCTTGTAAACGCTATAAGGGTCATATAAATTATTGGTAAAACGGTAAAAGCAAGTATGCCCAAAAGAGGAAGAGATAAAAGAGTTTTATGAAATTGATCGTCTAAAACAGATTTCAAATCATCTTTTCCGCTTTTAACTTTTTTGCCCTTAGCGGTTATATCCATACATATACGGCATTGTTTAACCTGCAAACGCCAAGTATAAATAAATGCAATAATAAAAATTACAGTAAGCAACGCATAAAGAAGAACTTTAACGGAATCATCCCCATAAATCGTCTCATAGTTATCATATATAGGGTTATATTGTTCTTGTGTTTGTACTGTTCCAATTGTTTTACCTGTTTGGAAAAACTGAGCTTTTGAGATCCAATATAATCCTCCACTGGGTAAAAACATATATACAAAAAATATGGCTTCAAAAAGAAGAAATAAAAGACCTCTTAATATTTGACCATAATAGAAATTGCCAAATCCAAAAATAAAAAATGAAATTTTAACAGCCCAATTACCCTTAGTAAAGGTTGTAAATATATCCAAAAAGCTGTTGCCTATCCCTTTACCGATACCTTTGAAGAAATTTAAAATTTTAATACCTAAATTTTTAAACCAAAGAGGAATCGAACAGAAGAATAGCTTTAACTTATAAAGAAATGCTTCGGGCTTAGAAAGCTTTAAATATTCTAAATCATTCAGTCTATTCATAGTTAAACCCTAAATCCAATCTTAAAATAAATATATGTTCTGATAAAGCGTAATATAGATTTATGCTTTAGAAGAAGAAGGCATTGTTAAGCGATTAACGGAAGCTCCGTTTGTCGTATAACAACGCCTTGCCCGATTTTTTGGTTGGGGAGCTTTATAGCTCCCCAGCCAAAATATTAAACTTGATTATTCAGCAGGAATAAGAGTAACGGTACCTGTTTTGTCGCCATCCCAAACGAGCTGAACCTTATATTTGCCGTCTGCTTCAACAACAATGTTTGCGCCGTTGAATTCAACGCCAAAGTTTACATCCCAAGAAGCGCCTTTACGAACTTTAAATTCTTCGCCTGCTTTGAGTTCAAGAACATCAGATGTGAATGTGCCTGCAGGTTCTTCAACCATTGGGAAATCTGTATCCCAGTTTGTGTTACAAATGCCACCGATAACGCCCCATGCATTCTTTTCTTCAGGGGTTTTCTTAAAGATACCGTCGATAGCTGCTTTGTATTCAACAAGAGCTGCCTGAAGAGCTGCTTCATCAGCTGCATTCTTTGCATGTGCGCCAAGAACTTTAACTATATCCCACCAAGAACCTTCGATCTGGCCTTGAGGAACACCAAATTCGCCCTGCTTTGCAAGAGCTGCAAGGGAGATGTTGGACTGAACAGCTTCAGAAGACTGAACAGTTTTGTTGGAAGGACCCCACTGGAATTTTTCGTATCTTGCTTTCTGGCAATCTTCGCCTGTGAGATACTGAGCAAGCTTAGAAAGAACAGCTGCTTTCTTAACATCTGTCTGAGGTTTAACACCCATAAGCTTGTTACCAACAAAAGAACCGAGGTGATATGATTTACCATCTACTTCGAAAGAAGGAAGATCTGTTGCGCCGAGGTTTTCACCGAAATATTCTGTAGCTGCATTAGCTGCCCAGATACCTGTGATAACAACAGCAGCATCTGTGAATATATCAGCATTGCTATCATAGCAAGAGGATTTAGCAAGTTTTTCCATACCCTTCATTGCGATAAGACCTTCTGCAGAGTTGAAGTTATCATCAACGCCGTTGAAGTTACCTTCAGCGTCCATTGTCCAAGAGGAATGACAACCTGTTGCAAAGAAGAAGGATGCTGTATACCAACCATTTTCGAGAGCATAACGGAATTTTTTGCCGCTTTCTTCACATTTTGCGATAATCTTTTCAAGGGATTCTGCATCTTCTTCGGAGATGAGACTCTTGTCATAATACATATAGTATCCGTTATCGCTTGTCATAGGATAAGCATAAAGCTGTCCTGCAACTGTAGCAGCTGCAACAGAGCCAGCATCGTTATTTGTTTTGATTGTTTCTGTTGCTGCAACACCAGGAGCTGCGAGAGCACCTGCCTGAACAAGACGAGCTAACTGGTCTTGTGCAAAGCAATAAATGTCAGGAGCTGTTGCAACGTCTTTAACAACGTTAGAAGCAGCATCGCCTTCTGTTACGCCTTCAATCTTAGCATTGATAACAATGCCGGGATTTGCAGCGTTAAATGCAGCAACCTGTTCCTGGAACAAAGCTGCAACGCCTTCAATTTCGGAAACCCACATTGTAATGTCGTAGGTACCCGAAAGGTCTGCTGATGGAGCGGAAGAGGATTCTTCTGAAGTTGCACCAGAAGCGGAACCTTCTGTAGAAGAAGCATTCTCTTTATCGCCACCGCAGGATGCCAAGCAAGCAGTCAACATAAGAACTGCAAGCAAAAGCGATAAGATTTTACTTTTTTTCATAAAGTAAACCTCCTAAATATTATTTTTAGCAATAGGACTCTTCCTAATGCACCTGAATTATACCATTTTAAACCAATAAAGTCAAGAGTTTTTTAAAAAATATGAAATTAAGACAACAAACTTTTGTTTAAAAATACCAAAAGATGATTATTTCAGAACAACAGAAGTCTGTGGTGAAATTACAATTGTGTTGCCGTTAAGGTTTGCACTTCCACACCCAACCGATTCAGCAAGAGATGTTGGTAAAAATCCATTAAGGTCTGTGCAAGAAGAAAGGTCAATTGTTACTTCATCCGTAGATGAATTATTGTGAAGAATTACAAGTTTCTTATCATTATAATCCACTATAAAACCACCAACATTTTTTGCCCCTGAAACTGTTACAGATTTATAATCTCCTCTTGCAATTGCAGGATACTTATTTCTGATTTTTATCAGCTTTTTATAATGATTAAGGATACTATTACTATCGGAAAGCTGAGTTGCAACATTAGTTGAGATTTGTTTATCAGAAGGATAAGTTGAGCCAATGGGATTTTTCACAAAATCATCAGGGTCTCCCCAAAGCATAGCCAAGCGACGGTTTGCATCTGTATCTGAACTTCCTCTTGAACCCCTTATTCCTATTTCCTCACCGTAATATATAAATGGAGAACCAGGGGAAAGAAGATATAAACTTGCAGCCATTTTTGCATTATTTTCTGTTACAAACGCACCTGCAATTCTATCCATATCATGGTTGGAAAGAAAAGAAATTGGCATTCCATTTGGATTTTTTTCTTTTATTTTTTTGGAAAAAGATTCAACATACCCTGTAAAGTTGGACATAGATTTGCCCTTTGCAGCATTTGCGACAAATCCCTCTGCCTGAGAAATTGCAAAGTTAAAACAGTTCATTGCACTGTAATAATCCAGAACCTCTGTTTCACCGGACCAACACTCGCCAACACAATATATATCGGGTTTTATTTTTTTCAGTTCCCCCATATACCATTCCCAAAAGTCAACGGATTTATCCGTATTACCGTAATAAATATATTTTATTGCATCGAATCTGAATCCGTCTATACCAAGGTCAAGATAATACTTTGCAACATTAAGCATTTCTTGTTTAACTTCTTCGTTATCATAATTAAGTTCGGGCATATCTCCAGAAAAATTACATTCATACCAACAGTCAATACCTGCAATTTTCTGATAAGTTACACCTCCAGCTTTTTCAGCTGTTGGGACACATGAATAATAATTATAATATTTATTCTCTGTATCACCATTTATTCTTGCTTCTTTGAATTTCAAGAACCATTCGTGAGAACTTGAAGTATGGTTAAGAACAAGGTCAAGAATCAACTTTACGTTTCTTTCTTCACAAATTTTAATAAGCTCTTTTAAATCTTCCTCTGTGCCAAATCTCCAATCTACGGAATAATAATTTGTTGCATCATATTTATGATATGATGGTGAGGAAAATATTGGAGAGAGCCAGATACCCTGTATACCAAGACTATCATCGGAATTCAAGTCCCCATTATTAAGATAGTCAAAACGGTTGATAACACCTTGCAAATCTCCAATTCCGTCCCTGTTGCTATCTGAAAATGAGCCAACAAAAACCTGATAAAATGTTCTATAATTGTCTTCTTTTGGTATTTGTTGAATAATTTCTTCTATTTTTTCACTGCTTCCGTTTTTTTCAGTGTCCTCATTTTTACCGCACCCTGAAAATGCTGATAGAAGCAATATTAAAGAAAGTAAAATTAAAAACTTTTTCTTCATTTCTCGTCTCCTGTAACTATGTTGTCATTTAATTTTGCTTGGATTTTTTTAAAAATATTCTTATTTAAAATCAGAGGTAACTGAATCAATTGAATTTGTGTTTATTTCATTTCCTCTTTTAACAAGTTCAAACACCTTTAAACTCTCAAGAACTTTTCCGTTTTTATCAAAGAAAGCTTGGTTTTCAACAGAACAACCACCATACCATTTTCCAGCATCATCGGGGTCATATAACGCTGCATATGATGATGCCCATCCTGAACCGTTTTTTTCCCAAAGGGACAGGTTTTCCTTATATGACTTGCCTCCAACACCTATCCACGTCCCTTCCCAATAAAAAACACCTATTCCGTTTACAGTTTCGTTTACAACAGTATCAATAACATCTCTAACACTGTCTGCTTGACCTTGGATTGTTAAGGGATAATTTTTAACAAGCTCCCCTCCATCTCCAACTGTGTTTCTATAAAAATCAGTATCTTCAATACTGAAAGCATAGGATGTTTCTGCAACCATAACCTTTTTTCCGTATTTTGTTGCAATATCAGAAAGCACTTTTGAAAGGTTTTTAAGAGTTCCGTGCCAATAAGGATAATACGATGAAGCGAAAACATCATAGTCAACACCGTAATATTCAAGGTTTTTCCCATAGGTTTCATAGGAAGAAGTGATTTCAGGATTTGTGAAATGAACTGCAACAAGAGCATTCGGGCAGACTTCGCGGACAGCTTTTGAACCCATTGACATAAGCGTTGTTATATTCTTCCATCCGTCTGCCTCTAAGCTTGATTCACCACACATTGATCCGTTTGTTTCATTTCCAATCTGAACCATACCAATATCAACACCTTGATTTTTCAGTTCTTCAAGGCACGATTTTGTATACTCATATAAAGCATCAGCTTTCTCATCTATTGTCATATTTACCCATGCTTTTGGAACAAATTGTTTGCTCGGGTCTGCCCAAAAGTCTGAATAATGAAAATTAACAAGTAGCTTCATACCGTATTTTGTTGAGCGTTTTCCGACTTCAACAGCATTTTGGAGGTTACAGTTACCGCCTCCATATCCGTTGCCATCAGAATCAAAAGGGTCGTTCCAGATTCTCACACGGATATAGTTAATTCCGTTTTGGCTGAGTATTTCATAGACATCTTTTTCATTTCCGTTATAATCAAAATACTTAACGCCACTTTTTTCAAGAGAAGGAACGCAGGATGCATCCATTCCAAAAATGAAATCCTTTGGGATATTTTCAACTTTTTTAACATAAAGAGTATCTGACATAACTTTTGATATATTGTTCTCCTCAGATAAAATTTTATTTTTATTGCCACAAGAACAAAGCATAGCAAAACTTAAAAACAGCATTAAAACCCAAAGAGAATATTTGTTATTTTTCATAAACTTCTATTATTTATCGCCATTTACATTATTAACATAAATGTTTACACTATATGGCATTACAGAAACACTTCCGTTTGCCTTTTCAATTACTTCTGCTCCTGCTGATTCGCTATTTACAATAAGACTCCACTCCCCATCAAGAGTATATGGGAGAGATGAACGGTTTGGATTTATAAGAGCAACCGCCTTACCGCCTTTGCCATTATCGAATCGGATTTCAACTATACCGCTTCCATGTTCGGTATGAGATATAACTGTATCTTTATCAGAGAATATTGAATATGCCTTACGCATTTCTATAAGACCCTTATAATACATAAAGGTTTTATACTCTCTGCTGTTATCGTTCAAAACAGACCAATTTATATTATTTATTTCATCGGATGATTTATAGCTGTTTTCATCACCGTCTTTGGTTCTTAACATTTCCTCGCCTGCCTGCCAGAAGGGTGTTCCTTTTGACATCATAATAATTGCTGCACCAAGTTTATTCATTGCATTTCTTTCATCATCAGTGTTTTCGGGGCAAGAAAGATAAAGTTTATCCCAAAGAGTGTTATTATCGTGGGCGCTCATATAATTTATTACCATCGAATCTTTAACAAACCAAGTGCTACTGCCCGATTCTCCGCCCTTGATACCAAAAATTACTTTTTGAAGATTTCCTGAATTTGGTGCTCCGTTAATAAAGCCCTTGCCGGTCTGAGAGAAAACACTACCTTTCAAACCATCTCGAATATTGTCATTAAATACAGCAATACCGCCTATAGCATCTCCTGTTGGGATAATTTTGCTTATCTCACCTTGGTTTGCTTGAGCACTTCCGTCTATAGTGCTTCCCATTGTCCAACCTTCGCCATAGATTATTGCATTAGGGTTAATTGTATGGACAGCACTTTCAACCTTTTGCATTGTTTCAAGGTCATGAAGTCCCATGAGGTCAAAACGGAAACCGTCTAACTTATATTCCTCAACCCAATATGAAGTTGAATCCACCATAAATTTACCGTACATATAACGCTCAGAAGCTGTATCGTTTCCACATCCGCTTGCAGATGAGTTTGCTCCTGTATCTGTATATCTGTAATAATAGTAAGGAACTATTTTGTTAAGTGAACTATTAGCATCATAGGTGTGATTATAAACAACATCCATAACAACGCCAATACCTTCATTATGGAGAGCCATAACCATTTGTTTGAACTCTTTTATTCTAACTTCACCGTTATATGGGTCAGTTGCATAGCTTCCTTCGGGTGCATTATAATTTTCAGGGTCATATCCCCAGTTAAAACCTGAAGATGGGTTTGTCTCATCAACAGATGCATAATCATATACAGGAAGAAGGTGAACATGGGTAATTCCAAGCTCTTTAAGGTAATCTACTCCAACAGGTTTTCCGTTTTCATTAACAAGACCTTTTTCTGTGAAAGCAAGGTATTTTCCTTTATAGTTTGATGATTCAATTTTATTTGAAAAGTCTCTGACATGAATTTCCCAGATAATAGCATCTGAATACTTTTGAATTGTTTCAACAGGTTTTGTGTTTTCCCATCCATTTGGATTAGTTAAAGAAAGGTCAACAACCATTCCCCTGTCTCCGTTTACTCCTGTTGACTTTGCATAAGGGTCAACTGCTTCTTGCTTTCCATTTGCTGTTGTTACAGTATAGGTATAATAAGTTCCGTGTCCGCAATCTTCGGTATAAGACCAAACACCCTTATCACTCAATGTCATATTTACGCTTTTATACGCTTCGCAATCGTTACCTTTTTCAAAAAGATTTAAAACAACTTCTGAAGCAGTTGGTGCCCACACTTTAAATTCTGTTTTATCGCCTTTAATTGTTGCACCTAAATCTTTACCGTCATAATGATAATTATTCGCAAACCATTCACTATCAAAAATATCAGTTGGAAGTGCTACAGATTCTCCAAATCCCTTTATTTCAACAACGCAGTTATCAGACAAAGCAATTGTATTTTCAACTTCAATATATCCTGACATTGCATTTTTACCTAAAGTTGAAACTGATAGAACTTTATTAACCTTGCCTCCAACAGTAACGCTTACGTCATCAAGGGATGATATAACAACCCCGGGCGTTACATGAAATTTTATCTTTTTCTCATCAACAATACCTGCAAGAGAAAACTTTTTAATTATTTCCAAGGTTTTTCCTCCATCATTACTCTTAAATTGGTCTCCAACGCCCGATTTAAGATAAATAAATGTTTCTTTGCCTTCAATAACGGCAAATCTATCCTGTTCAAAATCCTTCGTTGCACTATCCCAAGAGCTTCCACCAGGGTTTGAACAATCCTTACGAACAATAAATCCAACCTGCTCAACAGATTCGGGAACATTTACAACAACCTTTGCGCCATAGCTACATGGATGGAATGTGTAACCCTTACCTGCAACATCACCATACCATATCCATATATCGCAGTTATCATATGTTCCATTATGTTTCCAATAAAGAGTAAGCTGGTTATAGCCATCCTCAAGAGGGAGCTTATATTCATCTGTTGGAATGGAATTCTCACCATTTTCAGATGAATTATTATTTTCAGATGATACTTCGGAAGAAATATTATTTTCAGAAGAATTATCATTTCCTCCACAAGAAGAAAGCATCAAAGCCAGTAACATAAAAATGCTTATTATTCGATAAATACTTTTTGTTTTATAAATCATAATGGCTCTCCTTATTCTTTAGTTTGTCTTATTATACCATTTTTTAAACCAAAAAACAATATCCTTTTTTATTATTATTTCTTATTTGAGAAATTCTATTTAAATAAATATATAAACACAAAATGAGCCCCACGCTACACGAGCGACTCATTGCTTTTATACTACTCTTTATAAAGATAATTAAATCTACCCATTGGTGCTGTACATCCATTTACATAGAAATCCATTGCTGTTTTGTTTTGCATATTATCGCTCCATTTGAATTCAAACTCAAGAGAAGAATTTGAAATAATATTGCGTGGTAGCTTTATATACATTA
>JAZNIJ010000098.1:0-3378 GCA_045577455.1 Eubacteriales bacterium
CAGAAGCAGTAAGGAATATAACGGGACAGTCGCTTAAACTTTTGATTCTTTTACAGAGAGAAAATCCGTTTCCGTCGGGCAAAAGCACATCCAACAATACAAGGTCAAACTGATTAGCTTCAATTTTATTTTCTGCTTCTTTGCAGTTGAAGGCAGCGTCAGCTTCAAAGCCTTCCTGACGGAGAAGCTCACTTAAGTTTTTAACGATTGTAGCATCGTCTTCTATGATAAGAATTTTAATCATAATATCACTCTTTTCGGTGGGTATGTAATGATTATACATAAACAAAAGGGTAAAATCAACTTTTGTGACGGATGAGTAATAAAGATATTAGTCATTAAAAAGCAAGAATGTAATAATTCAATAATACTCAAGAAAATTTTGTTGCGAATAACATTAAGTAGTACATAAAAAAGCTGGATATCTCATTATACATAACACTTTATAGCGGTGTTACGGATTTTGATTTTCTCTTGTTACTATATAATAGGTGAATTTTCAAAAGTTCCCTATTATACATAATAGAGGAGATTTTCATTATATAATAACTGCCCCCACCAATATAATTTTAAGAGCATTAAAAAGCAAGATTTCGGTATATGAATACTGCGTCACATTTTTTTAATTTCATAGTCAAACACACAACACTCGTCATATTTTGACGGGTCTTTTTTTATGCCTAAAAATTTTTTCAACTTTTTTCAAAAACCAGGAACATTTTACCCCTTCTTATGTCGGGGTATATATGGGAGGAAAAAATTTTCTTCTCGTGTACAAGTGAATGACCGTCCGAACGGAACAAACTGCCACGACCTTTTTTGAAGAAAGCGAGCGCAATTTATTGAAATATTAGTTGACTGCACAGCGCCATAGAGATATGTAGTAATGCCTGTAGGAACCGTTTCGGATAAAGCGGCAAAAACCTAAATTCTGGTATATAAATACTGCGTCACATTTTTCGCAGTTATATAATAACTGTCCTCACAAATTTATTATGAAAGGAGTTTTTCAATGACTTAGCACAAACAACACCTGAGCCTAATTTGGCTCAACACAAACTCCAACTGAGCCACAATGGCTCAAAAACGGTGCCACTTTGGCATCACTTTTACAAGCAAACCAAAAAATGGTGCCACAAAAAATGTACTTGATTAAGGGCGCCCTTATCTGCGGTGAAGAAAAACAGACGAAGCACTTAATTATCCTATGGATGTCTGTCCTACACCGTAACGAGCAGGGAACTTGTACGGCAAGTTCCAAATTCTTTAGGGTCCCTTAATCCCTAAAATTAAACGAAAGGAATGGTGATATGAATACTACACCAAAAACTAAAACACAAAGACTTGAAATCAGGATAACACCTGAAAACAAAAAGAAGATTGAAAGATATGCTTCAAAATGCGGATTGTCTACAAGTGAATATGTAACAAAGAGAGCATTGGGATTTGCACCGAGAACGGTGTTGCCCGATGCCTTTTTTAATTTCTACGGAAAACTCTGTGAAATTTGCAATTATGAGATGAAACCCGAAACTGAAGCAAAGCTTCTCACTCTCATTGATGAAATTCACAGCGAAATACTCTCACCGAAAAAGGAGGTGAATGACCTATTGCAACAACAGGATTCTGGCCCGTAAAGAGCCGACTTAAAGAGGTTATTCAGTATGCTGAAAATCCCGACAAGACCATTGATAAAAAGTATCTTGATGAGGATTTATACCAAACTCTGCAATATGCCGAGAATGATAAGAAAACTGATGAGAAGCTTTATGTGTCTGCAATTAACTGTCCAGTACAACGAGCCTATGAGCATATGATGACAACAAAACTTCATTACGGAAAGCTCGGCGGAAATGTTGCTTATCACGGTTTTCAGAGCTTCAAAGAAAATGAAGTAACACCCGAAGAATGTCACAGTATCGGTGTAGAAACAGCTAAACGAATGTGGGGAGATGAATATGAGATTGTTGTTACAACTCACCTTGACAAGCATCACCACCTGCATAATCACTTTGTAGTTAATTCTGTTTCATTCAGAACAGGCAGAAAGTTTGAAAATCATATTTCTGACCACTACAAGCTTCGTAAAATTTCTGATGGCATATGTAAAGAACGAGGCAAATCCGTTCTTGAAAACGCACCCTTCTACGGCGGTGAAAAGAAAGCCTATTGGCTTCATAAACAAGGCAAGAAAACTCACAGAGATATGCTCAGAGAAGATATTGAATTTTGCCTTACCATTGCAACAAGCTGGGATGAATTCAGAAGAGTTCTTTTCACTATGGGATATGAGGTTGATTACAGGCGTTTTACCATCAAGGCAAAGGATTGGGAAAGAGGCGTCAGGGTTGAAGGTCTTGGCTATACTGTTGAAGGTATAGAGAAAAGATTCAACGAAACCTATTACAGCGGACATCACCTTGTTGATTGGAACACCTTCTTCTATGCAAGGCGTAAATACTTTCCTCTTGAATCAGTAAGAAAGAAATTGGAGTTCGGCATTGAGCACGGTAAACGACCTGAGGTTATTTATGTAAACACTATGTTTCTCTTAATAATCTTGGTGTTCCAACTGCTGAAAGAGGTTGCAGATGCAATGCTCTTATCACCCGAAATGAGACACGCTGTAAATGACATTAAGCAGTATGTAGCTGATTATCATTTCTTAACCGACAATCAGATTCAGACTACTGATGATTTAGCAGTTACCATTGATGAAACAAAAACAAAGATTGCCGAGCTTGAAGAAAAGAGAAGCAAGGCAGACAACAAAAAGCGCAGAGCAAGTAATCCCAAAGATAAGGAGAGGTACAAAGCCCTGCGTAAGGAGATAACAAAAGAAATCACGCCTTTAAGAAAGAAACTCAAACAAGCAAAAGATATTCTTGATAAATCTCCTCATTTATATGAGCTCTTGCAAAAAGAGCATCAGGCAGAAATTAGTAAAATACGAAAACTTGAACGCACCCGATGAGGTGCAATTTTTATTATGAAAGGATTTTTTATTATGAACAAAAATTTTGAAAATTTAGTAACAACCATGAGTGTGTTTACTGATACGCTCACACCTCTCACAGAGTCACCTTTCAAAGTTGTTGATGACAAGGCTATGAGAGATTTAACCGAAAGTATTAAAAAGTTTGGTGTTCTTGAACCTATTACTGTTCGCAAGCCCGATGATACCAAAAGCGGAAAGTTTGAAATCATCTCCGGTTATCGCAGATGGGAAGCCTGCAAAAATTTAGGCATCACCTCTGTTTCCGTAAGAGTGCTTAATCTTTCAAGGGATGATGCAATCATAGCAATGATTGATGCAAACCTTTGTCACAGAGAGAAAATCTTGCCAAGTGAAAAAGCTGCTGCATACAAAATGAAGCT
>JAZNIJ010000099.1:0-11593 GCA_045577455.1 Eubacteriales bacterium
GTTTTCTTAAGATAATGGTCTAAAACAGATAAAGCAGCAAAAATCAAAATAAAAACAGAAAGTAAAATCAACAAGAATTTTTTTAGATTCTTCACTTTTCGTTTTGAAGTTGCTTTACTTTTTGGAGTTTTCTTCTTTTTGTCTGTTGCTTCTTCGTTATCTTCAACAGATTCTTTAGCTGTCTCATCAAATTGTTGAGATTCAGTTTTATCAATGTCTGAATAATTTTTTTCTGCCTGCTTACCTGTATTATTATTTTTCTTCATAACATACTATTTTAACTACAGTACAGAGAAGCTCCAATGCTTGTTTTAATTCATCAAGGGTTGGATACGATGGAGCAATTCTTATATTGCTATCATCAGGGTCAAAGCCATATGGGTAAGAAGCACCTGCAGGAGTTAATACAAGACCTGCCTCTTTTGCCATTGAAACAACCTTTTTAGCTTTTCCGCGAGGCAGATTCAAACTAATGAAATAGCCGCCCTTTGGTTTTGACCACCAAACGCCCTCAACAGAAGAAAGTTCCTTTTCAAACGCCTCAAATACAGCATCAAATTTAGGTCTTATTATTTCTGCGTGTATTTTCATTTGGTCAAGAACAGCTTCTTTATTGGGAAACAACTTCAAATGGCGAAGCTGATTTATTTTATCAGGACCAATTGTCTGGTATTTCATTTTAGCAAGGGCAAACTCAATATTTTTCTTTGAAGAAGCCATTGCCGCAATGCCTGCGCCAGCAAATGAAATCTTTGAAGTTGAGGCAAACACATAGAACAAATCCTCATTGCCTAACTTTTCAGCTTCTTCAAGCACACTAAGGAGATTTTCCCCACCTTCATACAAATCGTGAACAACATATGCGTTATCCCAGAACACTCTGAAATCTTTTGCCTTTGGTTTCAAAGCGGCAAAGCGTTTAACAACTTCGTCAGAATATGTAACGCCTGTTGGGTTGGAATACTTTGGAACGCACCATATACCCTTAATGCTTTCGTCATTGGCAACAGCATTCTCAATAAAATCCATATCAGGGCCATCATTGTTATATGGAACATTTATCATATTTATTCCAAACGCTTCGGTAATAGCAAAATGCCTGTCATATCCCGGAACAGGGCAAAGGAAAGAAATTTTTCCTAAGTTCATCCACGGAGTTGCTCCCTCATATGTTCCAAAAATCATTGCTCTTGCAACAGTATCAAACATAATATTTAAGCTGGAGTTACCGCTGATTATAACTTTATCGGGAGTTGTTTCAAGAATGGAGGCAAAAAGCTCCTTCATTGGAGGAAGTCCGTCAGCTCCTCCGTAATTTCGACAGTCAACGCCAGAAAGAATGCAATCTTCTCCCGTTGAAACCGCTGTAAGAATATGATTAACCGTATCAAGCTGTGCAGGAGATGGTTTTCCCCTGGACATATCAAATTTTCTGTTTTCGTTTTTTATTGTGTTATATTTATTCTGTAAATATGCAAAATCTTCCATAAGGTTTGTTATGCCTTTCAAATTTATTATCTGTTTTTATTTTTTATATTATTTATTGTTCTTATAAACCTTGCAAAAAAATGACGATTGATTTGGAGCTTTATCCTCTATCAACAAATATTGGTTCTTCCTCGTCGGCTTCATCATCGCCGTCGGGATTTTTTCCAATACTTTCATAGTATGGGTCTATCATATGTTTCTTTATCTGAGGATACGCCGAATAAACGCAGATAAGACCACACACACCGATAGTGAGAACAAATGGTAAAACAATGGAAATTGAGAAAGTGAAGGTAAAAGAGAACAATAAATAGTTAATAAAAATAACAAGTGCTGTGCCAAGTATTGCAATAAAATGGCGCTTAAGTCCTATAAAGGTAAATAAAAACGCATTTTTAACTATCTTTCTGATAGATAAATCAAAGGTTATTATCATTTGATAAATATATATCCTCATTATGAAATAAATAAGGGACATAAGCAAAGAAAGATAGTAAAACATTGTGTTAAGCCAGCTTCCCGTATCGTAGCTGTATACATTTATATCATAAACAAGCAAAAGAATAACAGCAAGGTCAATTATCCCGAAAATCAGAGCTTGTTTTACATTCTTTTTAATTGTTCGGAAAAAGTCTGAAATTGTATAAACAGGATTACATCTTACGCACTCTCTGAGAACATATGCAAATCCAACATTAAGAAATCCGAAAATAAAAAACTCAATAATAACAGACCGTTCCAACCAAATTGAAGTTAATGAGTTTTTGGAAATAAGAGAAACATTTCCAAAAATAGAAAGAAGTGCATCAAGATGAGCAGATTCCTCATAACGGGAAATTCCGTCAAGAACCATAAACATATTGCTATCAGGAGTGCGGGATGTGTATGAAAATGCACCCGATACGCTTAAAATAAACAAGATTACAGGAATAAGAAACAGAGTTGTTATTACATTAAGAGTAACCAGAGTTCCTGCTCTGTTTTTTAACAGCTTAAAAAACGATTTTGTTGAAAATTTCTCGTCAACAATTCGTTCTTTTTTCTTTATCCCCTTATCTTTTTTGTTTTCCGGGGATGCAAAAATATTATATAATTTTCCCAATTTATTTACCTCTTTTGACAAAAGAACATCATCTTTTTTTCATCCGCAAATTCTTTTTGCGCACAATAACACTTATTTTAGATTGTATCACATTTTTTTCTTTAATTCAAGAACATTATGTTACTGTTTTACGGCTTTTTTGTAATTTACAACAAAAATTGGTTTTATTGTTTAACTCTTCCCTTTAACTGATTAATCCCTTTATTCCTGAAACTATTCCCCATGTTGCCGCCATATAAACTACATATATCACAAAATATATGATCCCATCGGAAATACTTATTCCCTTTATACCGTTTGTTGCGATTTTCGACATACCGACAGACACGACACAAAGCGTTACATTTAAAACCGAAAATATTCCAATTAAAATCAATGTTGTTATTATAACAAGATTTATTCCAAGAGATGTAACCATATATCCCGATAATACTCCAATTACGAAAAACATACAGGCAGAATAAATCCATGTTACAAAAGGAGCATACAATGTAAACCCGCTTGCAAAAACAACAAAAGAAGAAAAAACTATCGGCGCAAGATTAACACAAAAAGAAGAAAAGGAATTCAAATCTTTATCAAAAATCGAAATCAGCTTTTTACCCATACCATCCGCTTTCCATTTTCCTGAAACGCAAAGGCATACACCGAAAAAGAAAAATAATGCAAAAAGCTTAACATAAAATGTTGCGCTTTTTTCTTTATGCTTTATATTTTTAAAGGTTTCATCAGCGGCATTCGTTTCCATTGTTGGGTTTGCGGATGAATCGGTGTTTTTATGTCTTTCGACCGAATTCCCATTCAAAGCACTGTTATCGAAATCCAAATTACTGTTAATACCGCTGTGGAATTCAGTGGGATGTTTACCTGTACAAGCTTCGCTGTTGCTAAATCTAAAAGGTTTGGTAAGGTCTTCTGAGTTTTCAGTAAGTGACTCCATTTCCTGTTTTTGACTTCTTGTCTGCTCGGATGCTTCGTTGTTTTTTGTTTTGGCAGATTGTCGCAAAGTGTCATATGTATTGGGCTTTATTTTTACAACCTGTATGCTTTTTTCTTGTACTCCAATTGCAGGATTGCTACTTGTGGAGCTTTCGGCAACGGTGTTTTCACCTTGTTCTTCAATTGAAGGATTGCTGTTTACGGTGCTTCCTTGGGTTATGCTCTGTCGAATTTCCGTCTGTCTTGGATAAATCTGTATTATTCCGCCTTCTTTTTTATTATCAATTGTTTTCATTTTCTTCCTCCGATTTTATGTTTCACGACAGTATATGCACAGAGAAGAAAAAATATTCCGATTTTGCTAATTAAGCTGAAAGATACAAGTAAAAAAAAGCGACTTTATAAATAGAGTCGGTAACAATGGCTATTTTATAACAGAAAGGAAGATTTTTGTGAGAATTTCATTATAAGCTGAAAGATACAAGTAAAAAAAGCGACTTTATAAATAGAGTCGGTAACAATGGCTATTTTATAACAGAAAGGAAGAGGTTTATGAAAAGAATAATTTCTATTGTTACAATTATATCGTTATTATTAATTTGCTCTTGCGGAAAAACCACTTCATCCGATGAAAGCAAAGAAAACAGCATGGTTTCAGAGGGTGTACTAAGCACAGAAAACAGTTCTACTGACACTGCAACAAGTACAGACAACGGTTCTACTGACACTACAACAAGCACGGATAACGGTTCGGTCGACACTACAACAAGCACTGACAACGGTTCTGTCGATACTAACCAGAGTACAGACAACGGTTCAGGCGATGTAAGTACAGATATCGCCGACACTGATTTCAAAACGGTTGATCTTATGACAGGGTTGACATCTGAGCAAATCGATGTTTTAGACGATATGACAGACGGAAACACCGCCTATATGAATTTTGCTTTAGAGCTTTTCAAAAAGAGCTACGAAAATGATTCTTCCAACACATTAATTTCTCCCCTCTCTGCAATTTACGCATTAGGTCTTGTTGCGAATGGAGCAGACAGTGAAACTCTTATACAGATGGAAAATGCTTTTGGAATATCTGTTAATGACCTTAACAATTATTTATATTCATACGCAATGAAGCTCCGTCGCAACGATTCTTTATCAATAGCAAATTCCATTTGGTTTGCTAACGACAACAGGATTGTAGTTGACCCCGATTTTTTGCAGAAAAATGCAGATTATTACAATGCGGCAGCGTATAAAGCAGATTTTAAAAATCCCGAAACGGTTAACGAGATTAACAAATGGGTTTCAGACAACACAAAAGGAATGATTCCAACTATTATAAATCAAATACCCGAAAACGCTGTTATGTATCTGATTAACGCTTTGGCATTTGAAGATGAATGGTACAAGCAATACAACAAGTTTAATGTAAGAAATGGAGAATTCACTCTTGAAAACGGAGATAAAAAAGATGTTGAATTTATGTATTCTGAAGAAGGCACTTTCTTACAAGATGATAATGCAACAGGTTTTATAAAACATTATAAAGGAAAATATGCATTTGTGGCTTTACTTCCAAATGAAGGAATATCTGTAAATGATTATATATCCCGTCTTACAGGCGAAAAAATACAGAGCATATTAAAAAACAAATCGTACAAGACGGTTTATGCCTCACTTCCTAAATTTGAAACAAAATTTGAGTTTTCTCTTGTTGATATTCTGCAAAGCATGGGAATTACAGATGCATTTAACCCCAATATTGCAGATTTTTCCAAAATTGGAGATGCATATCACCTTCACATAAGTGATGCGTTTCAGAAAACCTATATTTCAGTTGGTGAGCTTGGAACAAAAGCTGGGGCAGTTACAGTTATTGAAATGGCTCCCGAATCTGCACCCGACCCGATGGAAATAGAATATGTTTATCTTAACAGGCCATTTGTTTATATGCTTATAGACACGGAAACAAACACGCCGTTTTTTATAGGAGCTTATACTGATTAAATATTCAACTGTCATCTATTAAAACATAGTTATTTTTTATTTAGGTACAATAAAAGCTAATAATCAAACAAGGATTGTTATTACTATAGAATATAAGAAAATTCAAAAAAAGATTGTTATTTGTTTATAATAAAAGCTAACTCTATAGATTGTTCTTTTGGAGAAATAACAATCTATCACCTAAACATAAACTTGTTATTTCAAAACAAACAAGCCAATCACAAAACCAAGAATTAACGTTACTCACCCCAAAAATCACAACTGAGCAAGGAAAAAGCCAACCATCATTACGATGATTGGCTTTTTTGTTATAAGTTATAATATAAACTCAGAAAAGAATTTATTTCTTTTTCTTCATTACAACTACTACAACAACAGCAACAGCAACAACTGCAACAATAGCTATAACGATTCCTATTGGGAAGCCGCCTTTGCTGTCTCCATCGTCAGCTGCCACTGAAGCAGGAGCTTCAGATGCTGCTTCGGATGCTGTTTCGGATGTAGCTTCAGAAGCTGCTTCGGATTCAGTTGCTTCTGTGGATTCAGTTGCTTCTTCGGATTCTGTAGCTTCTTCGGATTCTGCAGCTTCTTCAGATTCTGTTGGTTCTGCAGAAGCATCAGTATCAACGGAAGCATCACCGGAAGGAATGCCGGAATCCTTGTTGTTTACGAGGTAAACAACACCGAATGTAGAAGGTTTATCGCAAGCTGCGTCTGTATCGTCTGCCCAACCGAGACAGAGAACTCTTTCACCAGCTGTAATTGCGCTATCATTAACGGAAATTTCAAAACCAATTTTGAGGTTTTCGCCCCAAGCAACTGTTGAGTTGATGGATTTGATGTCGAAAGCAACGCAAATTACATAACCTGTTTCATCATATGCTGCGGAATGTTCAACAAAAGCCAAGTCTGCACCAAGAGCTTCTGTGCCGAACATTGTGCTATCTCCGCCCCAGTCAGTATATGTGTTTTCATGAGGTGTGAAGCCAACCCAGCCGTCATATTCGTAGTTATATGCATCGCCTGTATTAGCATTGAGGGACAAGCAAATTTCTGTTGAGTCATTTGCATATGTGTGTTCTGGGTTATATGTCTGAACAGAAATATCTGTTACTTTTTCAAGAACATATAACTTTTCTTCGTCCCACATAAGACGGAAAGTAAAACGAGTGTTGGTATCTTCTTGAGTTACAATTGTACGAATTTTTTCGCCAACATATTCAGGAGCGTTGTCCCAAAGAGGGTCAATGTCGTATGCATCAACTGCGGGTGAGCCATAAACTGCTTTTGCTATGGGTTTACCATCTTCGGTATAATCTTCTGCAAATACAGAAAGAGAAAGCAAAGATGTCAAAATCAATGCAAGAGCAAATGCGATTGAAAGAGTCTTTTTCATGGTAATCTCCTTGTGTTTTTTTATTTATAAACTTATATCCCGAATAATGGCCACTAAATTCACTTTAATACACATCAATCAGTTTTAAGTTTATTTTCACATTTTCTTAGGATAGAGCCAATCGTTGAATCAAGGATTGGCTCTATCATTAAATAATAACAAAATCTTTCAGAAAAAAGAATTTATTTCTTTTTCATTACAACTACAACAACAACTGCAACTACTACAACTGCAGCAATTACGATGATAATCCAAATTGGGAAACCACCTTCGCTATCATTGGAATCTGCTGCCACTGAAGATGGAGCTTCTGATTCTGCTTTTTCGGAAACAGCTTCAGAGGTTGCTTCGGATGCTGCTTCGGATTCAGTTGTTTCTGTAGATTCAGTTGCTTCTGTGGATTCAGCTGCTTCTTCAGATTCAGCTGCTTCTGCGGAAGCATCAGTATCAACAGATGCATCACCGGATGGAACATCAGAATCTGCGTTCTTTACAAGGTAAACAACGCCGAGACATGTGTTATCCTGATATGCGTTGTCTGTTTCGTCTGCCCAGCCGATACAGGTGGATCTTACGCCTGCTTCGACACTATCATTAACAGAGATTTCAAAACCCAACTGATGGTTTTCGCCCCAAGCAATATTGGAGTTCATTGCAGAAACATCGAATGCGGACAAAATAACATATCCTGTTTCATCAAAATATGCTGCAAACTCAACATTTTCCAAATCTGTGCCGAAAATATCAGCACCGCCATATGTATTTTCATGGGGTGAATATCCAAGAAAACCGTCTGTTAAGGGGTCATGAGGTCCCTTTCTGTTGTCATTAAGAGAGATTGCCATTTCTGTGGAATCGTTCAAATGACCATGCAAGCTAGGGTCATATGAACCGATTGTAAGGTCGTAAACTTTTTCGTAAACATAGAAATGAGTTTCGTCCCACATAAGCTTGAATGTGAATGTTGTTCCTGTATCTTCTGTAGAAACAGAAGGTCTTACAGTTGAACCTGTGTATTCAGGAACATTGTCCCAAAGGGGATCGATTTCAGCTGCATCATCCATTACTGGAGTTCCATATACAGCTTTTGCGATTGGCTTGCCATCTTCTGTGTATTCTTCTTCAGCAGAAACAGCAAGAGACATCATTGATGTTACTAATAATGCAAGCATTAAAAGAACAGATAATGTTTTTTTCATTTTTTTTCCTCCAAAAATAATCTTTGGGTTTTACCCACCGCACATTATACTACATCAATCTTGTTTTTTCAAGTGTTTTTATAAAAATTGTACAAGTTATTTTGTAAAAACAATTAAAATTTCTAATTAACATAATGATAAATAATAAAATTGTGCTTCGATAAAAATATTAAATTTATAGGAATAATGTTTATTTCAAAAGAAACTTCAATGCACCTGTTGGGCAAGCATCAACGCACTTATGGCAATCCTTACAATATTCCGTTATAGACGCATCTTTGAATTCTGGTTTGATTACAGTTTTAAAGCCCCTGCCAACAAGCCCTAAAATTCCCTTGCCTACAACTTCATCACACACTCTTACGCAGAGACCGCAAAGAATACATTTACCCTGATTGCGTTCAATATAAACCAGTTTTTCCTCTGTTTCATGAAGATGCTTTTCTCCGCTGAATTTTGCAGGATTTAACTTATATCTATTTGCACATCTGATAAGACGGCAATCTTTATAATCGTGGCAACCACATTCAAGACAGCGTTTTGCTTCTTTTATTGCCTGTTCATCCGAGAATCCAAGATTAACTTCTACGAAATCATGCTTGCGTTCTTCTGCAGGTCTTGTTGGCATTACTGCTCTTGGAATAACTTCCCTATCCGCAAACATTTCCTTAGTTACTGTTCTTTCAGAAACATATGGAACAACATATGGAACAACATCGCCCTTAAGGAAAGAATCAACAACATCTGCTGCTTTATTTGCTTCGCCTATAGCTGCAATTGCAATTGATGCACCTTTATTTGTTGCATCACCAACTGCAAATACCTTTGGATCTGATGTTCTGAATGTATACTCGTCCGCAGAGATAATTCCTCTCTTATTAAGTTCAAGAGATTCAAAGCCAGCAACATTTACCTTCTGACCGATTGCAGAAATAACTGTATCAACATCGAGAATTTCAAATTTACCTTCAACAGGAACAGGAGACCTTCTTCCGCTTGCATCAGGTTCGCCAAGCTCCATAACCTGCAATTTAACCTTTGTTACTTTTCCGTTTTCACCGATTATTTCAGCAGGATTTGTTAAGAATTTGAAGGTTACGCCTTCTTCTTTAGCTTCTTCTATTTCTATTTTCTCTGCAGGCATTTCCTTTTCGGTACGCCTGTATATTACATATACATTTTCTGCACCGAGTCTGACTGCTGTACGGCAAGCATCCATTGCAGTGTTACCGCCACCTACTATAGCAACATTTTTACCGATATTGATTTCTTCTCCTAAACTTACCTTACGAAGGAAATCTATACCGCCCCAAACACCTTCAAGGTCTTCTCCAACACAGCCAACGCCCATGCTCTTCCAAGCACCTATTGCAACGATAACTGCATCGTAATTTGCCTTGAATTCTTCAAAAGACATATCCTTGCCCATTTTGAAATTGTTTTTCATTTCAATTCCAAGAGATGAAATTTCTTCTATTTCCTTATCAAGAACCGCTTTAGGAAGTCTGTATTCGGGAATACCGTATCTGAGCATACCGCCCATTTTAGGCATTGCATCAACAATCGTTACCTTATGACCCTTTGCGGCAAGGAAATATGCGGCAGTCAATCCGGCAGGGCCTCCGCCTATGATACCAACGGTTTTACCTGTTTCAGCATTTTTCTTTGCAACAACGCTTTTTCCCGAAGCTAAAACTTTATCTGCGGCATAGTATTTAAGGAAAGCTATTGATATTGGTTCTTCAACATTAACACGTCTGCACGCTTTCTCACAAGGATGAGGACAAACACGTCCGATAGATGCGGGAAGTGGCAATTTGTCTTTGATTATTTCTACTGCACCGACATTATCACCAAGGGAAATTCTCTTAACATATCCCTGACAGTCTGTTCCTGCAGGACAGTTAAGAGTACATGGACCCTTACAGTCTCCGTCATGGTCGCTCATCAAAAGCTCAAGGGCTGTTTTTCTTGCCTTTACAACTCTTTCGGATTCGGTATTGATAACTTGACCGTCCATTGCAACAGTTGAACAAGCCCTCATGAGCTTTGGAGACTTTTCAGCTTCAACAAGACATATGCCGCAAGCACCATACTTTTTTACTTTTTCGTGATGGCAAAGGGTGGGTATTTCAATACCGTTGGCAGAAGCAATTTCAAGAATTGTTTTGCCCGCTTCGGCTGTACATACTTTGCCGTTTATTGTAACAGTTATCATACTGAAACCTCCCTACTCTACAGAAACTGCACCGAAACGACAAACTGTGAAGCAGTTTCCGCATTTGATACATTTTTCTGTGTCTATGGTTTGTGGATTTTTCTTTTCTCCTGTAATTGCCTTTACAGGGCATTTGATTGCGCAAAGGGTACAGCCCACACATTTATCTTTATTGATTGAATATGTGAGAAGGTCTGAGCACGCCTTTGCAGGACATTTTTTATCATTTATATGAGCTTCATACTCATTTCTGAAATACTTAATTGTTGTAAGAACAGGGTTTGGTGCTGTCTGTCCCAAGCCGCAGAGCGCACCGTCTTTAATCGATGTGCAAAGCTCTTCAAGAAGCTCTATATCCCCTTCTTTTCCCTCTCCTGCAACTATGCGGGTGAGAATTTCATACATACGCTTTGTTCCGAGACGGCAATGTACACATTTTCCGCAAGATTCTTTCGTTGTAAAATCAAGGAAGAATTTTGCCATATTTACCATACAGGTGCTGTCGTCCATAACAACCATACCGCCTGAGCCCATTATTGCACCTGTTGCGCCCAACGCTTTATAATCGATTATAGTATCAAAAAGCTCAAATGGTATACATCCGCCCGAAGGACCGCCCATCTGAACGGCTTTGCAAGGTCTGTCTCCCTTGATGCCGCCGCCAATACCGTAAATAACATCGCGGAGAGTTTTTCCCATGGGAACTTCAACAAGTCCGCCACGCTTTATTTTACCTGTAAGAGCGAAAACCTTTGTTCCCTTGCTGTTTTCTGTTCCCATTGCTGAGAATGCAGTGCCACCGTTGAGCAATATCCACGGAACATTTGCAAAGGTTTCAACATTATTTATATTTGAAGGTTGATTATCGTAACCGCACTGCGCGGGGAACGGTGGCTTAAGACGGGGCATACCGCGTTTTCCTTCAAGGGACTCTATCAATGCAGTTTCTTCACCGCATACGAATGCACCCGCACCTGCTTTATATGAAATATTGCAGGAGAAGCCACTGCCTAAAATGTTTTCACCAACAAAACCAGCTTTTCTTGCCTGTTTTATTGCTTCGTCAAGACGCTTGATAGCAAGGGGATATTCTGCTCTTACATAAACAACCGCCTCTGATGCACCAATTGCATATGCACCAATTAGCATACCTTCAATAAGGTTATGAGGGTCACTTTCAATAACGGCTCTGTCCATAAGAGCACCCGGGTCACCCTCGTCTGCGTTACACATAAGGTATTTTT
>JAZNIJ010000100.1:0-3124 GCA_045577455.1 Eubacteriales bacterium
CTTGCAGGTAATGGTGGGCGACCTCTACGCAGAGCCCAAATATGCCGACAAACGCGATTCCGGTTTCTCTATTTTCTACATGGCCATCAACATCGGTGCCCTCTTTGCTCCGACTGCTGCCGTAGAAATACGAATTTCCAAAATTCAAAACCTCCTTATCTTTCAGGCTCGTTCTTTTTAGGAGCTTTCGGCTGAATATCCGTAGGCTTTCTTCCGTCCTTTGGTTTTATAAAGTCAATCTTGTCGCAAGTAGCCATTGTCTGATGTGTAAGCGGTCTTTGCCAAGTTTTATGAGTCGGTGCCCACTTAAAGCCATTCTTTTTAAGAACATCTATTTTTTCATCAGACGGTTTTTCCAAAAAGTTAAGCTGAAGTCTGTTATTAGCAAGATTGACTACGGCTTCGCCACCGTTAAACTCCCAACTCTTAAAAACAGTTTCAGGTTTTGTCTGTATTCTTTCAATAAATGCTTTTAATCTGTCAATCTCCTTACGATTGTCCGTAAAGAACTGACCGGGGTATGGTGTTGTCTGTCCGTCTTTAACTCTTTTGTCAAGCTCAACGGCTGTTTCATTTGGTACTTCGGGATGACCGAATGTTGTGTTATTCTGCTTAAAATAGTCATTTACTGATTGCATATATTTAAGTCTGTTATCTAACATTTCGATATTCTCCTGAAGCTTTATTACCGCATCAAATTCATTACTTTTTATTACATTGTTAAACATAAATTTTATCCTCCTTATGTTCCAAGCATTTCTTTAATTATTCTGTCTGAACCTTTAATAAGTCCGACTAATACAAGCATATTAAAAATCGTTTCTCCAATATATTTCCATATCATAGTTACTGTTGTTATGCTCGTATCAAGTGTTGGTGTACTTGAGCTTGAGAAAGCAGAAAAAATTATACAAGCAAGCACAATAACTGCACCCTCTAAACATACACCTACATAAGATTTTACAAAGTGTTTTCCCATTTCCGATGTGCCTTCTCCGGCAAAAGAAGATAATGGAACGGGAGCAAGCGCTGTGAACATATACAATCTGAAAAATCTTCCGTAAACTGACATTATCATTATGAATGCCATAATTGTTATGAAAAGACTTCCCAGGATGGTAACAAGCCACAATGGAATAGATGCCCAAAAACCTGCATCTTCAACAGCAGTTTCAATAGCAGACGGAAGTGTTACTGCTGCCGAACCAACACCGCCAAGAGAACCGGCAATTTGAGATACAACACCTCCGCATATTTCATAAAGAGCAATCATCAGGTCCATTGCGTATGTTACTGCAACCTTTGCAGCTACAAAACGAATAAAGTGCCTTAGTGCATATTCAGGTCTTTGAAAATCACGGAAAGATGCCGTGCTCTTAAATATGGACATAGCAAAAAAGAGAACAAGCAAGCCAAGTCCGATAGCTTGAAGTCCTCCGTTAATTCCTTGAACAACACCCCATACAGTTCCACCCTTGAAGTTTTCGGGTGAAGTGAGTGTATGAAATAAAGTCTGTAAATACAGATCTTCTATGATAATTACAATAATAAATTAGCCGAAAAACAGGCTATTGGATATATTTAATATATATCACAAAAATTTGGGTATGTCAAGAAAAGGTGTGAAATTCGCACCTTTTTTTGATGTAATTTTTTGATTATTCCGGTAATCTGCCCTCGTACATAATGGATAACTCGCCGTACACCTGCGCCCAATTTCTTATAGAGACAGTCCATTTTTTAGTTGCTTCAAAGGTTGAGAGATACAAGGCTTTTAAGAGAGCTGTATCACTCGGAAATACGCTTCTTTGACGATTAAGCTTGCGGTATGTAGCATTCAGACTTTCAATAGCATTTGTCGTATAAATCACCTTTCTTACGGTGGATGAAAACTTGAATATAGGGGAAATACAATCCCAGTTATCTTTCCAACGCTTCATTGAATTTGGGTATTTAGGTGTCCACTTTGCTGTAACACGTTCTAAAGCTTCTATTGCCTTTTTCTCATCTGCTGCATGATATATTGTTTTTAAATCAGTTGCAAATGCTTTTCTGTCCTTATCAGGAACATATTTAAGTGTATTTCTTACCATGTGTACTATGCAACGCTGATATTCTGTTTTTGGAAATGCTGCACTTATTGCTTCTTTAATACCTGTAAGTCCGTCGGCACACAGAACGAGGATATCCTTGACACCTCTGTTTTTCAGTTCATTAAGCACTGAAAGCCAGTATTTTGAGCTTTCGTTATCACCAACATTAATACTCAAAACCTCTTTCATACCATTTGTATTGATACCAAGAATAACATAAGCTGCAAGCTTACGAATAACTCCCTCATCACGAACTGAATAGTGAATTGCATCTATGTAGACAATTGGATATACATCATTGAGAGGTCTGCTTTGCCAATCCTCAATCTGTGGCAGTATCTTGTCTGTTACATCAGATATGAAGCCTTCAGATGGCTCAAATCCATATATGTCATTGATGATGTCGGATATTTGTCTTGTGGTCATCCCTTTTGCATACATAGATATTATTTTTTGATCAATATCTGATATGTCCTTCTGTCTTTTTTTCACTATTTGCGGTTCAAAGGTCGATTTGCGGTCTTGAGGAACATGAATGTCCATATTTCCGTAGGAACTGTTGATTCGCTTTGTTTTGTATCCATTACGGTAGTCATCACTGTCAGAGCGTTCTGATTTTGAATAACCTAAATGGTTATCCATTTCTGCTTCCATCATTTCCTTGATTGTTCCGCCCAAAAGGTCTTTTAATGCCTCTTGGATATCCGTAGCTGTTTCAATGTCGTATTCTTCGATTAGCTTACGAATAATGTCTCTTTTTCCTTCTGTCATTTGTACTTTGTGTACTACTTTCTTTTCTTTTGCCATAATTAAAGGCCTCCTATGTTTTTATTTTATCATAGAAGACCTCATTTTTCTACTATTTACAGAAATTTTTTCACATACTCATTTAATATGTTTTACCAACTACAAACTGCCTACAACCCTTATTATTATCGCCTTTTTGCATTCTGAACTTTTTTAACATCCCATTTTTATAGTTTATCTTCCAGAAGTTTTATTGCAAACAAAGCATTTTCCTCAGCTTTTTC
>JAZNIJ010000101.1:0-4026 GCA_045577455.1 Eubacteriales bacterium
ATATTTGCCATTTCGTTTTTTTTAGACATTTGGTCTTACCTTTGATTTTTTGTAACTCATATTGAAAAATGAGTCAACTCAGGTTTCTGTTTTTTTAATTGATTCTTCAAGGGTGTTTATGCAATATTTTTCCTTGTAAACGCTTATTTCTTTTTGATAACTCAAGTTTCCAAACGCCTTATTTACAACCCCTGAAAAAAGTCCCAAAAATCTGAGAACCCATCCAAACCCTTTTATAAGCCGTACCTTTTTATTATGAGTTGCTGCAATTGTTTTAACAAGTTCACTTGTATTGCTGTATTCTTCATTTTGAGGAAAGAATATTCCGCTTTCGTTATTTTCTATCATAAGGCGAACAAATTCGCACAGATTTTCAACGTAGAGCATAGACCGTTCATTTTTCACATATGGAAAAAACGGAGTTTTCAAAGCAAGCTTTGCAAGCAATGGATAATTCCCCTTGCTCCCCTTTCCGTATATCATTGGGGGACGAAGGATAACCACACTAAAGCTATCATTGTTCAATGGTAAAATACCGTTTTCTGCCTGAACCTTACTATCTCCGTAACAGTTGGCAGGTGCAACGGGAGTATCTTTGGTTATAACCTTTGTTTTTCCTATTGGTGCGCTATCACCATAAACTATGGCACTGCTCATAAATATAAATTGAGAAACACCATCAAGTGACGCTTTTTTTGCCGTTTCAATGGTTAAATCCGTATTAACCGAATAATACAGCTTTTCTTTTTCCTTGCTTATTTTTCCACTATCGGAATGTGCAATCCCTGCAACATGAAACACAGCGTCATAACCCTGAAAGCTCTTTTCTCTCCAAGAGCCGTCTATCATATCAACAGTTTCAACAAGAAAGCTCTCTGAATGATTATCTTTTATGTAATTTTCAAATGACATTCCTATATAGCTGTTTGCACCCGTTATGAGAATTTTCTTCATTTGATATACCTATAAGCCTTCTTAACCTGTTATGAATGTTTCGTTTGAATTTTTGTTTAAATTAAGCTCAGAGCTGTTTTCAAAGCATTCCACATAATGTAACATATCAAAACCACCATTATACTGATGTTTTGTCTTTTTCCGCCTTTTCTGTCTCGGTTGCTCCTTCTTTCTTCTTCAGCTCTCCCGTTCCTCCCTCAACAACACCGTCAGATTTGAGAACGCTGAAAAATGTTCCGAAAATACATTTCATATCCATTGCAAATCCCCTGAACCATCCCTTTTTTAAAGCAGCGGTATATTCACCGTCAAACTTTGCCTTTATGGGTATTTCAAGCTCGTCTCTGCCGTTTATTTGCGCCCAACCTGTTATTCCCGGTTTGGCATCATTAGCCCCATACTTTTCACGCTCTTCCCATAAATCTGTCTGATTCCAAAGCCCAGGACGAGGGCCTACGCAGGAGAGCTTACCTGTGAACACCTGATATATCTGTGGAAGCTCGTCTATACTTGTTTTTCGTATAAATTTACCAACTCTTGTTATGTATTGTTCAGGATTTTCCAAAAGGTGAGTTGGCGTGTCATGCGGGGTGCTCATCTTCATACTTCTGTATTTCCAAATTGTGAAATAAGCAACCTTTCCTTTTTTATTCTTGCCGATTCTCTTTTGCTTGAACAAAACAGGGCCGGGATCATCTATCTTTATGGCAATCGCAACAATGAGCATTGGAACTGCCAATAAAATTATCCCAATCAATGACAAAATTATGTCTATTAACCTTTTGATTACAAATCTATACATATTAGAACTCCAATTAGGACTTAATTTAAAATCAAACAGCTATGCTTTGTTTATACCGTATCACTGTTTTATATTTCTTTACTTTTCAAGTATTTTTGATTGTTAATAAGACCTTTGTAAACAATGTAAGGCAAGCTGTTTTTGGTTGGCAAACAACATTAAAACATGTTGTTTTATATTTATGGGCAACCTATGGAAAGAATTTTTTATTTTAAAAAAACCTTTCCACTGCACAGCTTTGTGCCAGTTGGCACTTTTGCACAGCTTCCAACTGTTGCGTTGCAATCTATATGAACAAAATCTCCGCATTCTGCATCGTGATTGACAATACCGCCAGACGATATTATACAACCTTTTCCTATTTTACACAAAGAGCCAACATATCCAAATGGCTCAACAATTGTTCCATCGCCAACAGTTGCAGAAGGAGAAATAAAAGCAAGGGGAGAAATCAATGTTGCAAGATTGATATTTTTGATTTTAGCAATATCATCCCAAAGTTTGGATTTCACTGTCGGGTTACCTAACGCAAAAACTATATTTCCATATTTATCTGAAAGCTCAACAGCTGAGGAAACTGTACCTATTACAGGGATATTAAGGGGAGTTTGAGTTGCATAGTCATCAACAAATCCAATTTCATCAAAGCAACCCATACTTTTTGCTATTTCGTAGGCAACAACACTGTATTCACCAGCCCCAACTATTAACAAGTTGTTTGGCATATTATATACTCCTCTCTGTTTCACAGGGGAATATCATTTGTGTATAACCATTAAACAAACCCCATAACACAATACTCATATAGAAAATAGGTGTAAATGAAACAAAACATTGATGGAATTATTGCATTTTTTAGACATACAGCGCATAATCCTGCTATAAAAGGCATATTATTAAATTCAGAGCAACTGAAAATAAATCACTGTATGACATAAATTTCTATAACATTCCATTATAAATACTTTTTTTAAATTATACCACATTCAATTACATAATGCAATAGTTTTTTTCAAAAAAAAGTCCACATTTTTTCAAAAGATAGCCAAAATTTTCCTTTATTATTATATTTATTCTTTCTCTGAAGAAAATATATTTTGATATAAAATCTTCATATCATAAGTAGGACATATTGATTGTAGAAACCATAACAAAGCGCGCAATATATTCT
The DNA here is from genome assembly GCA_045577455.1 of Eubacteriales bacterium. GTDB lineage: Bacteria > Bacillota > Clostridia > Oscillospirales > CAG-382 > SIG653. Next base: position 2,928 of record JAZNIJ010000101.1, read on the forward strand.
GCGCGCTTTGTTATGGTTTCTTATATTTCATCAAATTGTATGTTCAAATTATATCTTCAAATTATATGTGATTTTTTATTATCTCATGAAATGTTTCACTCTATAATAATAAAAGAAAATTCTTCAGTTTTAAATGAGGATTTCACCTTTGAAATCTCTTTTACTGCGCCGTAGTACGAAAATGAAACTCTTAAATTTAGAGAAATAATTTTCAATATCGAAAGTGAAATAATTTTATTACGTAAAATTTGAAATAATTCTCTTTGGCAATATAAAATATAATATGTAAACAGACCTATCAGCAAATATTTTACAGCAAAGCTATTTCAATTTAGCAAAAGACAAATTTCATTTTAAAAAAGAGATTGCATTAGTTTTTTCCTGACACCCACCGAGTTAGCGAAGATAAAACAACATGGTTGTTGTTTTATCAAGCGGTGTGGCATAAAGTGCGAGTATTGCAAGTCAAGCTGTGATTGGCGAGCAAGACGACACACGACTGCCACTGGCGCGTAGCGGAATCAGCGACACTGTAAAACAGTAAATCTGCCAACTACGGCATAATATGCTTAATGTTATTGTCGACGTTTGCAACATTCGGCTCTGACTTCGTAAACTGAAGTTTGCTCGTCTTCTCCGTGTTGCTGCACGCGCTTTCTGCTCCCTTCCTCTGTCACCGGCAGCGGTCGCAGAAGCGACTACCAACTTCGCTCGCTCAGTTGGCAAAGCATATAAATATTATCATTGTTACTGTTCGACCTCATCACCCCTGCTGGGTTAGCGAAGATAAAACAACATAGTTGTTGTTTTATCAAGCGGTGTGGCACAAAGTGCGAGTTTTCAAGTCAAGCTATGCTTGAACGCAGAAAACGACACACGACTGCCACTGGCGCGTAGCGGAATCAGCGAAGCTGGGTCGGCACACCGTCAGGTGTGCATAAAAGAAATACCCGAGGATCTCTTCCTCGGATATTTCTTTTATTGGCTCCCCCTGCTGGGTTAGCGAAGATAAAACAACATGGTTGTTGTTTTATCAAGCGGTGTGGCATAAAGTGCGAGTATTGCAAGTCAAGCTGTGATTGGCGAGCAAGACGACACA
>JAZNIJ010000102.1:0-3067 GCA_045577455.1 Eubacteriales bacterium
CTCTGAATCAGAAGCCCAATTCTTATACATTGCATGAGCATCTTCGCTCGCATATCTTCTCAAAATTAATCTGTCTGTTTCTAACCTTTGTGTTCCACAATGTTTCATAGTTAACCCTCTGAGTTATTTGTCTTTTCCTTCGTAAGCGTAACCAAAATCTATCGGTGGTGAAGTAACAGAAATATATACAAATTCAGTATCACCATCATTCAATAATCCGTGTATATCATTATCCGCAAATCTGACAACATCACCAGCTTTGAAAATTCTTTCTTTTTCATCTGCAAGAAGTAATTTTCCACTACCCTGAATAGCATACCAAACTTGTTCTGAAGTGTCGTGTTTGTGTCTTGGCTGACTTGCACCAACTTCAAGATGAACTTCTGTTATTGTAACTCTTTTACTCTCCGAATTTTCAGGATTTATAAGTTGCCTTGAAACAACACCGGGGTTTGAAAGTTCTTTTATGTTTTTGCTATTTATAAATTCCATATTACAACTCACATTCCATTATATCGTTTTCTGCTTTGAAATCATTTCTCGAATACCAATTAACAGAATTATCACTCGGCCATACAAATATCAATTCACAGCCTTTTTCTGTTAGGTAGTTCTTGATATATGATAGCAATTCTGTGCCATAGCCCTTGTTTCTGTATTCTTGCATTGTATGAACATTGGTGAGGTATGCAATATATGACTTGCTTACTTTAGGTTTCGGTACTTTATCAATAATTGCAACATACATTGCTGAAATTACAACGCCATCTTGTTCCAAAACAAAAACGGTATATGTAGAATCGTTTTTCAAAAATGTTATGTAATCACTTATAAATTCCTGCTTATCGACACCCACAATATTTGTTTCACCATAGGTGATATCATCTTCGGCAGAATGTTCCCATTTCATTTCTGCTAATTGTAAAAAGTCTTTTTCTTCAGCTAATCTAATCAAGTCTTTCACCTTTAAATTTGAATTCCAAGTTTCGTTAAAACCTTCGATACATTGTCTTGCAAATCATTTGCACCATCTAAATATAATATTTCACAAGGAAGTTGTTTTTGCCAATCATCGTGTAACTGTTTACTTCTGACACTATTATCACCATCATCATACTTTCTTGCCCATTCAAGAAAATCAACATGTTGTTGGTACATATCTCCACCGAATTCTATTCGAGAACCATAGCGTTCTTTTTCTCTGCTTATCAATCTTTCTATTCGTAATGCTTGGTTCATTTCAATTCTTATTGCCAAAGTGAAGACAGGAATTAACTCATCGCCCCAACCAACAATTGAACCTGATATTACAACATTTTGAAATCTTTCAATATCGTTTTTTATAAGTTTCAAGCGTTCTTCCTTGGATCGTTTTTGTATGTAAGGCGGATTTGTAGGCAACCAAAAATAATCATCTGCATCAAGCAATTTACAACCTAATTTATCACAGATTTTCGCACCTAAAGTTGTAGTTCCTGAGCCTGATGCTCCAAAAATATGAATAACATTTTTACTCATTATCTCAAATATCCTTTTGCCCTAAACCAATTAACATTTGGTTTTATATAATATCAAAACAACAAATAAACATCACCATTGATTTTATTGTCAAAATACGCTTTTAGCTCTAATATAGCCTTCCATTTATTTGCGGTAGTGTCCTTAAAACTGAATTTCAAAATGCTGTTCACCATTTTCTTTTCAGCATAGCAATAACCATTAGCTAATGACAGAGCATCACACAACTGAATCAGCTTATCGTAGTCATCGTATGTAACATTATCAAGATATTCCTTTATAAACTGTTTTTCATCTACAGAGCAGTCCCAATTATCATAAATAGCGTCAACATCTTTATATTGGAAAGTATGTGTCATACAAATTCTTGCTCCATCATCAAATCCGATATCAGTTAAGTATTTGAAACCTTCCAAGGAATGCCTTGCTTGCATAGTGCCGTTTCTTCTTCCTATATCGTGAAGAAGTCCAACGGTATAAGCCTTTTCGCTATCCATATTTGTTTTAATTGCAATCTTTTCAGCCAAACGAGCAACATTATACGAATGTTCAATCCACGCACCATCGTTCAATTGTTTTGCTTCTGCAATTAATTTTTCTGCATACTCTCTATTCATTTCTGTTCACCGTTTAATTTAGTTCCAACGCTTGAAAACAACGATTTCAGGGTCTGAACCACCCTCACCATATTCACAAACTAATAGATATTTTTCATCAGCGGTCAAGCCGTAACATCTTTCACTGTTTTTCTTTTCAAACTGATTTATGTAATATGTTTTTTCATTATCCCAAAGGTTCACTATTTTACCGCAAGGCAACGGAAAATCAAGATTAACAAATTCACCTTTACCCTCGTGAAGCTCTGTAACCTCTTCCATATCTAAAATGCCTAATTTATTGAATTCTTTAATAAGCTGTTGTTTCATGATATTTGCCTCCCAAATCTTATAACTTAATTTTACCATTGATATAAAAGAAATGCAACCCGAGAGTGTATCACCATCCACACTCTCGGGTTCATATCTATATTATTTTATAGGCAATCTTGAACAAACAACAATAGCTCTATTTAGTTAAAACAGAGAAACTATAAAAATTTTGAAAAAAGTATGAAGTATTTGTCGATTTTTGTCATATATATATGAAACCAATAATTTTTATTTGGAGGCAAAAATCATGAAACTTTCTTTCGTATCAATAACAAACTATAGGAGTATAACAGATGCTTACAGACTAGATTTAAGCAACTTAACAGTGCTTTTAGGCAAAAACAATGAAGGAAAAACCAACATTATCAAAGCAATTAATTTAGGTATGGATATCCTCCATAATATGCCGCTTTATGGTCGCAGGAAATATGTCTCCAAACAATTATATGACTGGCATGATGATTTTCCGATAACACTCCAAAAATCCAAAAAAATAAAAAACAAATGCACACAGATCCGCTTTGATTTTACAATAAGTGAAGAAGAGACCGAAGAATTATATGGTTTAATTAATTCAAGCATTAGAGAAGCTCTTTCAATCTACATAACAATAGGTGAAG
>JAZNIJ010000103.1:0-14229 GCA_045577455.1 Eubacteriales bacterium
CCCAAACGAGAAAACCCACACCTAAAAGAAACAACGCCAAAAATCCGTATCTTACACCAAAATGTATTTTTGATATAAATGCACCACACAACGCAAAAATTGCACCCGAAATCAAAAGGAATACTGTACCCGAATGAAGCTCTGACGCAAATAATCCAACAATTCCCCAAAACAGCAGAAGTGTTCCTATGTTTAAGTATATTATTTTAAAAACCCTGTCTTTCACAAGTTGCTTCTCCTATGATTACTTTACAATAGTATACCACCTAATTTACTTTTTTTCAATATTGAGTTTCATTCATTCTTTGTGGCTCAAATCATTTCAGCTTATGCGGTTCAACTTATTTCAGCTTATGCGATTCGCCATTTCACGGCATAAAAAAAACGAATCCGATTTTACTCAGATTCGTCTTGGTGACCCGTACGAGAGTCGAACTCGTGTCTCCGCCGTGAAAGGGCGATGTCTTGACCACTTGACCAACGGGCCAACTGCTTCTTGCGACAGCTCCGTTATTATACACTATAAATAATCATTTGTCAATACCTTTTAAGAAAAAATATTTGTTTTTTTGCGATTTTTTTCGTGTTTTTTCGTAGATTTTCGTTTTTACAAAAATTTTCCCCAAAAACATTTCTGCACACATTACAAAACACAACAATTTTTATTTTTCGACTAAAGACACTTATTTCTCTTTTAACAAATCATTTTTCTGAATTATTTTCTTTTTTTCGGCACTTTCACTTCGACATTATTTTCACCCACATTGCTATATAATAATACCACATTCCAAAAGCACAACAACTATAAAAGGAAGGACAAAAGATGGACATTATTTATACATCTCAAAACGCAGAAACAACTGTTAAACTCTCAGGCGAAGTTGACCATCACGGAGCAAAAAGTGCAAGAGAAACCATAGACGGCATAATAAGAGAAGAATCACCCCAAACGCTTATTATGGATATGTCATCCGTTACTTTTTGCGATTCCTCGGGATTGGGCTTAATTATGGGCAGATACAAAAAGATGAACGAACTTGGTGGTTCGCTTTTAATTAAAAAGCCAACAGAAGCTGTTGAAAAAATCATAAGAATTTCAGGGCTTGACAGACTTATTAAAATAGTTGATTAAGCACTTTTCAGATTTATCATCCAAATTGCATATGATGTGATTTTTTTAAAATTCATATCAGATTTATCATTTATCACATCTTACCACAAGTACACAAAACATTAAAACAAAGGAGACATTAAAATGGCAGACAAAAGAAACACTGTTACAAAAACCACATCAAGCAAGATTTTAAACTCTTTCAAATGTACCTTTTCCGCAAAATCCATAAATGAAGGGTTCGCAAGAACAATAGTTTCCGTATTTGTATCCCAATTAGACCCCACAGTTTCAGAGCTTTCAGACCTCAAAACCGCAGTATCTGAAGCGGTTACGAATTCCATTGTTCACGCATACAAGGACAACAGGGAAAACGCCTTGATTTATCTTTCGGCATCGTATAAATCTGATAACACAGTTATAGTTGAGATAAAGGACAAAGGTTGCGGAATTCCCGATATACGAAAAGCTATGGAGCCAATGTTTACAACATCCCCGGGTGAAGAAAGAGGTGGAATGGGATTTACCGTTATGTCGTCATTTTGCGACAAAATAAAAGTTACATCTACAGAAGGAAAAGGGACAACCGTTATTCTCGAAAAGAAGCTCTCCATCGTTTGATTACATAAATTATTCCCTTATTTCTGAAAAGGAGCGATTTGCCATGGTAAACAATGAATATCTATCAGATTATTCACAAACAACGGAAAACGGCATATATACCGAAGAAAACGCTGATTTTTCAGAATTATCAACCTTCTGCAATACTTCTGTTTCAATTAAAGAACACGAAAACAGTAACGAAATAATTGCAAAGGCACAAAACGGAGACGAAGATGCGTTATCGTTAATAATTGAAACAAACTCTGGGCTTGTTAAATCTATCTCTCTCAGATTCAAAGACCGCGGGGTTGATATGGAAGATATAATCCAAATAGGCACAATTGGCATGATAAAAGCGGTAAGAAACTTTGATTTTTCTTACGGAACAAAGTTCTCCACATACGCCGTTCCTCTAATTATGGGTGAAATAAAAAAGTTTCTTCGCGACGATGGGCCAATTAAAGTAAGCAGGGAAACCAAAAGAAAGGCAATTCTTATTCTGCGAGAACGAGAACGAATTACAAACGAAACAGGTATTGAACCAACAATAAAAACAATTGCCGCCAACCTTGGAATATCCGCCGAAGAAGCCGCAGAGGCGTTGGAATCTGCATCGGAAACATTATCTCTCTCAGACACCATTGGAGAAACTCCCGTTGAAAACTTTGTTGGTGAAGACAAGACTCCCGAAATAATTGAACGGCTTGCCCTCAGACAAGCCATTGAGTCGCTCCCCGATGATGAAAAAGAGCTTATTATTTACAGATATTACAAAGGTTATTCCCAAAGTAAAACCGCTCTTATATTCGGCATAACCCAAGTTAAAGTTTCAAGAACAGAAAAAAAGATTATTGAAAAGCTCAAAAAGGCGTTGATGTAAAAAGGAGGGAAAGTCCCTCCTTTATCAATGCTAAATTTACGGTAAATACTGATTTTATCAGTATTTATATAAACCTTAATTTTATGATTCCATAATGCTTTTCTTTACCAAAAGATAATCTGTTGCTGTTATTCTTCCGTCAAAATCGCAATCTGCAAGTCTTTCCTGTTCTGCAGTGAGAGACGCTTTTCCCATAAAGCGACCCTTTACCTTGATATAATCAACCACCGTATATTTTCCGTCTCCATCAACATCTCCACGAGGCAAGGTTGACCAAAACGCATTTGTTCCCACGCTTGCCGAAAGAGGTATTGATAAATTCACAAGGTTATCACATCTTCCGAAAGCATATTCCCCAATTCTACCAAGAAGGGTTGGAAAGCTGACAGTTTTAAGATTATCGCAATAATAAAACGCAAAATCTTCTAAATCTCTTACAGACTGTGGGAGCTTTACCTCAACAAGTGAATCACAAGCCGCAAAAGCCATATATCCAATATACGAAACAGTTTGCGGAATAGTTACCGATGAAAGAGCTTCGCAATATGAGAATGTGTTATCCCTTATAGAGCGAACTCCAGAAGGGATTGAAACCTTTGTGAGATTCTTACAACCTCTGAAAGCACCATCACCAATATAATTAACCGAAGATGGCATTGTGAAATCCTTCAGATACTGACAATACTCAAATGCAAAGTCCCCTATTTCCTTAAGGGTTGTTGGAAGATAAATATTTCTCAACGCCTCAAAACTATTAAAAGCATTGTTGCCTATTCTTGTTACGCCATACCCGATATTTAAAGTTCTTACCGTTCCTCGATAAAGTGCCCAAGGAGTATCAACCGTTCCCTGTATATTTGGTTCATAATCCTCCATTGCTCCATCCGCATAGTATGTAAACTCCGTACCCTCAATTCTCCATCCGTAAGAACCATCTGTACCTGCAACATTTTTATGTCTGAGCATTGGTTTTGTGTCGTTGATACCCAAAAGGTAATCCCATTTTGAATATGCACTTCCTGCATTATTTGCCCATGTGCTCAATGATTCACGCAATGCAACAACATGATACAAATCGTCAGTTCCGTAAAGTATATAAGCTATGCCTTGGGAATAAAAAGCATTATTTGTTTTAACCCCTTTAGGGCAAATCCAATATCCCTCAAGCCCGTTGGCATCCGAAATACCGTCAAAATAGCAATTATTTATGGTTGCGCCGGTAGTTTCTCCTATTATACCTGCAGAAACACATTTCTTTTCGGTTATATCCATATTTTGAAAATAAATTGATGAATACACCTCTGCATTAACAAAGGAATTTTCAATTATTCCGTTTCCTTTGCCAACAACACCACCGCATATTGATTCATTAAAGGAAGAACAATGAATCCTGCCACCAAAGGAAGAATTAACAACGGTAAAGCTCTCATCAGCTCCACCAATAATCCCCCCAGCAGTTGCCTCGTTTCCGTCTGCGGTTATTACTCCGTTAAAATCCGAACACGAAACAGTTATGCTCTTTCCTGCAAGACCAACAACGCCCGCGGTGTATCTTGAAAAAGAATAAAGTTCGTTTCCACCTTTGCTTGATGTGATATTTCCATATTCTCCATATCCAACAATACCACCCGCGGCGTTTCCGCCTTGAGTTTCAACAGACCCAGACGCTGTTGATAAATATATATTGGAAAGTTTTGATTTATCGCCTGAAAGCTCACCTGCTATACCGCCCGTTATTCCGTTACCTTCAATTTTGCCGTTAAAAATACAACGGTTTATATCTCCTCTTAGCTTACCTGCGAAACCTCCTGTATTTTCATTTCCTTTTATGTAACCATCAACAACAAGCTCGTTTACAACCCCATTGTTAATAACACCAAAGAAGCCACTGTTTTTGAAATCATCATCAACATAAACACCTTGGATTCTATAATCTCCGCCTTCAAAAGTACCCTCAAACGGTGTATTTTCGTTGCCAATGGGAGTCCATTTTTCGCCACCCACAAGGACATACTTTCCATTTTGAACATTGATTGTTCCAAGAGTTATTTCATTTTTCAAAACTATGGTATATCCCTTGAAAGTTGGGGTTTCGGGGTAGTTTTTAGACCCCTTTTTCACCGTTCCACTTGTTACTCCCGACAGCCATCTGAGCTGAGAAGCCGATGAAATTGTGTATGTTTTCCCGCTCAACGAAGGAGGAGATATGGTTTCGCCCTTAGTTACAACGGCAAACGGTATAAGCATAAAAATGCAAACAATTATGGAAAGAATTTTTTTCATAAACAACCTCTGCTATCAACAACCATGTTCAAACGGAAACAATTAAATACCCATATATATATTAAGTATATCATGACCATTAAAACAAATCTTTGCACGATTTTGAATCAAAAGTTAATTTTTTTCAAAGTATTTTTGATTATAATTTACTGCATTACAATATTCATTTATTTTTAATATGGGTTTATTTTTCCTTTTCCCCTATAGCCCAAAAGGAAAAAAACCTCAGTATTTTTTTCATCTGAAACAGTTCCAGGAGGGTAAAAGAAACCATATCCCTTTGGGGTTAAATAAAAATTATTTTTCTCGAACTTTTTGCTGATTCTTTTTTCATAATCACTAAAAAAAGCTCCCTTTTCCGTTGCAATTCTGAGCTTCACCTCTTCACAAATCCCCATAATTATGGTTTTCTTTTCTTCGTTGCTGAAAAAATCCTCATATACAAGAAGTCGTTTTTTATCTCTATGCCAATTTTGAGAAAGGCGTTTGGTCTCAGCATTTTCACCACCCGAAAACACAGACAAATCCGTTACAATTGAAACAATATCGTTCTTATCATATGCACAGATATACCGCATAACAGCACCAAAAGGAACAAAATCCTCAGTTTTAACGCTTATTGCTTTCTTTAAAAGGGTTGTTTTTGCAAATTCCTCAAATCGTTCTCCAAGGGTTTCATAAAAGCTATTAAATTTCCTTGCAAAATCTTTATGCTTTTCATCCTTCAAAACGGGATAAGAAATATTATATTTAACATATACAAATCCGTCTTTTTCAACATTATCCTTTATTTCTTTATTTATAATTTCGTTTTTCAAAATAAAATCACCCGATACTATTATATTTATCGGGTGAAAAAAATATTACTTTTTATTAGATTTTTATTTCAAACAATTACATTTTAAACAGTTTTTCTGCAGTAAGGTGATAAATATCCTCTTTCTGTGCTTCCGTTAACGGCAATTTATCAAATTCCTCAAAAGCATCCGCTGTACCCTTAAGGGGAAAATCGCTTCCAAACATTATTTTATCCGAACCATGACGATTTATCATTTCGCAAACTCTCTCAGGAGTTAACCTCAAAAGCGCATCTGATGTATCCATATACACTCGGCTTCCAAACAAATATTCCTCTGCTTCGTCCCAAGCCATATATCCCCCCATATGTGCCGCAACAACGGGAAGGTCAGGAAACTTATCCGCAACAAATCGAAGTGCTTTCGGGGTAGAATTAACTGTATTTTCATCTCCAACATGGAACAAAATAGGAAGCTCCAGCCGACCTGCCGCTTCATAAATAGGGAACATTTTTGGGTCTTCAATCTTAAAATGTTGAAAATCAGGGTGTAGCTTAATTCCTCTGCCGCCTTTTTCTTTTATATATTCAAGCTCCAAAACCATACTCTTCTCATCCATATCCTGATGAACAGAACCAAGGGGAACAAGAACATTTGGAAATGCAGCAGCACATTCAAACAAAAAATCGTTACCATTACGGACATTTTCCGCCTTAGTTGCAGCGTTGCAAATTACAAACCTTGCGCAAAGTCCCTTTGCACTTTCCAGCAGTCCTGAAACTGTTCCATTTTCACCCATTTCTATTCCGTAATAGTTTCCCACATTATTAACAGCTTTCATTGCTATTTTATCGGGGAAAACATGGGTATGAACATCTATAATTTTTCTCTCTGTCATTTTTGCCTCACAGTATAAACAGGTTGCCACTATGGGCAACCTGCTTTTTGTTTTACTGAATTATACTCTTTCGATGTATTCCTGTGTTCTTGTATCAATCTTGAGAACATCACCAATATTGATAAACATAGGAACTCTGATTTCTGCACCTGTTTCAAGTGTGCAAGGTTTAAGAGCGTTTGTTGCTGTGTTGCCTTTAAAGCCGGGCTCTGTATCAACTACTTCAAGTTCAACAAACATAGGTGGCTCTACAGAGAATACCTTTCCTTTGAATGACATAAGACGAACTGTCATACCTTCTTTAACAAACTTGAAGTTGTCAGGAAGAAGGTCTCCATTGATTGGCTCTTGGTCATATGTCTCTTTATCCATAAAGTAATAAAGGTCGCCATCTGAATAGCTATATTCCATATCCTTGCGTTCTACAACTGCAGGAGGGAATTTTGCTGTTGGGTTGAATGTCTGTTCAACAACAGAACCTGAAATAACATTACGAAGCTTTGTGCGTACGAAAGCAGCACCTTTACCGGGCTTAACATGCTGGAACTCGATAATCTGCATTACCTGTCCGTCCATTTCAAATGTGAGTCCGTTTTTAAAATCGCCTGCTGATATCATAAATCCTCCATCTGCTCTCGCTTGAGAGCACACTTATTTATTATCTTTCCCTTATATTGTACAGTATTTTGTTCCATTTGTCAACACTAAATTTTAATTTCATTCCTTTTTTGCAGTGTTTTTTTGGGGTGTTTTTGGGGTGTTTTTGAAAAAACACCCCAATCCCCAAAAACTTTCATCAGCTACGCTTCTGTTTTGTTTATTTTACCACTGGTTGGAATATAGCAAGATGCGATGATTTATATTTTTCGGGGTGTTTTTAAAAAAACACCCCATACCCCAAAAACTTTCATCAGCTACGCTTCGTTTTTGTTTGTTTTACCACTATTTGGAATATAGCATGGTGCGATGATTTATATTTTTCGGGGTGTTTTTTAAAAAAACACCCCATACCCCAAAAACTTTCATCAGCTACGCTTCGGTTTTGTTAGTTTTACCACTGTTTGGAATATAGCATGGTGCGATGATTTATATTTTTCGGGGTGTTTTTGAAAAAACACCCCAATCCCCAAAAACTTTCATTAGCTACGCATATTTTGTGTTAGTTTCTACGGTTATTGTCAAACACCTCGAATTCCGAAAATTCCAATAGCTACTCGCAGTCAACTCTTTTCCAAGCAAAAGGCAAAAGGTCTTTTGCTTTAACTTTTACTATTTCTCCGTTGTCATTGTTGAGAATCACCATTATTTCGGGGCAATACTCATACAACATTTGGCGACAGTTTCCACAAGGTGAAAAAAGGCAATTTGGGGCTTTATCGTGAACGGCAACAATTGTTTCAAACTCACGCTCTCCCTTTGATATTGCTATCCCCATCGTTATATACTCAGCACACGAACCGTGCAAACCGTCGCAATTTACTCCGCTATACACATTTCCATTGTTACATCTCACCGCCGCTCCTACAGTATGGTGATAAATTCCGTCATCAAAATTCTTTTTCAAAGTTTCAAGAGCGACATTGATAAGCTCCCTATCCGATTCTGTTATTTCATAAAAAATCATTTTTACTTTTCCCTGACTTCCGTATTATTTTTTCAATAGGACTACTTCAATCTTTGAGAAATTTATACCCGTATTGAATTTTAAACTTGTTTTTACAAAATCATATAACCATAAGCAATGTTCCTGCTCCTATAAGTATACACCCTAAAATGGATTTTTTGGTAAAATCCTCATGAAGAAACACAAAAGCCATAATCAATGTTATTACAACGCTCAATTTATCAATAGGAACAACTTTAGATGCCTTTTCAAGCTGTAACGCCCTATAATAACATATCCACGAAATGCCGGTAGAGATTCCCGAAAATATTAAAAACAGCCAGCTTTTGGTATTGATGCTTGATATCCCGCCTTGGGATTTTGTGATAAACACCATACCCCAGGACATAGCAACCACAACAACCGTTCTTATTGCTGTTGCCAAATAAGAATTAACCCCTTCTATACCTATTTTTGCAAGTATAGAAGTAAGTGCTGCAAAAACTGCCGAAAGTATTGCAAATACAAACCACATAAAATTCACCTTCCTTAAAACAAAAAAAGCCACGATTAATCCATAAATCGTAGCTTGGTGGAGACGGTGGGGATCGAACCCATGACCTATGCGTTGCGAACGCATCGCTCTCCCAGCTGAGCTACGCCCCCAAATTTCATTTAGATTCAACGCCATTTTTTTGAAAAAATTGGAGCGAGTGACGGGAATCGAACCCGCGTAACCGGCTTGGGAAGCCGACACTCTACCATTGAGTTACACTCGCACAACTTTTAACGAAAGAATTTTACCACATTATTTTGATTTTGTCAATAGATAAATGTTTTTTCCCAACAAATAACCCACTTTCATCGACAAATAACTCATCTTTCGTCTGTAAACAACCTTTTTCAGCAAATATACATCTTTACTAATGTCAATCAAAAAATTCTCCTTGATTTATTATACTCACCTTAAAGGTTGTTGGATTTAACTGTATTATGGTTTTATTTTTCCCCAAAGCATAATTAACCGTATAGGCAGTGCCTCCGCCTTTGCCATCATAACAGCACACCACAGCAGAAGCGTTATCAACCATATATCTATTTCTTGCAAAAAAGCTGTCTTTGGTATAAAAAGGTGTTATTACCTCCACCTTATCCGCTTGTTCCAAAATCAATTTTCTCCGTTGCTTATCTTCAAAACACCAATTTGCATCCTGTTTTGGAAATGGAACGGCACAAACAAGGGATATGCTTTTTTCTTTTTTCAAGCGACAAACATCCTCTGCAACCCAAGTATCAAAACCCGTTGCAACGCCTGAAACAAATGTTGTATATCCCTTTTCAATGAGCCGTTCTATAACCCTTAACTGCAATCTTCTGAAGCGGAAATATTCTTCGCTGTTTTCAGAAAAATTCAATTTTTCTCTACGATATCCTGTGAAAGCAACTGTTTTCAACATAATTTCTATCTCCGCTTCGTTTATTCTCAATGTTTTTCCGAATACTTATCGAAAACCCTATAATATTGAACAACACTATATTTATATATTATTTCGTCAAACTCGCTTTCTTCGCCTTTTCTTCTCCAGATACCGTCCTTCCCCTTATATCCAAACGCACTGATGAAAGGCACTTCCTTTTTCATATCATCAAGAAACAAATAATACTCTGTTTTTGGTGCGCCGCAAACTTCGAGCAATGTATTTGCCAGATAATTAAGCCCAATATCTTCTTCTTTTTCTTCGATATCATAATTTGACCAAACGAAATACGGCGTTGAATGTAAAGCCGCATTTTGCTCTATAGAAAGGTTTCCTAAATTTCCATCAAGCAATGCTTCTGAAAAATCAGGAATATGTGGATAATGGTCACCATACAAAACAATAACAACATCTTCTTCAACTCCTGAGAAGTATTCCACTAAAGTTTTGATTGCCTTATCCGTTTCATAAACTCCCGAAAGATATGTTTCTCCCGCACTGCTATTTATATTTTCCAAATCAATTTCATCTTTTTCACTTGGTCTGAATGGAGAATGATTCTGTGCGGTTGTTGCATAAAGAAACATCGGGTTTTTGCCCTTGCTTTTTTCGTAATACGAAATAATTTCATTAAACAAAGTTTTGTCTGAAATGTTACCGTTTACATACTCAGGATTCTGAAATTTGAAATCATTATTATATAACTGAACATCAAATCCCAATTTATCATAAACATTTTTTGTGTTCCACAATCCCCTTGAAAACAATGACATTGATACTGTTTTATATCCTCTGTTTTCAAAATAATTCACAAGAGAATCCTGCGGAGTTTTAATATACTGAGTATATGCCGCAGACCCAAGAGGGTAAAAATACATAGAGCTGCCTGTGAGAAATTCAAATTCCGAATTACACGAATATCCACCGTAAGCCGAAACGGAAACTGAACCCTTAATTGTGTTTTCCTTCAAGCTGTTATAGAATGGCAAATACTCTTTATTTGTTTCAAACTGCCCCAACTTTTGAAAGTCTGCTAAAGATTCACTCAAAATTGCAATTACTGTTGGTTTTCTTTCTCCTTTTTCTTTTTCAGGAGCATATTCCGAAAGGATATCCAATGCTTTATCTTCTGTGTATCCATCAGGCATTGGTGATTCTGAGTTCATCACATCCAGATACAGCAACAATGCATTTCCTGTATCCTGATACGAAATTAAATCTTCATTTCCCGAAAAGTTAAACTTTATTACCCTGTTTTCAACTCCATATGCCAGCAGATTGGAATTAAACAAAGAAAACATTGTCAAGAGTGTAACAAAAGCACCCCCGAAACCAATTCTTTTTTTTGGCTCTCCGTCTTTCACATTGCTATATACAAGGCAAAAAATTGTAATTCCTAAATATAATACGCTGAATATAATAATTGCAATACCAAAACCCGAAGTAATAGAGTATTCCGAAGATATTTCCACTGCGGACATTATATTATTGAAATCTGACGCTCTTATAGGCGCTCCACGAAATTCAAACACAAAATACTGTAAGACACCGTAAAACATAAGCAAAACAGTTATAACAGCATAATATACCTTTGACCACTTTGCCTTTTTGAAAATGAATGCACCCGGTAAATAAAACATATACACAAACGCGAATGCAGCAAATGTGAAAACGACCTTATATTTCAGAGCATATGCACTAATTACTGTTTCCTGAAAAAAATAGGTACACGCAGCAAAAATCAAGCCCATCATCCACGAAGAACAAGACGGTTTTCCCTTCTTTTTAACGATAATAACAGCTAAAACTACCGATGAAACCGACAATACGAAAAGAAATCCAACCACTGTTATTATGCCATCGCTCATATTGTTGCCGTAATCTCTTGCAATTGCCACACCGCAATTAAGAAAAAACATAAAGGTTGCAACAAACAAATAAAAAGCAAACGAGGGAGTTATTATTTTTTTCACTTTTTCGAGAATCATTTCTACCTTTTTCAAAACTATCTTCTTTCCATAACCTTTTTTCTTTTTTTGAGCTACCCAACTTGCTATTTCTGACTATTTAAATAATATTTACTCATTTTTTCAAAAATACTCTTTACATCGCTCAGGTGTTTTATTTTCTACAACATACTATAAATGAGCATTATAAACCATGCTTTAACACTTCGATAAAATGGTGTCGATTTTTATCACAAATAAAAATCATATCTGCTTTATAAATCTCAAAATTTTCATTTAACATCAATATACTCCTTCCTTTCGGAAGGAGTATATTGTTAACATAATTAAATACCGAATTAGTATTTTATAACTTCGCCCTTAATGATGTTTGTAAGATATGGTTTGCAGTTTTTGATTTCTTCCTTTGTCCACTCATTGGTTTCGCCTGTGAGAGGATCAAAGAGATACTGATAACAGAAAATTGCATATCCTGCGAAATTGGACTGTTTTGTTCCGTATTCAAAGCACTTCTTGAATACGTCATCGTTTTCAATCCATTCCATTGCACCGGTGCCTGCATATTGGTCGCCTTCATTATCTCTGTTAGCGGAAACGATTTTACCTGCTGTTACACCAAATGTAAATTTGATTTTTGGGTTAGTTGTAACTGCAGACCAACGCTGATATGTGTCTGCGAAGCCCCATGTTGCGTGTTCCATACCAAAGTAAATCTGTGGCATGATATAATCAAGATAACCATCTTGAGAAAGCCATGTTTCTACATCTGCATAGTATGTTGTTGCCATCTTATCAAGGTTACCTGCAGGAGAGATACCAAACAAAACATTTTTGTTTTCTTCTTTGATTGCGGAATAAATACCGGAAACCAAAGTGTTGAGGTTTTTGAATCTGAACTGTTTCAATGTAAGAGTTGCATTCTGAGATTTTGCGATATTGAAAGCTCTTATATCGAAGTTAGGTTCTTCGCCCCAGTAGAAATAGTCATCCATGTGAACGCCGTCAACATCGTAGTTACGAACGATTTCTGCTGCACCGTTGATGATGTTAGCACGAACATCTTCATAAGCGATATTGAGGTAGTTAAGTCCGTCAGCATCTTTTCTGAAAAGGTATGCAGCGCATTTTGCTCTGTTAGCAACAGATGTCCAATCTTTCATAGGATATGCGTTGTTTACTTTTTCAAGATTTTCTGGAGACATACCTCTCATTGGGTTAATCCAAGCATGGAAGCTGAGACCCTTTTCATGAGCAAGGTCAATCATTATTTTTATTGGGTCATATTTAAAATATTTTCCATAGCTTCCGTTAACATAATGGGAAGCAGGATAGTATGCGGAAGGATAAAAGCTATCTGCATTAGGACGAACCTGAACGATAACTGTGTTAAAACCAAGTGTTAAAAGATTATCATATGCTTTTTCAACAACACGCTTGAAGCTGCTTTCAGAACGCTGTTTTGAACCGTTGCAATAAACTGTATCGAAGTCAAACTGAGAAATCCAGATTGCCTTCATTTTGTCATAGTTAAGGGGTTTATAATCTTTGTTTGCACCCTTATCTTTGAATCCTCTTTCTGCAAGAGATTTATCAACTGCTGCTACTTTCTGGAACTGCTCGTAACCTGCTTTGTCAACATAATCTGACGAGTTGGATGGTTCATCTGTAGAGGTTTCTCCTTCTTCGGAAGTTTCACCATCTTTAGAAGTTTCTGCATCTGCGGAAGCTTCTCCGTCTGTTGATGTTTCTGCGTCTGCAGAAGCATCGTCTTTTGATACAACTGCACTTGTATCTCCGCTTGTATCAGCCGTTGAGCTATTATCTCCGGAACAAGCACAGAGACCAAGCAACATCATGCTGCCAAGCAAAATTGCTGTGATTTTCTTTAACATTTTTTCCTCCAAGAAATATGTATTTTTAAATTTTTCTTCAACTTTTCAGAATTCTTATTATTCTTTTCCGTCTTTTTTATCTTTAAGAATTGCAAGAATTTCTTTCAATGTTTCAGCAGTAACTTCTTCTGGCTTTGGAGCTGCAGGAGCTTCTGCTTCCACTTTTTCTTCTTCCTCTTTCTTTTTCATATTTTCTGCTCTTTCTTTTATGCCCATAACAACTTTAAGAGCACAGAACAAGCAAAATGCAACGATTAAGAAGTCGATTATGCTTTTAATAAAGCTACCGTAATTAAGCAAAACTGCGTCTTTAACAACAGTTTCAACTCCATCAACTGTTTCTGTTACAGCTGGTTTCAACTCGTAAAAGAGCTGGTCAAGAGAACTTGTGTCGCACACAAGACCTATAAGCGGATTGATAATATTGTTAACCAATGATGTTACGATATCCTTAAAAGCGGCACCGATAACAACACCTATAGCCATATCAAGAACATTACCTTTGGCTATAAAATCTCTGAATTGCGCAAAAAATCCTTTTTTCTTTTCTTTTCCCATAGTTGCAGGATAAACCCTACCCCCTTTCAATACTTTAACAAGTTTACCAAATTATCGTCCATTTGTCAATAGCTTTTTATTATATATATATTAAACTTTTTATTTCGTGTTTATACTTCTTGGTTATTTTTATATATATTTTTTTTATATCTTTTACAT
>JAZNIJ010000104.1:0-21799 GCA_045577455.1 Eubacteriales bacterium
GGAGGAAATGAAATGCAAAGAGAAAATTCCAAAAAAGCAATTTCGGTATTAAAATACGCTGTGTGCTTTTTGTTTGTCTTCACCCTTGTTGCAACGATTGTTGTATCATCGGTTATGGTGAAGGAAAACGAAGCGAAGGCATATACCATTCCAACAGACACCCAAGCGATGTTTAACGGATTGACTAATTTTAGCCAACTTACCGCCGATTCAGAAACTGACTATTTATATTGTGTAATTGTTCACGCTGAAACAAACAGGTATCTTTATGCTCATGATGATGATAGTGTCAAAGGTGAAAGATTTTATAGCCATGGTAGTGTTGATGGTAAACATAACACACATCTTGATAATATAGTGTGGAAAATGTCAAGAAAAACAAGTAGTAGCAACTACGATTATTATATTTTTGAGGATATGAATGGTAGAGTTCTTTCAAGATCTAATACGACGGGAAGTGAGAGTTTAACCGATAACGGTGATAGAATAATAGTCAAGAGTGGTTCTGGTTATGAATCTCGTTGGAGATTAAAAGGACCTGATAACACAAATGGTGGCCTTCAAAGGGGAGCTTATTTAATAAGGGATCATGAACTAAAATCCTGTATGAACCTTGACACAGGAACCTCAATTACCGTTCATATGTGGAGCGCCGAAGAACTTACAACCAGCGGATGGTATATTCTCCCTATAGTTCAAGGTTTTGATGATATTGCTCGTGGATATATGACAAACGGAACAAAATCCACACTTTCCTTTGCGGGTAACACCGACGGACTCAATTTAACAGCTCCCGCTTCCGGTACATTTGGCGATGGTTCTCTTCAGTTGCCCAACGGACAAAAAAATCAGAATTTTATTTTCGAATACTGTCATAATGAGGCAGAGAGCTACGGTGTTTGGAAAATAAAATCAGAATTAAGAGGTTCATATCTGCAGGTCGAAGCTGGTAAGAATGAGAGCAAAATAACATTTGGCACAAACAGACTTTTCAACACATTTCACATTGTTTATAATATGGGATGGGCGCAAGACGGAGGCAAGGTCGGCTATTATCTCATCTCGGCTACAAGCTCCTCCCAAAATGAGGGTAAGACAACTAACTATCAATATGACAACACAGCTAAACACGGATTCAGAGGTATAGACCTTTATGCTGGCAATACGTCAAAACACATCCAGCTTTATCCGTGTAATTTGCATGCAGGGTCTCCCAATAGATTGTGGTATTTTCAGGAACCCGTAAGTGTTACTGTTACCGATGATTTTTCTGATAACAAAACAGATATAACGGAACCAAACAAAAGTCTTGTTTTCAACTCAAAATATATCCCTAATAATTATGATGGCTATCATGTTAAGGATGAACAAGAAATAATAATCGAAAATGGTCAATCACCAATAACTACATTGTTTGACCCCAATACATGCACTGTCACTTACAACATAAATGGCGGTACTGACGGAGAAATGTCAACAACAGAACATATATACAATGCCAATGCCGAACTGCAGGAAAATGTATATAAAAAAGTGTATAGCATTACCCTCCAAAAAAGCCCATCGCAAAGTGAAACTAAGCAATATACATACACTTTCACTGGGTGGAAGGATGAAGACGGAAAATGCTACAATGACAAAGAAACGCTTTCAATTTTAGAAAACACCGCTTCTTCAAATATTACCTTGTATGCTCAGTGGGAGTGTGAAGAAATGACCTTGGCCCCCCCAACTCTTGATGGGTACAAATTCGTTGGCTGGGGCGATAAGAATGGCGATCCAGCGAACAGCACTTTCATTGAATCGGTCAATAATTTAAAGAACGATTTAACCGTATATGCATATTGGTATGGTCTTACAGACGGATGTACCGACAAACTTGCAGACAAAGCTTTCAGTGTTAATGCTGCATTGTATCATGGTGATACACCGTATAATGTTCTGGAAGTAACCAGCAAAAAATGGTACAGAGTTAAAATGGTAGCCGATGAAGAAGGTAATTTGAGCTTTAAAGCGGAGGAAGTAACCGGTGCTGCCGATGGCTCATACACAGCAACCGAAGCAGATGAGGGATATGCAATAAAATGCGTAACAAGCTCCACCTTTAATGGTAATAAGTCTAATGGTGAGACATTTACTAAGACATTCCCAGAGACTCTGTACAGCGCATATATTCCAACAGATACCCTTGTTGATGCAACTGTATTAACTGCTCCAGAAAATAAAGATGGAAAATATATACCGTATTTAATATCTGTTTCAATTGCAAGCGGAAGCAAAGAGAGCTTTACTCTTGATGAAAAGGTTATTATAAGCGAAATTAACCTTGGCACACTTTCAGATAAAGATATAGATTATAAAGTATACGGTGTATTGAGCGATGGCGGAAATGTTCTTATTCTTTCAAATAGCAAGGGTTATGACGCGATAAAAGGAAACATTAAAAGGACTGAGGGTCATGGTGTTTCTCGTGAAGGTGCAACCTTTGAGAGTTACATTGTTGAGATAACAAACAATGATGACGAAGCAATTTCGGGAGAAATAAAACTTCTTGAGTTGCCAAGGGTTTATGAGCTTGTAACATATGGAGATAAAAACTTTAAAACAAGCTATCATCTTGGATTTGATGAAGCGTCGGGTAAACATATATATTCCAACTCTCAGTTCAGAACAAGTGCAGATGACAAAATTTATTTCTATAAGGATGATAAGATAAAAATTGATATTCCTTTAAATCCTGGAGAGAAGCTCACCGCAGGAAGCCATATAACCTTAAACGGCGAAAAGATTTTCCCAACTCATAGCGTTCCTGTGGATGGCGTTGTTTCGTTTATCTATACAAACTACTATGAATCTGTAATCAACAGAACACCTAATGTAGAATTGAACCAGATAAAGATAGACAAAGATAATCCAATGGATATATATGTAGAACAGTACACTAAACCAACACTAAACGAGGGTAAACATAACCTTAACTTTGGCCCTCTTGGTGCAAAGATTCGTGATGATGGAAAAATCCGTTTCGGAACAGTTTGGTATTTCGATGACACAGCAACTCAGAATAGCTGGTCAAGAGATGGTGGAATGGGAACATATGTAATTCCATTCATAAACCTTCTTAAACAAAAAGAAGGTGAGACAAATGATTTCCTTGCATATATCACCGAAAAACACCCCGATATAATTGATAGCTGGAATGCTGACATTAGCGACAAAATAGTACATGATAAAGAGCTTGAAGCTCAAATGCTCGATTATCTTGCTGAATTCATAGGAACATGGAATAACATTAGACAAAATTCAAACACAAAGGATATTCCAGAAGCCGAAAAGGCGGAAAAGATCAGAGAAATGTCTTTTGGCGGAGTTGAAATAAAATCTGAAGCAAAGTACTATTATTACAGAACGGATAGCAATGGAAATAAATTTATGGAATATTCCATTGCTGTAGGTAACATTAACGGTACTTACAGAGACCGTCAGCTTGTCTACATCCCGTATGTTTCCTATGTTGCAGACTGGGATAATGGGTTCTTAGCTCCAAACAATGATAAATATGAAGATGATATTTATCTCTATCAAGCACCCCAAAAGGTTTATACTTATAATGAAGTGTATGCAAATCAACCTAATGACGGTGTTGTTGATGAAGACGGTGCAGAACCCGAACCTCAACCCGAAACCCCAGCTGTTTAAGTCACAATATAACTAAGGTTTGTGGGTGTTTAACTAACAAAATTTAACGAGGGTTTATCGTGGGTGTTTTTGAAAAAACACCCACACCCAAAAACTTTAATGCCCTACGGGGTAAGTGGAAAATACAAAACAAAAGGGAAAGCAACGGTGCATTTTGTTGCTTTCCCTTTTTGACAATGTTTCGTGGGTGTTTAACTAACGAAATTTAACGAGGGTTTATCGTGGGTGTTTTTTAAAAAACACTCACACCCAAAAACTTTTAATGCCCTACGGGTTAAGTGGAAAATACAAAACAAAAGGGAAAGCAACGGTGCATTTCGTTGCTTCCCTTTTTTATCAATATTGTGGGATATAATAATTTGACATATTGAAGGATTCAATTTTACCTTTTTTATTGAATCTGAAAAAATAGGTTGCGTAATTCCCCGTTGTTTTTTTGCTTCCGTAGGTGATAACCGAGTAATCACCGTAATTTTCAGAAGAATCGGGTTCACCGTATTTTTCTATAATTTCGGTTTTTGTTGCACCGTTAAGAAGAAAGTTATCTGCGAGATAAATTTCAAATGGTGTATTTTCAGTGCTTCCACCGTCTGATTCAGGAGCATTAAATCCGTTCGTGAAATCAAAAGAGATGCGACCGATGGGACATTCATCAAAAGGCAGGTCATTTTTCGTTGGGTTTACAACCTTTATATCAAAACGAACACCGTTTTTTGAAAGCACAGCATCATCTGTAAAAAGTGCTTTAACCGTTGTTTCGCCCTCTGTTATTTTCCAGCCATTTTTCTTGAAAGCAGATTGAAGTGAGGGCAGTTTATAAGCAACGCCATCTATCTTAACGCTGAACTGGAAAATATCAACAGAAAGATATGCGTTTTCATACCCTATGGGTGCGCTTGAAACAACCCTTGAGATGGAGCTTTCGTCTGAAATCACTTCTTCACCCTCGTCTGAACAACCAAAAAGAGAAAGGCATAGGAAAGCTGACAAAATAATCAATAATAATTTTTTAGTCATAACAATTAAAACTTAAGTTTCTCCGCAAGATATGCTTCAAGCTCTGCTATTGGAATTCTTACCTGTTCCATAGAGTCTCTTTCTCTTACAGTAACAGATTTATCTGTTTCGGATTCAAAGTCGTATGTTATGCAGAAAGGTGTTCCGATCTCATCCTGTCTGCGGTAACGCTTACCAATACTTGCGGCTTCGTCGTATTCAACAACAAAGGATTTAGCAAGCATATCGTGAACTTCCTTTGCACCGTCTGCCAATTTCTTTGAAAGGGGAAGGATTGCCGCCTTAACAGGAGCAAGCGCGTGATGCAAGCGGAGAACGGTTCTCATATCGGGTTTTTCTTCTGTTCCAACATTTTCTTCATCATATGCATCAACAAGGAATGCAAGCATAACTCTGTCTGCACCGAGGGATGGTTCAATTACATATGGGATATACTTTTCGTTTGTTTCGGGGTCGAAATATTCAAGGTTTTCGCCACTCTTATTCATATGTGCCTTAAGGTCAAAGTCTGTTCTGTCTGCAATTCCCCAAAGCTCGCCCCATCCAAATGGGAAAAGGAACTCAAAGTCTGTTGTTGCGTTGGAATAGTGGGAAAGCTCTTCCTTTGCGTGGTCTCTCAGGCGTAAATTTTCTTTTCTCATTCCCAAGCTGTAAAGGAAGTTTCCGCAATAATTCTTCCAATATGCAAACCATTCAAGGTCAGTACCCGGTTTGCAAAAGAATTCAAGCTCCATCTGTTCAAATTCTCTTGTTCTGAATGTGAAGTTACCGGGGGTGATTTCGTTACGGAAGGATTTACCAACCTGACAAACACCGAAAGGAACTTTCTTTCTAGATGTTCTCTGAATGTTCTTGAAGTTAACAAAAATACCCTGTGCTGTTTCGGGGCGGAGGTAAACCTGTGCCTGGCTGTCTTCTGTAACGCCCTGGAAGGTTTTGAACATCATATTGAACTTTCTGATAGGTGTAAATTCAACTTTTCCGCAACCCGGGCAAGCGATATTGTTTTCAACAATGTAGTTGTAAAGCTCGTCATTGCTCATACCGTCGCAATGAACTTCAACGCCCTTTTCTTTGCAAGCGTTTTCAATAAGCTGGTCTGCTCTATGACGCATTTTACAGCTTTTACAGTCAATAAGTGGGTCATTGAAGTTAACAACGTGTCCCGATGCTTCCCAAACTGTGCTGTTCATAAGGATTGCGCTGTCAAGACCAACATTGTATGGAGACTCCTGAACAAATTTCTTCCACCATGCCTTTTTTACATTGTTTTTCATTTCAACGCCAAGAGGGCCGTAGTCCCAAGCGTTTGCAAGGCCTCCGTAGATTTCGCTTCCGCTATAAACAAATCCTCTGTTTTTGCAGAACGCAACAATTTTTTCCATGGTTTTTTCTGTGTTTTTCATACTTTCCTTCAGACTTTCGTCTGCCTTTCATATGTAATTATATTATTTTTTTAAACTTTAAGTTTGGCTTACTCTGCCATTTTTCTCTGGGCGTTTACCAATTTATAATATCTGCCCTCATTTTTCAACAGCTCTTTATGCGTACCCTCTTCTTCAACCTTGCCTTCTTCAAGCACAACAATTTTGTTTGCGTTTCTCAAAGTTGAAAGTCGGTGAGCAATTGCAACCGTTGTTTTTCCCTTTGTTATTTTTTCAAGGGAATCCTGAATCAGCTTTTCGGTTTCAATATCAAGCGCCGCAGTTGCTTCATCAAGTATAAGTATGTCAGGGTTACGAAGCACAGCTCTTGCAATTGCAATACGCTGTCTTTCACCGCCTGATAGAGACATACCCTTTTCGCTGATATATGTATTATATCCGTCGGGGAGCTTCATTATAAATTCGTGAGCGTGAGCCATTTTTGCGGCGGCAATAATTTCTTCGGGAGTAGCGTCGGGCTTTGCATACCTTATGTTGGATTCAACAGTACCCTTGAAAAGATATGTTTCCTGCAGAACAACCCCAATTCTTGACCTTAAATAGCTTTGAGAATAATCCTTTATGTTAACGCCGTCAATGGATACGCTTCCTTCTCTTGCATCGTAAAGTCGCATAATAAGGTTTATTGCAGTTGATTTACCAACACCGCTTCTTCCAACAAGTCCAACCATTTCGCCACTCTTTACAGTGAAATTTGCGCCCTTTAAAACGGGCTTGTATTCATCATAGCCAAAAATAACATCTTTAAAACAGATTTCACCTTTTATTGGTGTTGTAACACCATCAACACTTTCTTCAACAGCAGGGTCTTCTTCTGCAACCTCAAGGAGCTTGAAGCCCGATGTGAGAGCGCGGGAAATCTGCCTTGGAACGCCTGCCATCCAACGGATAGGGCCGTAAACAATGGCAACATAAGACATAAGCTCGGAAATTTGCCCTATTGTCATACCGCTACCCGGGTTTGTTATGCCGTCTAAAACCTTATAACCTGCAAAGATGAGAACAACATATTCGCCTGCGGACATAAAAAAGTTTATAATTGGCATTATCATATTCCACATTGTTTCGTTTCGTTCTTCTATCCTTGCCTGACGGGTTGAAACATCGCAATATCTTTTTTCCTCTGCTTTTTCCATACCAAAGGATTTTACAATTCGTATTCCTTGGAAAATATCGTGGAGCACATTGCTGGATTCCGTTCCTGCCTGCCATTGCTTATGGTATATTTTCATAATATATTGCCTTGAAAAATAGAAGCAAAGGACAATAATTGGAACAGGGATAATAACAAGCAACGCAAGAATTGGGTTTATAAAGCACATAACGGGGATAACTGTTAGCAAAATAATCCCTTGCTGTAGTATCTGAGGCAGAATACCAACAATGCATTGTTTAACTGTGTTTGTATCGTGGGATATTCTGGAGATGTATTCCCCTGCCATACGCTTGTTTATGTTTTCCATAGACAGTGTTTGTATTTTGTGGAAAACCATACTTTTAATTCCTATGGCAATTTTCATTCCTGTTTTTGACATAAGAATAGACCGCACAACCTGAACAAAAACTATAGTAAGTGCAGTAACTGCCATAAGGGCAACCCACGCAAGGTATGTGCTTTTTGATGCAGAGGATTTATCTGCCAAATTGAGATAATCATCTATAATAACCCTGTTTATTTTCGGGGCAACTATCTGCAGTGCGCTGGTGAGGAAAAATAGTCCAACAGCAATGAGTATTTTTACTTTGTGAGGACTTACAAACTGCCAAAGCCATTTAATAAGTGGCTTTTTACTTGTACAGCTTGTGCATATTGTTTCCCTTGGACGGAGCCGTTTGCCACATTTGGGGCATTTTCCCATTGGCTTTTTCCCACCGTGTGGGCGACCATGTTCGGGATTTTTGCCACCTTCGGGGCGGCGGTGTTCAGCTTTTTTTTCACCCTCGGGGTTGCGGTGTTCAGCTTTTTTTTCACCCTCGGGAAGGTTTTCTTCTCCTTGTTTCTTTCCCTCTTTGTTGAACAGACCGTAGACGGAAATTCCTGCATCTGCAAACTCATCCGTCAGCCCCTTTAAATCTTCTCTCAGGGAGGTTGAAGACCGAAAAAGCTCTGTTTCTTTTCCGTTTATCGTTGCTTCAACGCCTGTTGAGTTGTAATATTCCCTTATGTAGATTTTTTCAAAGTGGGATAATTTGAAAGTTTCTGTGTCTCCATTTTCTTCTTTTACAAATAATGTTCCTTCAAAAATGCAAACAGCACCTCTGCAAAGACATCCGTTTGGGGAAATGTTGAAATTGAAAATAGGGTGCTTTGGCGGAAGATTTTCTATTTGGGAAGTGAGGGAGGTGTTGACCTTCTCGTAAATATTTATTTCTTTTTTCTTTCTCAGCTTCATATATAAACCCCGTATTAAAGATAGATGTCAATTTTCTTGAAGCTCTGAGAGTCAAGCTCTGAGGGGTTTTCTATAACATATCTTCCGTCGTCGGAATCAATAACAACAACGAGTTTATCGCTCATTTTAATAATGCTTTTAAATGTGTCTTTAACGGAAAATTCCGCTTCTCCTCTATCTGTAACAACTTTCCAGAAAGAAAATCCAAACTGTTCCTTAATGGAAACAATTTTTGTTATCCTTGGCATAAAATACTTTCGTTCCAACGCCTGTTTGAGAAGCGTTTTGCTTTCTTCTGAAAAATCGTCAAGGGAGTTAATTATGCCGTATTCGTATTTATCCTCATCAAAAACAGAAATATATCTGTCGGGGTTGTTAAACGGAAACGCTCTGTGAAGAAAAACTCTGCCTATATCTTGCCAGATGGGGCCTTGCTCCGTTGTTTCTTCAAGGTCATATTCAGCTTTGGGAGGAAGAAATGCTTTGAGAGCTAAAAAACCGTCTTTTTCATAGAATTTTGCGTTTTCCTCGGTTAAATATACAATTATTGATTTATCCATATGCTATTCTCCAATCCCAATAGTTCTGAACGCTTCTTCTTGCAGAGCGAAAAGTCGATGGTAAACGCCCTTTTGTGAAAGCAAATCAGACGGTTTGCCCTGCTCGGCAATTTTTCCATCTTCAATAACAATAATTTTGTCAGCATTCTTCAAAGTTGAAAGTCGGTGAGCTATAATTATTGTTGTTCTGCCTTCGGTAATCTTGTCAAGTGCTGTCTGAATCTGATGCTCGGTTTGGGTATCCATTGCCGCCGTTGCTTCATCAAGTATGAGAATTTCGGGGTTGGTGAGAATTGCTCTTGCAATGGAAACTCGTTGTCGTTCACCGCCGGAAAGGTCTTTATGCCCAAATCCAACCATTGTTTCGTATCCGTCGGGATATTCCATAATGAATTTGTGAGCATATGCCGCCTTTGCCGCTTCTATAACTTCTTCGTCTGTTGCATCGGGTTTTGCGTATCGTATGTTTTCTAAAATAGTTCCTCTGAAAAGGTATGTTTCCTGAGAAACAATGGAGATAGAGCTGTGGAGATTTTGAGAAGATATGTTTTTAATATCAATCCCATCTATTGTTATACTCCCCGATGATGCATCGTAAAGTCGTATTAAGAGGTTTGCAATTGTGCTTTTTCCTGCACCTGTTTTTCCAACAAGCCCAACTGTTTCCCCCGGGGCAATGTGGAAATTTATGTTTTTAAGGATATTTCTTCCTTTTGTATAAGAAAAGCTCACATTTTTAAACTCAACCTCGCCCCTGATTTTTTCAAGAACAACAGGGTTTGATGTTTCGGGGGTGTCTGTAACGCTGTCCTGAATCTCAAAAAGACGGCTCAATGCGTTGAGTGCATCCGACCACCAGTTTGAAACATCTGAAATGCTTTGAACGGGTGAAAATGCCATTTCCATATATGCAATAAAAGCAAGGAATTCGCCGTAATTCATTTCACCGCTTAGAACTTCCATACCGCCAATAGCCCAAACAAGGTATATGCCAATTTTAAGAACAAAGCCCAAAAACGGATATATCTTCTGGCTTTTTATGGCAACCTCTGTGCCGCTGTTTTCAGAATCCTCGCAGAGCTTTTCAAAGCGTTTTTCTTCATTTTCTTCTTTGGAAAACGCCTTAACAACTCTCATTCCTGTGATTATGTCGCTCACAAATGAGGAAAGGGAGCTGGATTTTATAAAGTTTCTGTTATGGAGCTTTGAAAATAGACGCCTTAAGCGTTTGTATGTAAATATGAAAACAGGAACGGTAACAAAAGAGTAAAGCGCAAGGAGTGGGTTTAAAATAACAAGAATAACAAGAACAGAAACAAGCTGAAAGCTGTTGGCAACAAGGTATGGAAAACCGTCGCAGAGGAAGAAATATATAGAGTCTGCATCTCGGTTTATCTGGGTCATAAGACCGCCTGTTTGTCTGCCTGTGAAAAAGCTCAAGCTGAGCTTGTTGATAGAACGGAAAATCGTTATTTTGAGAGCAAGCACAACTCTGGCAGAAACCTTTGCTGTTATAACACCGTTAAGCATCCCTGCAAGGGTTGAAAGGAGCTTTATCCCTGCAATAACCCCAACTATGGGAAGTACCATACCGAAATATTTTCCGTTTTCCGTCAAAACATCATCGTAAAATACTTTTGTGCTGGCGTATGGAGCAATAAGCCCTAACGCTGTTGTTATTAAAACTGTAACGAAAATCAGGAAAATATACCATTTGAACTCTTTAAAAAAGTGTAAAAGCCGTTTGACCAGCCCCGTGGAATCGACGCAGTCGGGGCAAAACTTTCGGTTAATGTCAGCATACCTTTTTCCGCATTTTGGGCAGTAGCCGTCAGTATCGGTGCAAGCTTTTATTTTTTTGCTGTCAAGCTTTCCGTCTTTTTTGAGAGAAGCGAAAATTTCGATAAGGTCGTATGCGTCTTCTTTGATGGAGAATGAGCCGTTGAATAAAAGGACTTCTCCGTTTTTCGTTTTTGCGGTTACGGTTATCGTGGATATTTCTTCAGTGCAGGTAATTTTTTCAAGCTCGGATACGGGGAAGGACTTGAAGCTTTCACATTCAAAAACAGATTGCGGTGCATTCTCTCCTCTTTGTAACCTTGATGTGCCTTGAATAATTGCAAGAGTGCTTTCAGTGAGCAAAACCCAAACATCTTTTTTGAAAAGGTTATCGCTGTAGTCGGAAAGCAATGCAATTCCGTTTTTAAAATTGATGTTTTTGCTCTCAAGAAAAGCAGAAACAGATGAGGGAAGAGAGGATGTTTTTTTCATAAAATGCTCCAAATCAATCCAAAATAAGCCGAATAAACATAAAAAGATATTTTTCTAAAACAAGGAAGTAAAGGTAAAAAATAACAGCGCACCAATATCCAAAATGAATTATATACCAAAAGCAACAGAAAATCAATAGAAACAGAAAAAAACATATGAGAAAAAAGAAAAATTACGATAATAATAGGATAAAAACTATATAAAAAAACTCAAAATGCCCAAAAAATACTCAAAAATTATTAAAAATGAGCCGAAAAAAATCAGAAATCATATTGACAAACCCGAATTGTTGTGATATAATAGCTTGCGGTTCGGAAAAAGAGCCAAGAAAAACAGAATATTGTGGAGAAGTCGCCTAGCCTGGTCGAGGGCGCACGATTGGAAATCGTGTGACCGCCAAAAACGGTCCGAGGGTTCGAATCCCTCCTTCTCCGCCAAAATAACAGAGCATACACGACAGTGTATGCTCTGTTATTTTGCATCTGAAAGAAGGAGGGATTCGAACGGGTGCGTGTAAGAAAAGTGTCCGGTGGACACTTTTCCCGCACCCTGACCGAGCCGGCGGGCGAGACCGAATCCCTCCTTCTCCGCCAGAAAAAGAATCAGGATTGGATACAATCCTGATTCTTTTTCAATTAAATCCGCCAAAAGCGGAATAAATCCACCAAAGGTGGATGAAATCGCTGCGCGATGAAATCCGACTTCGTTGGGATAATCGTGGCGGATTTGATTTCATCTGAAGCGGAACGCTGAAGATTTCATCCAAACTTGTTTTGATTTCATTCTATTTTCGTCCCCAAAAACTCTCAACAAAACTATTTACTTTTAAAGAAAACTATGATATAATCTGTCTGAAAATATCGAAGGTATGGCAGAAAATCACCCGTATCTTCCGATGTTCCAAAACAGAGTAAGAGGGAAAAACTATGGAATGGGTATTATTAACCGCCTTGGGCGTTGGCGGAGCAACGGTTATAGGTGCGTTGCTTGGCTTTATTTTTAAAAATCCGTCTCACAAAATGAAGGATATAATCTTATCCTTTGCGGCAGGTGTTATGCTTTCTGCGGCAGTTGTGGGGCTTGTGCTTCCGTCCCTTGACCACGAAGGAAATTTAACCCTTCTTGTAACTATTGCCGGAATTTTCTGCGGTGCTTTTTGTCTTAATCTTATTGACAAAGTAGTTCCCCATCTTCACCGCATAACAGGGTTATCTGCAAAAGACGAACATTCTGATAAAGCGATGAAGCTCAACAAGGTTTTGCTTTTTGTTATCGCAATTGCAATACATAATCTTCCTGAAGGAATTGCCGCAGGTGTTAGCTTTGGTAACGAAAAAGTTTCTCAGGCAATGATTGTTTCAGGGGGGATTGCCCTGCAAAACATACCCGAAGGTATGGTTATAATTGCACCGATGATAGCGGCAGGAATGAGTAAAAAACGAACCTTTGTCATTGCAATGTTTACTGGCGTTGTTGAGGTTATAGGAACTCTCATCGGCTATTTTGCCGTTAGCATATCGACAGTGATTTTACCCTTTGCACTTGCCTTTGCAGGGGGCACGATGCTCTATGTTATTTTGGACGAGCTGATTCCCGAAACTCACGGCGACGGTCACGAAAGAAGTGCAACGTATGCTATGCTTGTCGGCTTTAGCGTCATGCTCGCTTTGGATTTTTTGTTGGGGTAAGGGGTTTGCCGTAGAAGGCGGTGTATATATGTTTTTCTTATCAATACCACTCAAAAAAGATGAAAGCATTATCAGAGAGAGAATTGCTCAGTATATAAAATATGAAACAACAGAAACATCCATAACGGGCTTCCCCCTTTACGGTTTGGGGCTTCACTTTACAGAAAACGGTGAAAAAATAAGGGGATTTTACTGTTCGGAAAACGAGAAAACTCACACAAAGTCAAATGCAAGAATTTATTTTTCGGGGGCAATAGTTTCAAATGGAGCTGAAAAGTATTTTAAGGGCATTTTGCATTTTGGGGTTGTTTCAAACATTTTTCTTCCTTTCGCCTTTGCTTCCATAATTTTTGGAGCGTTAACAAGTAAAGATGTTATTGGAATTGGGATTGCCGCTTCACTTCTATTTGCCTTTGCTACTCTTGGTGTGTCAAGTGTTAAGGAAGCAAAAACTCAAGTGGAAAAGTTTTTCGGGGATTGAATAGAATTAAAAACAATTTCAAAGATATTTCGGAAGTTTGTAGACTAAAAATCAGTTGCAAGCTGTCAAAATAAATATACTAAAACATTTCAATTACAAAAAACAGGTGATACTGCATAGTGCAATATCACCTTGTTTTTATCCGAAACTATTTTTTTGCCTTCGCCGCGGCTTTTGGAATTGGTTTGTTTTTGTTTTGGGGTTTCTTTTTCTCTTTTCCGTCTGATGGTTTACCGCAGAGCCAGACAACGAGAAGTATCTGCCCAACAGCAGGAATTAACCCAACAAGCAACATTTTTCCGCTTTTTGCAGTATCGTGCAATCGACGGGTTGCAACGGCAACAAGGGGAACTATCATAAGAAGCACGAAAACAAGATAAAGATACCTTATTGCCCCAACGGTTGTAAGTCCGCTTAAAAAACCGCATATAAACGCCAAAGCCAAAGTTAAAACAGCAAGAAATGCCGAAAACACCCAAAATTCTTTCCTTGATGCCTTGCCTTCAAAATTAGAATAATTATCTTTTGCACATTTTATAAAAATTTCCATTTAATACACCTTTTAACATTTGGGAAACCCCATAAAGATAGTTTTGCATTGCATTTTTAAGTAAACAAAGCAACAAAATAATGCAACGCTTTTTCTCAAAAGATATAATAACATAGTGGCAAGTAAAAATCAACAGGTAAAAATGTAAAAAAACAAAAAAATTTCAAAAAATAAAAAGGAGTTTCGACTTTTTCTGCGTATATAATATATGTAAGGAACAATTCAAACAAACATAATGCAGAGTAAAAGGGGAAGGAGTGGTATTTGTGGCAGATTTAAACGATATAAAAACCGAGATAGTTGACCGCTTGGATATTGCAGAATACATTTCTCGGTATGTTCCCCTGAAACATGCTGGTGCTGTGCATAGCGGTTCTTGTCCGTTTCACAGTGAGAGAACCCCATCCTTCACCGTTTTTCCAAACACAAAAACATATTATTGCTTTGGCTGCGGTGCAGGCGGTGATATAATCAGCTTTGCAATGGCAATTAACGGGCTTGACTTTATGGATGCCCTGCGCTCCCTCGCAAAAGAGGTTGGGGTTGAGCTTCCCGAATTTGAAAAAACTGAAAAAAACGGAGTTAAGAAAAGCCGTCTTTACGAGGCGAATAAGGAAACAGCGAGGTTTTTCCACACTTGCCTTATGAGTGAGGGCGGAAAAAACGCCTTGAATTATCTCACATCAAGAGGTCTTAGCCAAACTACAATAAAACGGTTTGGAATAGGTTATGCCCCCGACGGTTGGACAACCCTTACAGACCATCTGAAAAGCAAGGGATTTACCGATGAGGAGCTTGATGCCGCTTTTCTTTCTAAAAAAGGTAAAAACGGAAAAATGTACGACATTTTCAGAAACAGAATTGCTTTCCCCCTCATATCAACAACGGGAGAGGTTCTTGGTTTCAGTGCAAGACGGCTCAACGAGGCAGACGAAAGAAAATATGTAAATACATCGGATACCCCTGTTTTCAAAAAAAGCAAATTTGTGTTTGCTCTCAATATGGCGAAAGCCCATAGTGCGTCAGAGCTTATAATGTGTGAGGGCTGTGTTGATGCAATAGCGTTGCATCAGGCGGGTATAGACGGCGCTGTTGCCACCTTGGGAACGGCAATAACTGCCGAGCAATCAAGGATTTTAGCCAAATATACAAAGAAAATATACCTGTGCTACGATTCCGATACAGCAGGTCAGACAGCCGCCGAAAAGGGAATACGGTTGCTTACACAGCTTGGAATATCCTCAAAGGTAGTTAAGGTAACAGGTGCGAAAGACCCTGACGAATACATAAAAAAATACGGTGCAGACAGCTTCAAACGGTTGCTTTCGTCTGCAGACGGTGAAATAGATTTTCTCATAAGCAAAGCGGTTGGAGAATATGACCTTTCCATACACGAAAATAAGCTGAAAGCGGTTTCCGCTGTTTGCAAGCTCATTGCAAAGCTTAACACTCTTGCGGAACGTGAGGTTTACTCCGCAAGGGCGGCAGAGCTTCTTAAGGTGAGTAAAGAAGCAATAATCGAAAACGTTACCAAGGAACGTAAAGGAATTGAACGCAAAAGCAAAAAAGAGTTTGAAAAAAAAGAAATGCTTCGTTTTATGGGAACGGGTGATAAGGTTAATAAAGATAAATTGACTATGCCGGGTGAAGCGTTGCTTGAAGAACGCCTTCTCGGAATCCTTTTTGTTCAAAACGACCTGTTTCGGTTTGCCGAGGGGCGAATAACGGCAGAGCTGTTTCGCACCGACTTTGGAAAAAGAGTTTTTTCTGTTTTTGAACAGGATTTTATAAACGGAACAGAGCCGATTTTATCAAACGAAAACCTTAAAAACGAAGAAATATCCGCACTTGCGGGTATTATTGCCAAAACGCAAGGAGAGGGAGACAGCAATAAGGAAACGCTTTTAAAAATAGTTGCTTCTCTTGAAGAAAAGCGTAAAAGCGCCGAAGCGGATGAAGCGTTGTCTTCGTCGGATTCGGAATCTCTTGGTGATGAGCTGAAAAAATATATAAGCTCGTTGAAGAAAAAATAAGCTGTAAGTAGAAAAAAGTCGGCATAAAGGATGTTAAAAAATAAAAAAATGATTATAAACCGAATTTTCGCCGTAAAATAAGGGAGAAAAGGAGACAAAAATGACAGAGGAAAAAAAGAATATTTTACTCAGCACTATCGAGGCATGTAAAATTAAAGGTTCAATAAGCGCAAGCGATGTTCTTGACGCAATTGACGGTTTTGACTGTTCCATTGAAGACCTTGAAATTGCTTGCGAAATGCTTGACAGCAACGGTATTGAAATCACAAGTGATTTTGATCCTGCATTGGCAGAGCTTCAGAACGGATTTGACGAAGAAGATCTGAGCGAGGACGACAGCGAGGACGTTGACGTGCTTTTGGCTCAGGAAGGGCTTGCCATAGATGACCCTGTTAGAATGTATCTTAAAGAAATAGGAAAGGTTCCCCTTCTTTCAGCAGATAAGGAGCTTGAGCTTGCAAGCCGTATGGCGGCAGGGGACGAAAAGGCAAAGGACCAGCTTGTTGAAGCAAACCTTCGTCTTGTTGTTAGCATTGCCAAGAAGTATATTAACAGAGGTATGTTTTTCCTTGACCTTATTCAAGAAGGAAACTTAGGTCTTATGAAAGCCGTTGAAAAGTTTGATTATGGTAAGGGATATAAGTTTTCAACATATGCAACTTGGTGGGTAAGACAGGCAATAACAAGAGCAATTGCAGACCAGGCAAGAACAATAAGAATTCCTGTTCATATGGTTGAAACAATAAATAAGGTGCTTCGTGCATCAAGACAGCTTTTGCAAAAGTTAGGCAGAGAGCCAACCAGCGAAGAAATTGCAAAGGAAGTTAACCTTTCTTCCGACAGAGTAAGAGAAATTCTTAAAATTTCCCAAGAACCCGTATCTCTTGAAATGCCAATAGGTGAAGAAGAAGATAGCCATCTTGGAGACTTCATTGCAGATGAAAACACACCTGCACCTGCCGAAGCCGCATCATATGTTATGCTTCACAAAGCGCTTTACGATGTGCTTAAAACCTTAACCCCAAGAGAAGAAAGCGTTTTGAAGCTCCGTTTCGGGCTTGAGGACGGCAGACAGCGTACTCTTGAAGAGGTTGGCAAAAAGTTCAATATAACAAGAGAGCGTATCCGTCAGATAGAAGCAAAGGCGTTGAGAAAGCTCCGACATCCTGCAAGAAGCAGAAAACTTAAAGACTTTATGGAATAAACAACGAAGGGAAGATATATTATGCAGAATCAGCTTAAAAATATATTGGAGGTTGCGAAGGAAAAAATTTCCGCTTCCGATGCAACAGAAGCTCTTGAGGGTTTGAGAGTTGAATTTTTAGGAAAAAAAGGTGCTTTAACCGCAATTTTGCGTCAGATGGGTTCTCTTTCCGCTGAAGAAAGACCCGTTGTCGGAGCATTGGCAAATACAGTAAGAAGCGAAATCGAAGACTTGATAAAAGAAAAAGCCGCTTCTCTTAAACAAAAGGAATTGGCAATAAAGCTGGAAAAAGAAAAAATAGATATAACCCTTCCCGGCAAAACCGTTGCCCTCGGTTCACTCCACCCCCTTGCACAGGTTGAACGTGACCTTTCCGAAATCTTTATTTCCATGGGCTTCACCATTGCCGAAGGCCCCGAAATTGAAAAAACATATTATAACTTTGATGCTCTCAACGCACCTGCAGACCACCCTTCAAGAGAGCCATCCGATACATTCTATATTGGAGAAAATATCCTTCTCCGTACCCAGACATCCCCTGTTCAGGTAAGAACAATGGAGCATAAGAAACCCCCTATCAGAGTTGTCTCCCCGGGACGTGTTTACAGATGCGACGCAGTTGACGGAACTCATTCTCCTATGTTCCATCAGTTTGAAGGACTTGTTGTTGATAAAAATATAACAATGGGCGACCTTAAAGGCACTCTTGATAAATTTGCAAAAATCTATTTCGGTGAAAACACAAAAACCCGTTTCCGTCCCCATAACTTCCCGTTTACAGAACCCTCTGCCGAGGTTGACGTAAGCTGCTTTATGTGCGGCGGTAAGGGATGCCGTCTCTGTAAGGGTGAGGGCTGGATAGAAATATTGGGCGCAGGTATGGTTCACCCCAATGTGCTTTCTTCTTGTGATATCGATGCAGATGAATATTCGGGCTTTGCATTCGGTATGGGACTTGAACGCATCGTTATGATAAAATACGGCATTGAAGATATGCGTTATCTTTATGAAAACGATGTAAGATTCTTGAAACAGTTCTAAGAGATAGGAGGCAGACATATTATGATTATATCACTTAATTGGTTAAAAGACTATGTTGACATAGATGTATCCCCGAAGGAATTCAGCGAAATACTCACAATGAGCGGAACAAAGGTCGAGGGCTTTAAGGTTCTTGGCGACGATATTAAAAATGTTGTTGTTGGTAAAGTGCTTTCCATAACAAGACATACAAATTCCGACCATATGTGGATTTGTCAGGTTGATGTTGGAGAGGGCGAGCCAATACAAATAGTAACAGGCGCACAGAACGTTAAAGAGGGAGACTATGTTCCCGTTGCAAAGCATAAGAGCTTTCTTCCCGGTGGTAAGAAAATCGAAGCAGGCAAGCTGAGAGGCGAGGTAAGCCGCGGAATGCTTTGCTCTATAGCGGAGCTTGACCTTACTACCCACGATTGCCCCGAAGCAATTGAAGACGGTATTTATATCCTTGACGATTCCCACGCACCCGGTACAGATATTAAAGATGCCTTGATGCTCAACGATACGGCGGTTGAGTTGGAGCTTACCTTTAACCGCCCCGATTGCCTTGCACTCACTTCAATAGGCAGAGAGAGTGCCGCCGCATTGAAGAAAGAGTATAAAGCTCCCAAAATGTACGAAGCACCAAAGGGCAACGAAATTGATAATTATATTTCCGTTAAGGTTGAAAACACAAAGCTCTGCCCACGATATACGGCGGCAGTTGTTAAAAATGTAAAAATCGGACCTTCACCACTTTGGCTCAGAAGACGACTCAGAACAGCAGGCGTTAGACCCATTAACAACATAGTTGATATTACAAACTACGTAATGCTTGAATACGGTCAGCCAATGCACGCTTTTGATTATAACTTCCTTAAGAGTAAGCAGATAATCGTGAGAAACGCATCCGAGGGCGAGGAAATTGTAACCTTGGACAGCACCGTTCATAAGCTCACCCCCGATATGCTTTGTATTGCAGACGGTGAAAAGCCCGTTGCACTTGCAGGGGTTATGGGCGGTGAAAACAGCGAAATCACCGAAGAAACAACAACTGTTGTGTTTGAATCTGCAAACTTTGACCGTTCTTCCATCCGTCGCACTGCGAGAGCGTTGGGAATGAGAACCGAAAGCTCAAATAAGTTTGAAAAAGGACTTCCTGCATATAATACTTACCCTGCACTTATGCGTGCTTTGGAGCTTACCGAAATGCTTGGAGCAGGCGAGGTTGTAAGCGGTGTTATTGATGTGCTTAATACGGATATCTCCGAAAGAAGAATTCCGTTTGATATTGACAGAATCAATTCTTTGATAGGTATCAACCTCACTTCCGATGAAGCGGCTTCACTCTTAAAGCCCCTTGAGCTTATCGTAGACGGAAAAGAGCTTATTGTTCCTCCATACCGTTACGATATGGAAAAAACTGCTGATATAACAGAGGAAATTGCCCGTCTTTACGGCTTTGATAATATCCCTGCAACAGAGTTCAGCGGAAGCATCGAAGAGGGTGGATATACCGCAAAACAGAAGTTCCGTCTTGTCGCCGACGATAGAGCCGTTGCAATGGGCTTCTGCCAGGTATACACATATTCGTTTATCTCACCTAAAGCGTATGATAAACTTGGTGTTGCCGATGATTGCTGTCTCAGAAACAGTATAAAGCTCCTTAACCCTCTTGGAGAAGAAAACTCCGTAATGAGAACAACTGCCCTTGCTTCTGTTCTTGATGTTGTTGCATACAACGCAAACAGAAAAGCAGAGGAAATTAAACTCTTTGAAAATGCAACTGTTTATAAACCCTCAGAAGATGGAATGTCAGAGGAAAGAAAACAGCTTGTCCTTGCCTTCAGCAAATGCGCAGGAAGCGATTTTTACTCAATGAAGGGATATGTTGAAAGCGTTTTCGAAGCACTTCGTGTTGATGTAACAGATATCAGTGCTTCAAAAGCACCCTATTTCCATCCGGGCAGACAGGCAAGCTTCTTTGTTGGTGAAAATGTTGCCGCAACATTCGGTCAGATAAACCCCACAGTTTGCGAAAACTTCTCACTTCCAACAGACACATATGCCGCAGTTATCGAGCTTGATGTTCTTTTTGACGGAAGAAATACAGAAAAAACATTCAAGAAATTACCCGCTTTCCCTGCAATTGAGCGTGACCTTGCTTTGATTGCAAATGATGAAATTGAATGTGGAACAATAATTTCCGCTATAAAGAGTAGCGCACCGTCAACCTTGGAAAAAGTTAGCGTTTTTGATGTTTATAAAGGAAAAGGCGTTGAAGAAGGCAAAAAGAGCGTTGCTTTCCGTCTCACCTTCAGACACCCCGAAAAAACTCTTAATGATGAGGAAGCAGATAAGGCAATAGAAAAAGTTTTGGAAAAACTCTCTGCAGATTGGGGAATCAAACTGAGAAGCTAAAGCGGAGGTAAAAAGTTATGATGAAAAAAGATACAATAGTAATAGCTAAAAAAACCGCAGCAGATTATATAAAAGAATCGGAAAACGACCAGAAAGCCATAGATGTGTTGGATAAGGTTTTCGATGCCCTTATTGCAAAGGGCGGTTTCGACCCGATAAATCAGCTTCACGGATATATTCTGTCCGAAGACCCAACATATATCACCAGCTTTAATGGCGCAAGAACGCTTATTACTTCTGTTGATAGGGACGATATCATTCGTGTTTTGCTGAAAGAATTTCTAAAGGCAAAGGTAGCCGAAGAAAACAAGAAATAATAAAGGAAAGAAGGTAATTTTTATGTCAGAAGCAATGAAAGTTTTGATGTATAAAGGAAAGCCGTTGGTAAGACAGGGAAATTTCTTGTTTTACGGCTTCCCAAATGATAAAGCAATCCTGTTTTTAAATATCGTTGAATCCCAAAAGGTGGGCGATGTTTCCGTTGCAACAAAGGTTCTTGTTCAGATTCAGAAAACCGATGAAAACCTGAGCTTTAATGAAAAGATAATCAAACAGTGCGAAAAGAAATCTTTTTATGATGCTCTTGATATCGGTATGGTTTGGCTCGAAAGAGAATTAAGGTAGGAAAATGGCAAATTTAAACAAAAATAAGGCGGTAACAAGGTGCGAATCCTGCGAGTTTTATGATTACGATGAAAACTCAGACACATATTGTTGCACCGTTGGTTTAGACCAGGACGAGTATGAAAAATTTGCTCTTCATATGGACTTCAATTGCCGTTATTACCGCTTTTTCGATGAATATAAATCTATAGTTCATCATCAGAATTGATAATATGAAACATCCCGAATTCAAGCTAATTCGGGATGTTTTTGA
The DNA here is from genome assembly GCA_045577455.1 of Eubacteriales bacterium. GTDB lineage: Bacteria > Bacillota > Clostridia > Oscillospirales > CAG-382 > SIG653. Next base: position 21,660 of record JAZNIJ010000104.1, read on the forward strand.
TTGTACAACGAAAACCACCAGCAGTGCTGGTGGTTCCAAAAAGCTTTAGCTATGCGTAGAAAAAATACCTCCTTTGATGTATAATAAAAATGGTCTGCCAACCAATAATAAAAAACATCAAAGGAGGATCAAGTCGTGAA
>JAZNIJ010000105.1:0-22775 GCA_045577455.1 Eubacteriales bacterium
TTATCTTTTTAGCATTTTTCAAAAAAATTTTCAAAAACCTATTGCAAAACGAAAAACAATGTGGTATAATGCTCCTTGTTCCGTACTGAGCCGGTGTGTCGGAATGGCAGACGAGGCAGACTCAAAATCTGTTGTCAGCGATGGCGTGTGGGTTCGAGTCCCACCACCGGCACCAGAAAAAATCCCAATTTGTCCTCTTGACAAATTGGGATTTTTGAATGATGCGTTCCTTCGGAACATGATGCGTACTTCGTGCGTGATGCGGGCTTCGCCCATGATGCACGCCTTCGGCGCGTGTGCAGAACGCATTGCATCACTCATCACAGCGCAGCCGCATCACTTATCACTTCATCGCCTCTATTTATACCGATTCCAATAAGTTTTTTATATAAAACGTCTCTTTTGCTTACGGACAAAAGGGACTTTTTTCAACGGAATTTGCCCTTTCGGGCAAGTGAAATATCTTCACTGTGAAATATTTTCCGACGAAAATGTTGGAAAATTTAGCATTGCAACTGTAAGGAGTAATATTTCACCAAATCCTTGCCACACCATATTACGATGTAAAGAACAAAGCGACGGAATAACGAACCCACGAATATCTATACAATCTGGCATAAAAATTGTTGTGCCATACAATCAAATAGAAAACATCTATACAACCATACAGAAAAACTCTATTGACAGAACAGCAAAAAAATGGTACTTTATACTTAAGGATAAATTCCTCGAAGGATGGTAAAATATGGCTACGATGTTATATCAGGTAAGCCCCACAAATGGGGATTTGATGAACTGTTACATTATCAAAACTGAAACCGGAAAACTGATAGTTATAGACGGTGGCGGAAGGTACTCCGACGAAAGCACAAAAGGGTATCTTTGCAACGAGCTTAAAAAAATAAGTGGAAAAGATGAGGTTATTATTGAAGCGTGGTTTTTGACTCATATTCACGATGACCACACCACAGAATACATACTTGCATCTCAAAACGAAATCGTTAAAATAACCGTAAAAAACACATATTTCAACTTTGCATCTCATAATTTTTACAAAAACGCTGAAGACGGAAGATTTGAGCATTTATACCCATCCGTTGCCAAAGCGTACAACCGTTTTTCGGGGGATGGTGCATTTGAAAAGGCAAAGGGAAAGACCGTTTTTGAAGGCGACAGCTTTGAGATTGACAATTTGAAATTCAACATTCTCTGTGTTTGCAACGACGAAGAAAACGAAACACGCATAAACGACACCTCTATAGTTTTCAGAGTAACCATAGAGGGGCAGACAATACTGTTTTTGGGTGATTCCAACATAGATCAGGGCAACAAGCTCCTTGAAAAATACGGAAAAAGTATACACAGCGACATTGTTCAGATGGCACACCACGGTCAAAACGGTGTTTCTGAGAAAGTTTACGCCGCAATTTCCCCAACTCTCTGTATGTGGCCCTCTCCCGACTGGGTTTTTGACAACACGTTCGGTCATCTTCAAACGCTTGAAACGAGAAGATGGATAACTAACCTTGGGGTAAAATATCATCTCATCACGGGCAGGCACAGAACCCAAAGCATTCCCCTACCTGTTGATTTTTCAAAACTGACAGAAGAAGACATAAATCCCGACCAATGAAGGGTTACATCGTTTTCAAAGCTGACGGAAGATGACATCACTACCAATCAATAAAGTTTTCTTTTTTTAAAACTGACCGAAGAAAATATAACTCCAAATCAATATAGGGTTACACCGATTTTTCAAATTTGGTAGAATAAGTCATAAAACCGAAAAAGGTTTATTTTTTTACACCCATAAGACTCTGAAACATAAAAAGGAGGATTGACAATGACAGAATATTCCAAAAACAAATACATAAAAGAGCTTTCCAGGCGTTATCCCAACCAAAATGCAGTATCGAGTGAAATAATCAACCTGAGTGCGATACTTAATCTTCCCAAGGGTACAGAGCATTTTATGAGCGATATTCACGGAGAATACGAAGCGTTCTTACACATACGCAAAAGTGCATCGGGCGCAATCCGCAAAAAGGTAGACCAGCTTTTCGCCAAAACCATAACAGCAAGCGAAAGGGCCGAGCTTGCTACACTCATATACTACCCCAAAGAAAAATTGGAGGAGCTTCGCCCAACCATAACCGATCTTAACGATTGGTATTATGTAACTCTCACACGGCTTCTTGAAGTGTGCAAGCTACTCAGCAGTAAATACACCCGTTCCAAAGTAAGAAAGCTGTTGAGAAACACAACAATGGGTTACGATTACATAATCAACGAGCTTCTGAACAACGATGAGAACGCTGTTGCAAAAGAAAAATACTATGAAAACATTCTCCAAACCGTAATTGAGATAGGTGCATCCGAAAGGGTTATAGTTGCGGTATGTGCCGCAATAAAATGCTTGGTTATCGACCATTTACACATTGTTGGTGACATTTTCGACCGTGGTCCGAGGGCTGACATCATTATGGAGGACATACTTAAAGAACGCTCCATAGACATTCAATGGGGAAACCACGATGTTTTATGGATGGGTGCGGCAGCAGGGTCGAGAACCTGTATTGCAACGGTTATAAACAACTCCATAACATACAAAAATCTTGATGTTATTGAAATTGGATACGGTATCTCGCTTCGCCCTCTTGCGCTGTTTGCAAACGAAACTTATTCCAAAACCGATGTTTCAAACTACTTGCCCAAAGGCAATTCCGAAGGGGATTTCTTAAAGCACGAGGACAATTATCTCATTGCAAGAATGCACAAGGCAATTGCAATAATCCAATTCAAATTAGAGGGTCAGATGATTATGAGAAACCCCGAATTTGAAATGGAAGAACGGATGCTTCTTCACAAAATAAACAAGCAGACGGGAACTGTTTCCATAAACGGAAAAGATTATCCACTGAGAGACAACTATTTTCCAACCATGGATGAAAATGAACCGTACAAGCTGACGGAAGCCGAAAGAGAGGTTATGCAATACCTTAAAAACGCTTTCCAACGCTCCGAAAAGCTTCAACGCCATGTAAGATTTTTATACGAAAAAGGTGAGATGTACACAATATTCAACAAAAATCTTTTGTTCCACGGTTGCATCCCTCTCACGGATAACGGTGAATTTTTACCCCTCCACGTTGCCGAAAACCGAAAGGGCAAGGAGCTTATGGACTATTGCGACAAGCTCGCACGCCTTGGTTACTATGCCAAAGACGGAACGGAAGCAAGGCAAAAGGGAAAGGATTTTCTTTGGTTCTTGTGGTGCGGTAAGGATTCCCCACTCTGCGCAAGAAAGAAAATCACCTCATTTGAACGGCTTTTCATTGAGGACAAAACCACTTGGGACGAGCCGAAAAACCCATACTATCAATGCTGGGACAACGAAGAAATAACAAACAAGATACTGTTGGAGTTCGGTCTTGACAGCCCGGAATCCCACATAATCAACGGTCATATCCCCGTAAGGATGAACAAGGGCGAAGCTCCTGTTAAAGCAGGGGGCAAGCTTCTCGTTATAGACGGTGGATTCTGCAAGGCATATCAACCCAAAACGGGTATTGCAGGTTACACACTGATTTACGGCTCCCACGGAATTAACATATCGGCTCATGAACCCTTTTTAGGCATTAACAATGCAATAAAAAACAATATTGACATCCTTTCAGACACGATTGTTTTTGAACATTCATCCCAAATAATCCGTGTTCGTGACACCGATATCGGCAGAGAGATCAAAGAAAGAATACACGACCTTAAAATTTTGCTTTCGGAATACGAGCAAGGTAACATAAAAGAAACAGGTTTTTAAAGCTCAAAATGGGCTGTTACAGATTTGTAACAGCCCATTTGCTATATTTATTACAGTTAATTTAGAATTCAACCTTTTCGCCCTTTTTAATTCTTTCTCTGTATTCTGCTGTAGCGCAGAAAAGAACATCGCCCGAAGAATTGATTGCTGTTTCAAGGGAATCCTGAACAACGCTTATAATGAATCCAACGCCAACCATCTGCATTGCTATATCGGCATCAACTCCAAGAAGTGAACAAGCCATGGGAACGAGAAGCAAAGAGCCACCTGCAACACCCGATGCACCGCAAGCTCCAAGAGTTGCAAGGAAACTGAGAAGCAATGCCATAGGAATGCTTACTTCAACTCCCGTTGAAAATGCCGCCGTGAGAGAAAGCACAGTTATTGTTATTGCCGCACCATCCATATTGATTGTTGCCCCAAGGGGGATTGCAACAGAATAATATTCTTTATCCAAGCCAAGTTTCTCACAAAGAGACATATTAACAGGAATGTTTGCAGCGGAGCTTCTTGTGAAAAAAGCGGTTATTCCCGACTCTTTAAAGCATCTGAAAACCAAAGGATAAGGGTTGCGTTTCAAGGAAATGCCAACAATGAGTGGGTCTATAATAAGTGCGATACCCAACATACAACCAACGAGAACCACAAGGAGCATTCCGTAATCCTTAAAAATCTCAATTCCGTATTCACTCACGGATGAAAACACGATTCCCATAATTCCAAAAGGTGCAAGCTGAATAACCCATCCAACCACCTTGGAAACACCTTCGGACAAATCAGACAAAACATCTTTTGTTTTATCGCTTGCCACATTGCGAAGGGCAAGCCCTAAAATTACCGCCCAAGTTAAAATTCCAACATAGTTACCGTCTATTATGGATTTAAGGGGGTTAGAAACCATATTATTCAAAAGTGCCTTAAACACTTCTCCAAGTCCCGACGGTGCACTGCTTTCCGGTGCTGCTGCCAAAGGTATCTCTACATTAACAGCATAGGATGCAACAACAGCAAGGGCGGCGGCAAGAAAAGTGCTCAACATATAGTAAAAAATAACCATACCGAAGCGTTTACCTATTCCCTGCCCTGCTTTTGCAAGAGACGCTATAACAAGAACGAAAACCAATATGGGAGCAATTGCCTTCAAAGCTCCAACGAATATTTCCCCGAAAATTGAAACAAACGTTGCTTTCGGCAAAAACACCCCAAGGCACAAGCCAATAACAAGACCTACCGCAATTTTCAAAATCAATGGAATTTTTGCATAAAATTCGCCAAACCTTTTCATATATCCTCCGAAACTTAATTTATTATGAAAATAATAACATAATTTCCCGACATTTTCAACCGCTATTACAATATTTTTACTTTTTTCGCACTAAAATTCGTATCTTTCACCGTTTGAGAAAATAATTCCGTCAGTCAGCTTTATTTTCAGAATAACGGTATTTTCATCATCCTCATTAACATGACCGTTGCCGTACCAAGCGGAAAAGGCGTTTCTTAACCTATCAGCAAAGAATTTGTTTTGCTCTGCCTTTATATGACCGAGATTTTCAGCCACGCCATGCCCCGAAAACCATTCACCGCTTATTGCAACAACAGGGTTTTTCTTTATATGCTTCATTTTATTTGACAAAAAATAAGTTATTGTATAAAAGCTGTCATCAATAAAAATTCCGTCAATCGTCCTTACCCACGGTGTTCCTTTTTCATCAACGGTTGCCAAGGCAAGCAAAGAATCCTTTCCGAATCTTTCTGTTAAAATTTCTTTATATTTTTCCATAAAGCACCACCTCAGAACTTTTTTTATATTTTATCACATAATGAGTTTAAAGTAAACAAGTAAAGATGATTTTTTTGAAAACTTCCTGCCCAATACCAATTTTTCAACTTTTATGTTAACAAAAAGTGCCATTTAATAAATTTTTTTCTCCAAATATTAAAAACGATATAAAAATGATATAAAACCCGAAAAAATTTCCAAAATATATAGACAAAGGGATATGTTTGTGCTATAATCCATAAGTGTGAAATTGTACGTTTTTTACAAAGAAAACAACGGCTAAAAAAGCGTCAACGGCTCTTTGGGAGAAAAGGAAAAATGACAGAAAAGGAACTGAAAAAGCTAAGCAGAAAACAGCTTCTTGAATTGCTTCTCAAACAAACCGAATATTCCGAATTCCTTGAAAAAAAGCTGAAGGAAACAGAACGAAAGTTGGATGATAAAATTCTGATTGAAGCGGAAGCCGGCTCCATAGCCGAAGCATCGTTGCGGCTTAACGGAGTTTTTGAAGCGGCACAGGCGGCGGCGAACCAATATCTTTCCAACATAAAGAGGATTAACGATAACAGGGAAAAGCTTTTGCAGGAGCTTGAAAGCAAGGTTAAGACCCCACAAGCACCTGAAGAAAAAGACGAAGCCGTTTCAGACACGCCGACCGATCCGCAAGAGGAAACGGCTAAGCCAAAGGCAAAAAAACCAAAGTCACCGCAAAAGCCAAAACCGAAGAAGAAACGCAAAAAAAGAAAATAAACAGAAAAACATATGAAAAACAAAGAAACATCACTTCCAACGTCAGCTCAGGTTTTAGAAGAGCTTAAAAGAGAACGCAACAAGTTAAGATTCAAAAAAATTCTGAAAAGCACATTTTACGCCCTTGTTATCGTTGCGGCAGTTGCGGCTTTGGTTGCAACGCTCATACTTCCCGTTTTGCAAATATCGGGGACAAGCATGGAGCCAACTCTCAACAACGGTGAAATTGTTGTTCTCATAAAAACAAGCGAACTGAAAAGGGGCGACCTTTGCGGATTTGCATATTCAAATAAAATACTCATCAAACGAGTTATAGGGCTTCCGGGAGATACGATTTTCATTGACGAAGACGGAACGATATACATAAACGGCTACGCCTTGGACGAACCTTATATAACAGAAAAGGCATTTGGAGAATGTGACATTGAATTTCCGTACACAGTACCCGAAGAAGAATATTTTCTCATGGGAGACCAACGAGCTACATCTATAGACAGCAGAAGCACCGTTATAGGTTGCATACCCAAGGATCAGATAATTGGAAAGCTGATTTTTAAGGTATGGCCTCTCGAAGAATTTTCTCCTATTTAAATATTTCCCAAAAACAGTTGAAAGGAGGGAAAAGATGGTTGATATTGACGCCTCACTCTATATAACTTCAAAAAGCAAATTACAACGATTTAAAAAGCATCTTTTAGCGTTGTTGCCAATATTTTCGCTCCTTGTTATTATCGGTATTTTCTGGTGGCTCAAGCTGACGGGTATAACAATGGCAGGAGACGCATTCTGCGGTAACGATGAACACAGGCACGAAAAGGGATGTTATCTCACCTGTTCCACCGAACACGAGCACACGGAAGAATGTTACAGTGAAACAGCGATATGCGAAATAAAAGAGCATATTCACACTGCTGAATGTTACAGCGACATAAAAGCGGATTTGGAAACAGAAGAAATCTGGAAAAAGACATTTGAAAATGTTACAGAAGATTCCAAAGGAAGAAGAATTGCTCAAATAGCAATTTCCCAGCTTGGATATAAAGAAAGTGAGATAAATTTCTCCGTTGGCTCAGACGGAATTAAAAGGGGATATAACAGATACGGAGAATGGTTTGGCAACCCATACGGTGATTGGTCAAATATGTTCACATCCTTCTGCCTCAGCTATGGCGGTGTTGATGTTCCCATAAGCAGTGGTGCGGAAGCAATGCGTATGCAGTGGGAAACAGCAGGAATTTATCAGACATTTGGAAAATATTTCCCCTCCGAAGGCGATGTTGTTTTCCTTGATAAAAACGGCAACAAAACAGCAGAGGCAACGGGTATAATCGTTGAAGTTTCCCCTGAAAGAATAACCGTTGTTGAAGGTGATGTAAACAACGCGGTTTGCGAAACAACATACAGTCTCACCAATATGCGTGATGACATTATTTTGGGCTATGGTCTTTCAAGCCCCAAAAACAGTCTCACCATTATCTTTTCAGAAGACTTTGAAGAAGATACCGTTGGAGCAAGCTCAACTATTGCAAAAACCGTTTCATACAACCAAAGCTTATTTACAAGTACAAACAATTTTGTTTTATACACCCAAAACGGTTCAAATTACTATGCTTTTGACGGAAACGGAAACGCAATTCTTATATACATCGATTCCAATGGAAATATAACAACAAACGCAGAAAACCCCGATACTCTGTTATGGACTTTTTCTTCGTCGGGAAGCAGCAATTCATATTACATCCAGAATGTATCAACAGGAAAATATATGCACGCATATCCCAACAACGGAAGCGGTGTAATTACATCGGGTAAATACCCAAGTACCCTGATACAATCGGGAAGCGGTGTTAAAATCAAAAGTAACTCCGAATATGCAATGCTTAATGCAAGCACAGGGAAATATGTTATGACGCAAAACCAATCAATTGCGGCAACATATTCCTTTGGTATGACAAGCAGATGCACAGTTTGGCTCGACGGAACAAACGGACGGCTTATGTCTCTCAGCGGTTCGTTGGATAAAAGCTACAGCGTTTCTGTTGGAGATATACTGAAATTGCCCGAAGAATGGCAAACGCCACAAAAGTATTCATACAAGCTGAACGGTTGGTATGACATAACAAACGGAAAGTATTATGCACCGGGTGCAGAAGTTACGGTTACAGGCAACACTGTTTTTTACGCAGATTGGATTGCCGCAACTTACGATATAGGTAAGTATAACGCTTCTGTTTCAAATACAGTAAGCACAAACGATTTTATAACAACAAGGGTGTTTGATTATGGCTCTCTTTTCAATGTAATGTCATCAAATGCCAGCGTATCTTCAAGCTCCTCAGGACATTCTGAAAGTTGGAATTTGCTTACCAACGGAAACACCATGTATGGCAACCCTGCCTTGAATTTCATTTTCAGAGACTGGGACTCATACGGCTCATCCATTTCATACCCAAACAACACTAACGACAAGAACACAAATGGCGGTGTATATTCGGGCATCTACACAGACGAGCTGGCAAATCTCCTGTTTAACCACGAAACATCTTTTAATCCACAAACTCAAACAGGGGTAATTGGCAAAACCTACATAGGAACAGGCGACCACCTTTTCCAGGTAATGGAAGACAAGAATGACCAGCATTACGGTTATTATTATTACGATTCAACCATGAATGCGGCATCGTATAATCAGACCGACGGAAGATTTTATGTTTACGATTACCTTGAAAGAACAACGGACTCCGCAAAGGGTAGTGATGACAAGAAATATTCAGACTTCCTTCCCTTTAACTCACCATATGCAAACACCAACGATAAAAACATAAGAACATACACATATAACGGTGTTAACGGAGAATACAGCGGAGTTAACCATTTCACATACGATGCAAAATACAACACAGAAGATAACGCTGTTACCAATGTTGGAACAAACTATCTTTTCGGTATGAGCATTGATATAGACTTCTATCTTCCCGATGCACCGGGTTCAAGGGATTCAGAAGGAAACTATGGAAACCTCGACCTTTACGGAAAGAATATGCACTTCAAGTTTTCGGGCGACGATGATGTTTGGGTGCTTTTAGACGGGAAATTGGTTCTTGATATTGGTGGTATCCACGGTGTTGAAAGCGGAGATATCAACTTCTCAACAGGTGTAGTTACCGTTAACGGTGTTCAGACAGGAACGCTTAACGGCTTTGACGAAGGTGAACACACTCTCACATTCTACTATCTTGAAAGAGGAAGCTCACAATCCAACTGTGCAATTTATTTTAACTTAGCACCCCGATTCAGCTTCAGTATTCAGAAAGAGGACGTTTTAACACAGGATGTGCTTAACGGAGCAGAGTTTTCCGTTTACACTGACCTTGCCTGCACGATTCCCGCAGAGCTTTGGGAAAGCAAAGAAGCACATGATAACAATGAACCACCTCAAAACACCTTTACCGTTGAAAACGGTATTGCAAAAATGTGGGGAATGTCCGCAGGAAAGACATATTACATAAAGGAAACCGCCCCACCCCACACCGAAGGATATGGATGCGCAAGCGGAATTATCTGTCTTTCCTTGGATAAACGAGGTATCGCATCATACAGCGTTGAAATTGTTGAAGACGGAAACGATGCTGTTTCAAACGGATTTACCGTTCACGGCTTCAAGATCGATGAAGAAACACAGCAGGCGTACATCATTGCAACAAATGCCCCCTTATGGGTTGAAGAAACAACATCTGTTCAAGTCATGAAAAAATGGAACGACCGAATTGACCACACAGGTGATTTTGTTACGGTTTACCTTACGGTTACAGACCCCGACGGTACCGTAAGAAGAATAAGAGAAATAGACCTTAGCGACGAAAACGAATGGCAGTACACATGGACAAGCTTGCCAAAGTTTTATGCAGACGGTGAAACTGAAGTTATATACGGCATTGAAGAAGCGTATAAATCGGGCTATTATGCCCACGTTGAGAAGGTTGAAGAAATAGTCATCAGTGAAGAAGCTTGGGCAGAATCTTACACCTTTGAAAACGGGAAGGCATATCTTCTCAGAACCTCAAACGGGTATTTGTCAACAGTCTCATCATCCTCAGGGTCTTTTATGTGGGTAAGTGAAGCAGAAGCAAAAGCGTCTCCTCTTGCTCTTTGGACGGCAACCGTCAGCGGAAACAATGTTAAACTTACAAATGCCGTAGGTCAGATACTCACCTGCCAATACAACGGCAACAGCACATATTTCTACGCAACATATAACAACGCAAATTATCAAGCCCTTGCGTTTGCAAGCTCATCGTCGGGCTTCTCCCTCTCCTACTCCGGACGTTATTTCGCGGGTTTGAATTCCAACGGAACCGGTTCCCATACCCAATACAGCCCCGGAGCGTTATACTTCAGACCTGTAGTTAAAACAAGCGAAGAAATAAGGGTTCAGGTGAAAGACAACGCTTTCGAGGTCACCAATACACCTCTTGAAACCGAAACCTCTCTTAAGGTTACAAAGCTTTGGGATACAGGCATGGGTTCAAAGGATCTGTACGAAAAGCTACAGGCAACCGTTAAATTAATTGCAAACGGAAAAGACACGGGCAGAACAATAACTCTCAGCATTAAAAACAATTGGAGCGAAACATTTCTCGGGCTTCCCTATACTGATGAAAACGGAAACATTATCGTTTACACCATTGAAGAAAGCTGGGAAACAGACGATTGGCTCCCCTCTTACGGAGAAGTTACCGTTATCCCCGGAAACCCAAACAAATATGAAACAACATTAACTAATGTATACCGCTTTGGAAGGGGCTACCTGCTTCCCGAAACAGGTGGATGCGGTGCAGAACCCTTTATATATGGCGGTATATCGTTAATGGCAATTGCTATTATTTTCGGATTCGTTTCAAGGGTAAAGAAAAAGAAAGCGTAAGCCAACTTTTTCTTTAATCTTGGAAAAATCATAAAAAAACAAAGAAAGGAAAAAAACATGAAAAAGTTTTTCTCACTCCTCATGGTTGTTATGGTTTTAATGACTATAGCAATTCCCGTTTCTGCTGAAGGTGAAACCGACGGTTCAGTTACAATCAACGGTGTTACCGAAAGCTCAACTTACGAGATCTACAAGATTCTTGATCTCGAAAGCTACAACACAACATCAGGCGCATATTCCTACAAGGTTAATGCAGACTGGGCTGGCTTCTTCGCAACCGCTGAAGCTCTCTCATATGTTGCAATTGACGATGCAGGATATGTAACCTGGATCAACGGTGACGATGCAGACAGCGTTGCAAGCTTTGCAAAAATTGCTCTTGCATATGCAAAAGCAAACGACATCGCTCCTGTTAAAAGCTCCCTTAACGACGGCGAATTTGTTGTTTCAACAAATTCCGAAACAAATGTAACATCAGGTATTTTCTCCAACCTCACTCTTGGATACTACCTTATCGATTCCACAATTGGTGCTCTTTGCGGACTCACCACAACAAACCCAGCTGCTGTTATCAATGCTAAAAACGGTATCCCCACAATCGACAAGCAGGTTCAGGAAGATTCCACAAACCAGTGGGCAGATGCAAACACCGCAGACATTGGACAAACAGTATTCTTCCGCACAACAATCAATGTTCACGCTGGTGCAGAAAACTATATTCTCCACGATAAAATGTCCGCAGGACTTACATTCATCAGAGTTTCCTCCGTTGAACATATCGTTCCCGGAACAAGCGCAAATACAGAGCTTACAGCAACAAAAGACTACACAGTTATTGCTGACGAAACTATTGCTGACGAATGCACATTCGAAGTTCGTTTCACAAAAGAATTCTGTGATTCTCTTGAAATGAACGACAAAATCATCGTATACTACGAAGCAATGCTCAACAGAGATGCTATTGTTGCCGGCGACGGAAACCCCAACGAAGCATGGCTTGAATATGGTGAAGAAAATGTTACAACACACGACACCACCAAAACAAACACCTTCGGTTTTGACATTGTTAAAACAGACGATCAGAACAGATTGATAACAGGTGCGGAATTCAAAATTTACGATGCAGCAACAGGCGGAAATGAAATTGCAGTTGTTCTTATGAATGATGGCGTTACATACCGCAGAGCAAGAGCTGACGAACCAGGCGTTACTATCGTTGTTAACGATGGTAAGGTAAGAATTGTTGGTTTCGACAATGGTACATACTACCTTGAAGAAACAAAAGCTCCTAAAGGATACAACAAGCTCACAGCTCGTCAGAGATTCATCATTGCAGACGCTAACCTTGATTCTGTATTCACAAACGGAACATATTCCTCCGGTTCAGGCGTTCACATCGTTAACAAAACCGGTTCAATGCTTCCTGAAACAGGCGGATTCGGAACAACTATGTTCATCCTCATCGGTGGCTTTATGCTCATGGGTGCAGGCGTTGTTTTAGTTGCTAAGAAGAGATTTGCAAAGGTTGCTGAATAATTTTTCGGCTTATTTCGTGAGAGAGGGCTTTGCTCTCTCTCACGGGCAACTTTATTACAGTTGAAATTTATCTCCCTTTGAGCAAAAATATTTTTTTGATTGAAGTGAAGTAAATTTCGTAGAAAACAGATGAAAAAAGAAAAACAAGAAAAACAAAAAAAGACAAAGAAAAAGCGTAAATGGTCAACAATTATATTTCTTTCAGTTTTTTTTATTGGCCTTATCGTTATGCTCTATCCCTCAATAAGCAATTATTGGAATATGAGAAGTCAATCAAAGGCAATTGTTGACTATGAAAAAATGCTTGAAAACATTCCCAAAAAGGATTATGCGGAATATTTCTCCAAAGCAGAAGAATATAACAAAAAATTAAGTGAGCTTAAACTCCCTTTAATTGAACACGAAAAGGTTGAAGGGTATTTTGATTTGCTTAATCTTACCGATACAGGAATGATGGGGTATGTTACAATTGAGAAAATAAATGTTGAACTTCCACTATATCACGGAACAGACGATGATGTTCTCAGTATTGCGGTAGGCCACATTCAGGGTACATCGCTACCTGTTGGCGGTGCGGGAACTCATACAGTTGTTTCTGCTCATCGAGGGCTTCCCTCTGCAACATTGTTTACCAACCTTGACAAGTTGGAGCTTGGAGATACATTCAGAATAACTGTTCTTGACCGTGTGCTGACTTATCAGGTTGATAAGATTCAAACAGTTAATCCCGATGATACTTCTGCGCTCCTTATTGAAGAAGGGGAAGATTTATGCACCTTACTCACCTGTACTCCATACGGTATAAACACCCACCGTTTACTTGTGCGAGGCGTGAGGATTGAAACAATTGAGCATAAAACAATTTATGTAACATCCGATGCTTATCGTATAGATTCGCTTATAGTAACACCAATTGTTGCCCTGCCAATTCTTTTCACCCTTATAATGATAGTGTTTTTCAAGCCGGTTCAAAAGAGCCAGAACGGAGAAGATTTAGAATGAAACGCAGAACAAGAGCTTCAATATATACATCTTTGATATTATTTTTTATTACCTTGCAGGTTTTCTTTGCATCAACGGTTGCTAATGCTGAGCCCATTGACATATCAAAGCCAACTTCCATCACCGTTCATTATTGCGAAGAAGCACGTGGAAAACAAATAAAAATATATCTTGTATGTTCTGTCGAAGAAAACGGCACATATAGCGTTGTTTCTCCTTTCGATATTTATCCTGTTAATGTATACGGCATAACATCACAAGCTGAATGGAAAGCTATGGCTTCAACTCTTTCTTCATACATTATAGCCGATTCAATAACACCGACATACGAAACACTTGCAGGAGAAAATGGAAACGCTGTTTTTGAAAATATACAAAGCGGAATGTATCTCGTTATGGGTATAAATGTGGAAAGCGAAGCAAAATCTTTGATTTACGAAACATTTATAACACTTACTCCATACCCAAATGAAAACGGAGACCATCTATACGAGGTTGAGGCATATCCAAAATCTGAAACAGTTACACCTGAAAAAGAGAGCCATAAGATAATAAAGCAGTGGAAAGATAGTGGTTTTTCCGAAAAAAGACCTGATAGCGTTACCGTTGACATATACAAAGACGGAGTTTTCAACAATACAGTAACTCTTGACACTGATAACAATTGGTCATATAAATGGGATTCCGAAACAGGACATGTATGGACAGCTGTTGAACGAAACATCGACGAAAAATACACAGTTACAATTGAGAAAAACGAAGAAACAATTATAATAACCAATGTTTATAACGGTGAAGAACCACCACCGGTAAAGCCGGGTGATAATAGCAACATATATTATTTTATAATTATTATGTTCCTTTCGGGCATGGCTCTTATTGCACTGTCAAAGGCAAGATTTCTTAAACAAAGTGATTGAAATATGTGTCAAAGGCACTTAAACAGAAGTGATTAAAATATGGAAATAAAATCCAAAAAACAAATAACCCTTATGGTTTTGGGAGTAATTCTTATTGTTGCCTCTTTGGTAACGGTAATATCTATTCCTCTATTGCAAAACCGCAGAGAAAAAGAAGCGAAAGAAACAGTTTCACTTCTTAAGGAGCTTATGCCACCAATTCATTCGGGTGCATATGACGATAGAATCAATATTGATATGCCTTCTATGGAGCTTAACGGCAACAACTTTTCGGGCATAATTGAGCTTCCAAAACACTCCGTTGCCCTGCCCGTTGGTTCAGAATGGAATGTGGATAAACTCCCCAATTATCCTCATAGATATACAGGAAGCATTTATAATGGGTCTCTCGTTGTTGGGGGAAGCGGAAACAAGGGTCAGTTTGATTTTATGAAAAACATCACCGAAGGCGATTCCGTTTTCTTCACAGATACAACAGGAGCTTCCTATCCATTCACCGTTCAAAGTATAAAAGTAAAATCCGATATCTCCCAAAATGATTTTTCGGGAAATAACGGAATTATACTTTTTGCGAAAGATTCTTTGAATTCTGACTATACAATTGTCTATTGCAAAAAATCAAATTAGAATTATTTTAAAAGTCAAATCGATTAGATGCTTGCGGATTCCGCAAGCATCTGTTTTGTTATATAGTTAACCAAAAATTATTATTTTTTAAAAACAAACAAATATTCGTGAGCAAGCAAAAGAAAATTATATTTTACACTATTGGTTTTCCAATATCCTGTAGCTTGGCAATTATGCTGTTCTTTAATAATAATTTCTTTTAATTTAAATCCTGCAAGTTGAAACATAGTCATAGTTTCAAAAGCTAAAGGTTGAACCATTCCATTTTTTCTAGTATCACCCATAAGAATGGCACAGAACTTGTCCTTTTTTAAAACACGATATGCTTCTTCTGCAACCCTGCGTATTTGGGGAAGAAAATTCTTCATATTTAAGTGAGACAGGTCATTCTCAACATCCTCACTGTAACGAATTATGTCGGCATATGGCGGATGGGTGCATACAAGGTCAACGCTTTCATCCCGAAGAAACTCAAGGTTTCGAGCATCCCCTTTTCGTAAATATACCTTTCCATTAGCTCCTTCATGTTCAAAATCTGTTTTTTCTCTGCAACGTGCAAGAGCAACATCATTTACATCAACGCCAACTATGTTTCGATTAAGCAGTTTTGCCTCAACGAGAGTTGTTCCACCGCCTGCAAATTGGTCAAGCACCAAATCTTCCTCTTTGGAATACCTTAAAATAATATTCCTCGGGATGTAGGGAGACCAATTTCCACGCCATTTTGCATCGTGAGTTGCCCAATCCCCACGCTTTGGGAAAGACCAGTGGGATGTCGTTTCCAATTCAAAATCATCAGGACTCCATTTTGTGATTTTCTTCGTCATTACTTTATAACCTCTGAAATTATACCATTTTCTAGATCTTTGATATTGTAAATATGGGTCATAACATCAAAGATTTCTTCGAGATTATTTCGTGCTTCCAGCCAGCCCTTTCCATCAGTGAACCAAATAAATTTGAACCCCTCAATTTCTTTGGATTCTTGGCAAATCTGTTTGTAACTTCGTGCTGTTTCGTTTAATTTTGAACCACCGCCTGTATAAAAATTTGTTTCAATTCCATAAACTGTATTTCCAGCATAAATAACAAAGTCAAAACGCTTAACCGTTTTCCCGTTATTGGATATAGAAGACAAATCGATGCCGAATTTCTTTTCGATTTGACTAATTTTCATTTCCTTGAAATATGTTTTATCTTTTATAAATCCAGCTTCTTTGATATAGCTTTCGACCAAGTTTTCCATCAAATCACCGCCACGATTTTTGCGACCGTTTGAATCAAGCCCCGTTTCAACCCCCGTTGCATAATCAACAAGGTTATTGATGATATGATTTTCAATCAGATCAAAAAGTCCCGTTTTCTCCATAAAGTAAGAGTATTGTTCGAAATTTTCACAAATGTTCAGATTGTATTTATCAAAATTATATAAATACCCACCGTTTTCATCCTGGCAATATATTTCGTTAGCTCTGACAGCAAGAAGCAACGGGATGCATTTTAAAATCTCCGGATATCTTTTCAGCAAAACATTAAAATCATTTTTTATAGTTTTAGACCCGATAAGAGAATTGAGTATATTTAACTCCACTTTTACAGTTTGAACATTACGGTGAACTTTTTCAAAATCTATGTAGTAGCCATAATCAGCAATACTTTCACGAAAATTGGATAACCAGATATTGAAATTTCTATTTTTCATTTGAAGTCCTCTCTTAGCATCAGTAATCACTAATCAGTAATCAGTAATTAGTAATCAGCAACTCTTTAATCTTTCCACGCTTGCTGCCGACGCTGTTAATAGCTCGGGAAGCATTAACACGCATAATATGATATCCGCAATATAAGTCATCAAAAAAATCATCGTTTTCATTAACATTTTTAGGGTCTGAGTTACTAAGCATAACTTTTACCCCTTTTTCCGATAGTTTTTTAAACAGTGCAGCCAACTCAATCTGATCTTCATCCGAAAAATCTCCTTCAGTATATGCGGTAAATGAAGAAGTTGCATTAAGAGGTCTATACGGCGGATCAAAATAAACGAAGGTTGAGGAGTCTGCAAAATTCAAAACATCATGATAATCGCAGGATCGCATTATAACTTTTTGCAAAAGCTCTGATGTTTTATGCAAATTTTCTATATCACAGATATTTATAGTGCGTCTCTTCCCAAAGGGAACATTAAATTTACCACTTTTATTAACCCGATAAATCCCATTAAAGCATGATTTATTTAAAAAAATAAACAATGATGCTTTTTTTACACTCGTTTCTGCGTTCAATTCAAGGTTGTTATAACATTCCCTTTTTTCATAGTATAATATTTGCTGTTCTTCTTCAGGCAAAATGTTATATTGGTCTTCCAAATCCCTCAATTCAAAAATCAGAATATCACAAAAATTCTTAACGACTTCATATACATTTATAAGTTCCCTGTTGTTGTCGTTTATATATACCTCTTTAAACTTGTATGTATTGATAAGGTCGAACAAAAAAGCTCCACCGCCCACAAATGGTTCTGCATACTTTGAAATTTCCGTCCCCATGCGTTGGGGTAATTTTTTTTTCAAAACTTCAAGTAGCTGGCCTTTACCCCCTGCCCATTTAAGAAATGGATGTGCGCCCGTTTTAAGCTTGGTTTGCTTTTCTTTTCTTGCATCCGAAGGTTTTTGAGCGTCTCGTGGTATAATCCACATATTCCCAAGCATCGCAGCATCAGGAATTCGATTTTCGGCACAAAGAACAGAAACCCGCCTTTGAGATATATTCCATTTTTCAGCCGCCTCGCGTGCGGTAATATACTGAAGCATATCCTTTTCTCCTTGCAAGTATTAACTATTCATATTATATTCTATATCTCGAATAATGTCAAGATCCAAAAAAGTTATTTTAGATAATTCATCTATTTTTCATAATAAAAAAGATGTTTGCAACCACACAACCCTTTAAGAGAGTAAGTATATGTAAAGAAAACTGTTTCAGTATGCAAACTCAACAACAAAGATTATTCTTTAAATTATAAAAGAATCAATACCCTAAAATCTGAAGTGCCTCTTTATACTTTTCATTTCGGATTTTTGTCAACGCAATCTAAACGAGAAACATCACTATTATGCAAAAGGTCGGCAATCTTTACCTTTTTAGCAATTGAGTTTTTGCTGATGTTTTTAACGTACTCCATATACGGCACTGCTTCATCGTGGGTAAGTAACAACAACACATCCAACACTTCCTTGGGAAATCCCATTTGTTCAAGATTTTCAAAGGTAACATCTGTGTCCTCAACTACATCGTGCAACAACGCACAAACGGTTGATATCTCATCATCCATTTGCTCTGCCAAATGAAACGGATGAAAAACATAGGGCACCCCCGTTTTATCCACTTGTTCTTTATGTGATTCAAAGCATAGCTTCAATGCCTTTTTTTGTTAATGGTGTATAAATCATACTATACTCCTTTTGAATTTTACTCTGATAATAATATATCATAAAATGAGAAAAAACACAACCAGAAAATAAAAACAAACGGATGTGCAAAAACCGTTTGTTTAATGGTGAATGCATTTTTTAAGATAGCATTCCTATAAAATATTATTTCCGATTTTTAATTACATTTCAAAATGAATCACCTTTAAAAAATATATGTTTTAACTTTTAAAAAGATTGGCATTAACCCTCGTAGAAAAGCAAAATTCTCACAAGGTTATAAATAGGACGTTTAATATTCAAAGGACTAACAAAACCGACATCATAGATGAAAGATGAAATTTCGCAATTTTCTTTTATATTAAAATCAACTTTTTCTGAAATGTCTACAAATTCACTTTTTTCTAAAGCGGCAATCTCTTTAAGGAGTTTATTTATTTCAACAACAGTAGGATTTCCATTATGATTTTTAAGAGATACAATAACAATGCGACAGTTTTTGTTTTTTTCTCTGATTGCGTCAACGAGAGAACGATAATTTTCTTTAAACTCGGTTTCTTTACCGACAAAGCTGTATATATCTGCATCTCCCATATGTATGAGAATAGTGTCGGGGCATAGCTCTGAAATGCATTTATCATAAACATCTATAGAATCAGCCACAGAAAGCCCTGAAAAGCTACGGTTGTAGATATTGCAGTTGAATGCAAACGCTTGCTTCAATTCTCCAAGAGGTATATTAACTTCACCGCTTCCACCAAAAATAACAATACCATCTGATTCTGCAAACCGATTGAGAGATTTATATTTTGAAATTTCTTTTTCAAACATATCCGCATTCTCCTTTAATTTTTATTAGCTTTTCTGTCAAGGGCAGTATTTCTGAAATAAACAACAAGGTTGAGAGAAACAATGGCAAGGTTGAGCAGATATGCTACCAATACATAGTTAATATTTCCCAACGAAATCTTTGCTGAAATACCTGCTATATATCCCATGATAATAAGTAAGATAAAAGGCAAGCTGGTGCTTTTAGCTGTTTTTGCCTTATATGCCTTAATCAGATTCATAGGCCAAGAAAAGCCGAAGCATACGAGCATAATTGTTTCAAGAATAGGTGCAATTTCCATAGGTAAATCTCCTTTGTGATTTTTGATGCTATTAACATATCACGAAGGAACAAATAAATCAATTTTACAAAAATAAGGAACATCTTTTTTTATTTTTTTGTTTATTTTACTTTAAAAAGCTATTTTTAAAAGTAAAAATATGATATAATAACGAAAATTGCATACAAATGGAGACATACATGAAAAAGAAGAAATTGGTATCGAGCAATTCAATTCACCAAATACAAAAGCGAATCTTCTCAACCCAGTTGATATTGATTCTATTATTGGCGATTGTGCTAGGCGGTGCAGGAATCATCATCAATGTGCATTTTGAAACAGAAAAAAGAGATAGAAATCTTCAAAATGTATCCCAAACAATTGCAACATCACCATTGCTTGACGATATAGAAAACGGCACAAATAAAGAATATTTGACCGAGTATTTCGATTCCCTTCAAAAATCTCTCGGAGATATTGATGTTATTTCCATCGTTGGAACAAACAATGTTCGTCTGTATCACTCAAATCATACGTTAATTGGCACAACCTATGATGGCACACTGCCCATATTTAATAATAACGATTTCTATGCTGAGGATAACAACGGCCCATCAGGCAAACAACGTCGTGCCTATGCTGCTATATACGATGAAAACGGGAATTATGATGGATTTGTTATCACAGTTATGCTTAAAGAGAGTATCAAAAAAGAAACTCTGCAAACGCTGTTTATATTCTCTCTGATTACCATTATTGCTGTTTTGATGGAAGTTATCATATCAGCCGAATTTTCGCGAAAAATCAAAAAGAAACTTCACGGATACGAACCTGACGTGTTTTCTGCAATGTACCAAGTTAGAGACAATATCTTAGAATCCCTTGCAGAGGGCGTGCTTGCCATTGATAAAAACGGAATTGTGCAATTCATCAATACACCAGCGATAAAAATGCTCGGTTGTTCCCTGATTTCTGCCGAGAAAGATATTATTGGTCATCCCATTAAAAACATTTGTGATCCTGACATATTTGAAAACACTCTTTCAGTTGGGGAAAAAGAGTTTGGCGTTCACGAATCAAGACTTGAAAATACCAATCTCATAATAGATCGTATACCAATCAAGAAAGAAAATGAAATTATTGGTGCTGTTGGTATTCTGCATAACCGCGAGGAATATATAAAGCTGATGGAAGACCTTGCAGGAACAAGATATCTTGTAGATTCTATGAGAGCCAACAACCACGATTTTACAAACAAACTACATGTAATTCTCGGACTTCTTCAAATGGAAATGTACGATGAAGCGTCAACTTATATCGAAAATATAACCATAGTGCAGAGAGAGACAATCAGCAAAATTATGTCTGCAATTTCCGAACCAGCCATCGCAGCTCTGCTAATCGGCAAATCTGCAAGAGCATCTGAGCTTAATGTAAAATTCATATTAGAGGAAAGCTCGGTATTTTCCAAGAGCAACCACATCGTTCCAACAGAAACATTGATAACCATAATTGGAAATCTTATAGACAATTCCTTTGATGCTATGAATGAATCAAGAGATGATTTGGATAAACCGAAAGAATTGCTGTTTGGCATCTATTCAAAACAAGAATCGCTTTTGATTACAATTAAGGATTCTGGTATCGGCATCAAACAAGAAGATATGGAAAAAGTATTTCTAAACGGATATTCAACCAAAGGAGAATGCAGAGGAACAGGGCTTTATCAAGTGAAGCGACTTGTGGAAAATCTCTGTGGAGAGATAATGCTTGAATCTCAATTCGGTGTTGGTACATCTGTTACGATAAGATTTGGTAAATAGAGGAGCAAAATTATGTATTATAAAGTTTTAATCGTTGAAGATGATCCAATGGTTTCGATGATTAACGAGCAATACGTCAATCGCAACAAAGCATTTCATGTTGTTGAAAAATGTAAGGATGGAAAAAGTGCGCTTGAATACCTTGAAAACAACGATGTTGATTTAATTGTTTTGGATGTATATATGCCACTGATGGACGGTTTTGAAACCCTCCGTCAAATTCGCAAAAACAAGAAATCGGTTGATATTATTATGGTAACAGCCGCAAATGACAGAGCATCCTTAGAGGAAGCGTTGCACCTTGGAGTTGTAGATTATCTCGTTAAACCTTTCACCTATGACCGTTTTCGACTCGCACTTGATAAATATATTTCCCACCTTTCAGCATTTAAAGACCTTGATACCCTTAATCAGAAAAACATTGATTACATTATAGAAAACGCACATAAAAAGAACGATGAGCTTCTCCCAAAGGGCATACAGGAAAAAACTTTGCAGATTATTCTCGATGAAATAAGAAAAAGCCCATCAGAATGGATGACAGGCGACGATATTGCAGAGCGAATCAATCTTACAGGCGTAACCGTCAGAAGATATCTGAATTACCTTGCTGAAAAAGGAATCTTACTCTCCGAGATTGACTACGAAACAGGTGGCAGACCTTGTATGATATACAAATTATCATAAAATACACCTTAGTATAAAACAAAAAATACAATTAAGATAAAAAGTCATAACCACCGGCTAAGCCGGTGGCTTGCTCAGCCCTATAAGGGCATATTACTGGCAGGGCTGAAAGCCCACCGAAAAATCTGCCAACCGCAAGCGGACTCAAGCTACCGCTAAAGCGGTTGGCTTACTTTTTGCTTGCGCGTACTGGCTCACCCGTAAACGGATCAACAAGTTCTTTTAGCTCATTTGTTCGTATGCCAAATCTTCTTGTAGTTGCTTTCTTATGTACTCCTCAATCGCCTTTTTGTTTTTTCCTACTGTATCTACATAATATCCGCGACACCAAAATTCTCTGTTTCCGTATCTGTATTTCATATTAGC
>JAZNIJ010000106.1:0-2587 GCA_045577455.1 Eubacteriales bacterium
TTCATGGGTCTTGTTGATGGCGAAATCATCGTAAACCCTACTGCAGAACAAAGAGCAAAGAGTGATCTTCAACTTACTGTTGCTGCAAGCGAAAAGAAAGTTGTTATGATCGAAGCAGGTGCAAATGAAGTTCCTGATGATTTGATGTTTGAAGCTATCATGAAAGCTCATGAAGAAATCAAACCCGTTATCGCTTTCATCAACGAAATGGTTGCTGAAATCGGCAAACCTAAGTTTGAATATCCTTCCTGCGAAGTTGATGCAGATATGTTTGCTAAAATTGCTGAAATGGCAGAAGCTGACGTTATGGAAGCTCTCTACACAGATGATAAAACAGTTCGTGATGCTAAACTTCAGCCTATTTATGAACGCGTAAACGAAGCTTTGGCAGAAGAATATCCAGATTCTCAGGTAATGATCAACGAATGTATGTACAAACTTCAAAAGAAAATTGTACGTCGTTGGCTCCTTACCGAGAAAAAGAGAGTTGACGGAAGAAGCATGGATCAAATCCGTTCTCTCGCTTCTGAAGTTTCACTTCTTCCCAGAACACACGGTTCAGGTCTCTTCACAAGAGGTCAAACTCAAGTTCTTTCCATCGCAACTCTTGCTCCTATGAGCGAAGTTCAAATTCTCGACGGTATCGGTGACGAAACCGAAAAGAGATATATGCATCATTACAATATGCCGGGTTACTCCGTTGGTGAAGCTAAGGCAGCAAGAACCCCGGGCAGACGCGAAATCGGTCACGGTGCATTGGCAGAGCGTTCTTTGGTTCCTGTTCTCCCTTCAGTTGAAGAATTCCCATACGCTATCCGTGTTGTTTCTGAAATCGTTTCTTCAAACGGTTCAACATCACAGGGTTCTGTTTGTGCTTCAACATTGGCTCTTATGGATGCCGGTGTTCCAATTAAAGCACCTGTTGCAGGTATTTCCTGCGGACTTATCACCGAAGGCGAAAACTGGATGACTATGATTGACATTCAGGGTCTTGAAGACTTCTTTGGCGATATGGACTTCAAGGTTGCAGGTACTAAAAACGGTATCACATCAATTCAGATGGACCTTAAGATTGACGGTCTTACACCTGAAATCATCAAGAGTGCGTTTGAAACAACCAAAAAGGGTAGATTCCACATTATTGATAATGTTATCCTTCCTTGCATTAACGAACCAAGAGCAGATGTTTCCAAATATGCTCCAAAGATGATTTCAACCAAAATCGATGTTGAAAAAATCAGCGAAGTTATTGGTAAGGGCGGTAAGGTTATTCAGAAGATTTGCGCTGATACAGGTGCAAAAATTGACATCGAAGACGATGGCTCAATCTTCATTTCCGCAATTGATAAGGATGCTGCATATAAGGCACTCAATATCATCAACGCAATTGTTCTTGTTCCCGAACCGGGTCAGATTTTTGAAGGCGTTGTAACAAAGATAATGACATTCGGCGCATTTGTTGAATTTGCTCCGGGTAAAGAAGGTCTTGTTCATATTTCCAAATTAGACCGTAAGCGTGTTGAAAAGGTTGAAGACGTTGTTAATATCGGTGATACAATCAAGGTTATGTTCCTTGAAATAGACGATAAGGGCAGATACAACCTTTCCCGCAAAGACGCTCTCACAAAGAACGACTAATTTAATTAGTAATTAGATTTGTAAAATGAAATCGCTTCAAACTCAATTCAAAGTTGGTTTGAGGCGATTTTTTTACAATAAGAAATATGCATAGTTAAAATGTATTATCTTATTTTATTGTTTTAATTAAATTTTTTGTAAAGTTAGGAAAATATAAATGTGGCCAACATATTAATTTGTTGCCACATTTTTTTTGAAGAAGATTATTATGGTTTGAATTTATCTAAAACGAGGAACTATATTAAAAAATATAATGTTTTATAGGAGAAAAAAATGAATGTATACGGATATGTTCGTGTTAGTTCTAAAGATCAAAATGAAGATAGACAGTTGGTTGCGTTTGAAAAGGTTGGAATCGTAAGGAGAAATATATATTCAGACAAAATATCAGGGAAAAATTTTGATCGTCCGCAATACGAAAAAATGTTTAAAAAATTAAAAAGGGATGATTTGCTCTATATAAAGAGTATTGATCGTTTGGGCAGAAATTACGAAGAAATTTTGATTCAATGGAAAACATTGACTAAAGAGAAAGGGATAGACATTGTTGTTTTGGATATGCCCTTGTTGGATACAAGGCGCGGAAAAGATTTGATGGGAACATTTCTTTCAGACATTGTATTGCAAGTCTTATCATTTGTCGCAGAAAATGAAAGAATTAACATAAAACAGCGTCAAGCTGAAGGAATATCTGCAGCAAAAGCACGAGGTGTTAAATTTGGAAGACCTCCAACTACTTTACCCGAAAATTTTCAAAATGTATGTGAAGCTTGGTGCTCTAAAAAGATTACTTTAAAACAGGCTGCTAAAGAATGTAATATGCCAGTGAGTACATTTTATGGATTGGCAAGAAAAAAATAAAAAGTTCGAAAAGGTATACTTTTTCGAACTCAAATATATATACGTGTGTTACGACTTCATTATACATAAGTTGGTGTTTTAATAAAGT